>JAJYNS010000005.1:3528-79249 GCA_021786195.1 Actinomycetes bacterium | reverse complement strand
CGCAGCAGCGCGGGCGTGCCGACGTGGGCAAGGTCGGGAAGGTGCCGGACGGCTGCGGCCAGGCCCGACGCGAGGATCCTCGGCCAGGAGTAGAAGTGGCGCATCGCCTCGAGCACGCCCAGCTGGAGCTCGAGCGGGCTCATCTGGGCCGGCTGCATCACGACGTGGTGGCCGTCGAAGAGCGACCAGTCCTCGCTGAGCAGCCGGCGCTCGGTCTCGATCCGCGACCACAGGTGGGTGCCGGGAAGTGGCGTCTCGATCATGAGCTGGAAAGTGTCGATCTCGAGACGCCTCGCGAAGTCGACCGTCGCCTCGGTCGTCCCGGCGTCGTCTGCGTCGAAGCCGGCGACGAACATCCCGTGGACGCCGATGCCATGGCGGTGGAAGGCGGCGATCGACCGCTCGATCGTCTCGACGCTCTGGCGCTTGCCCATCTCCACGAGCGCCTTGTCGGTCACCGCCTCGATCCCGATCATCACCATCCTGCAACCGGCCCGCTGCAGCAGGGTGAGGAACTCGTCGTCGACCTCCCCGCTCTTCAGCGACCGGAGCGCCGAGTCGGCGCGCACCTGGGCGAAGAACTCCGGCGTGACGCTCGAGTCGACCATGGCCGACAGCAGCGCCGCCGTGCGCGCCTTGTTGACGACGAAGTTGTCGTCGTAGAAGAAGACCCGGCGCGCGTCGAGGCCGGCGAGCTCCGCGAGGACCTGCTCGGCGCGACGGTGCCGGACGGCTCGGGAGAACATCGCGGTGACCGAGCAGAACTCGCAATCGAAAGGGCAGCCCCACTGGGTCATGAGCGGCTTGGTCACCATGCGCTCGTAGCCCTCGAGGAGCTCCAGGCGGGGGATCGGCAGCCGCTCGAACTCCTGCTGGCTGCAACGGGCGCGAGCCGGGTTGTGAAAGGGCTCGCCATCCGCCCCGCGATAGGAGAGACCGAGGACCTCCTCGAGACCTTGCCCTTTCTCGAGGTGCTCGACGAGGTCGAGCATGGTCGCCTCACCCTCCCCGCGCACGACGTAGGGGGCGTGACCGAGCGCCTCGTCCGCCAGGAAGGTCACGTGAGGGCCCCCGAGGACGACCGGCACGCCCGCTTCGGCCAGCAGGTCGGCGAGGCGGTAGGCGGCGGGCGCCGTGGAGGTCGTCGAGGAGATCCCGACGAGGTCCGCTCCCAGGCAGTCGTCGAGGTCCGGCTCGGCGAGGACCTCGGCGTAGACGCGCACGTCGTGCCCCGCCTCGGCGAGCATCGTCGCGATGAGCGGGAGCCCGAGACGCGGGAGCTGGGCGAGGTCATAGACGTTGTGCCCCGGCGGCGCCGGCTCGACGAACCGGATCCTCAGCGCCACCGCGGGCCCTCCACTTCGGGGGACGGCCTCGCTGGCTCGGGCGTGCGAGCCTCCTTCGTCCCCCCCGCCCGCCCGAGTCCCTCGGGCCGGCTGCGCTGCTGCTCTCGTCCCCCTCCGGTCTTCCTGGCGCGCCCGCCTCTCTGCACGGGGGCACAGTCTCGCTTACTCCATCACCTCACGTCAATTGAGTGGCAACACATTTCCTGCCGCCCGCCCTCGGGGATCGGGCGCCCCGGCCGCCGAGTCCTCGGCGAGGCGAGCCAGCAGGCGGAGGAAACGTCTCACGACCTGCCGAGCCTCGAGGTCGACCTCCTCGTCCCGAGGCTTCGCCGTCGCGCCCTCGGCGCGCCGGTGGTGCCAGACGCCGTCGAGCACCAGCTCGCTGCGGTCGGCGTCCACGGCACGCACCTCGAGCCCGGCCTCGAGGCGAGCCCCGCCGTCAAGACCGGGAAGGTCGACGGCGAGCTCGAGCCGGCGCGACTCGAGCGCGCCCCTGCCCCGGGCCGCCGGTGCGAGCATGGCATGAGGCGCGAGGTGGGGGGTCCCCGCCCCGGCGCCCCCGACGGCGTGCTCGGCGAGCGCGTCGAGGCGCGAGCCGGCTCCCCTCAGCGCCCGCAGCAGCTCCTGCTCTCCGAGCTCGACCTGCACAAAGTCGGCGACGGAGCGCGCGAGCGGCGCCATGCGGTGCGAGTCCGGGGGCACCTCGTAGGTGCCGGCCTCGATCGCCCGGTCCCGGGCGGCGAGCTCCGCGAGCGTCGTCTCGGCGAGCAGCTCCCGGACCCGCCCTGTCGCCCCGGTCCAGGTCTCGTGCAAGGGGCAGACCGCGTCCCACCGGCAGGGACCGTCGCCGAGGGCGCAGCGCTCCGCACGCAGCGGTCCCTCTGCAGCCTCGACGACCTCGAGCGCGCTGATGCGGCCGGGCTCACGCGCCAGGCGGTAGCCGCCGCGCCGGCCCGCCCTCGAGGTCGCCAGCCCGGCGCGCACGAGGTCGGCGAGGATCTGCGAAGCGAAGGTCGCGGGGATCTCGGTCTCCGCCACGACCTCTCGGATCTTGCGTCCCTCGCCGGCGTCGAACGCCCGGGCCAGGCAGATCGCCGAGCGCATGACGTAGTCACCGCGCTTGGAGAGGGACATGTCCATGGCGAGTCGTTCCCGGCTGGATCAGCCGCGCGCCAAGAGCGACCGGTCGCCGGGGCTCAGCCGGTCGGAGGCCGTCGCCTTCTGGTGCCAGTAGGGGTAAATGAGCCTCGGCTCGCTCACCCGGTCCAGTCGGGCCCGCTCGTCGTCATCGAGGCTGAAGGTGGCGGCGCCCAGGTTCTCCTCGAGCTGCCGTTCGTCGCGCGCGCCGACGATCACCGAGGTCACCCCGGGCTTGCCGAGGAGGTAGGCGAGGGCCGCCTGGGCGGCCGAACAGCCCCTCGCCGACGACACGGCGACGAGCTCCTCGATGACGTCGTACATGCGGGCCTCGTCGTAGACGGGAGGCTCATGCCACGGCGATCCCGGGCTGTGACGGGCCCCTTCCGGCGGAGGCCGGTCCCTCCTGTACTTGCCGGAGAGCAGCCCGCCGGCGAGCGGGCTCCAGACGAGGATGCCGACGCCCTCGTCGATCGACAGCGGCACGAGCTCGTACTCGGCCTCCCGGTCGAGCAGCGAGTAGTAGATCTGCTGGCTGGCGTAGCGGACGAGGCCGAGCCGCTCGGAGACGCCGAGCGCCTTGGCGACCTGCCAGGCGGAGTGGTTCGAGCAGCCGACGTAGCGGACCTTCCCCTGGTGGACAAGGGTGTCCAGGGCGTCGAGCGTCTCCTCCATCGGCGTGAGCCCGTCCCGCTCGTGCACCTGATAGAGGTCGATGTAGTCGGTCCCCAGCCGGCGGAGGCTGTCCTCGCACGCCCTGAGCAGGTAGGCACGTGACAGACCGCCCTCGTTCGGCCCGTCGCGCAGGGCGAAGCGCGCCTTGGTGGCGAGCACGACCCGATCTCGTCGGCCGGCGAGGACCTCGCCGAGGATCTCCTCAGACCGGCCGTTCGAGTAGACGTCCGCGGTATCGACGAGGTTCACCCCTTCCTCGAGCGCCCGGTCGAGGATCCGGCGCGCCTCGGCGACGCCGGAGCTCCCCACCGCCGCGAACTCGCCGGACCCTCCAAAGCTCATCGTCCCGAGGGCCAGGGCCGACACCTTCAGCCCCGTGCGTCCGAGCTGCCGGTACTCCATCACCATCTCACGCACCTCCTCCGCCCGGACCATAGCGTCGCGGCCCGTGCCGCGCCGAGGGCGCCGCCGCCGCGCCGGTAGGCTCTTGCAGGAGCTGCGCGGGGGTGAGGTCCATGGCCAGCGGTGGGGGGCACCGGGAGCGGCGGGTCGCGCCGTCGCTCTGGGCGAGCCTCAAGCCATTCGGTGTCGGGGAGCGCCGGCCGGACAACTACCGGTCCATCCTCGAGGCGGTCGTCGAGAACCGCGACCGGCTCGGCTACGCCTGGCGCATCCTCTCCCACGGGGTGTGCGACGGGTGCTCCCTCGGGACGACCGGGATGCGCGACTGGACGATCGACGAGGTCCACCTCTGCAACGTGCGCCTCCGGATGCTCAGGTTGAGCACAATGCCGGAGATGGACCCCGAGCTGCTCGGGGACGTGGCTCGTCTCAGGTCGCTGACCGGCGCGCAGCTCCGCCGGCTCGGCCGCCTCTCCCACCCGATGGTCCGCTTGCGGGGGGACCCCGGCTTCAGGCGCGTCCCTTGGGAGGAGGCCCTCGAGACAGTGGCCCGGCGCATCGCCTCGGCGAGGCCGGACAAGGTCGCCCTCTACCTCACGAGCCGGGGGCAGCCGAACGAGAACTACTACGCCGCCCAGAAGGCCTTCCGAGCCCTCGGGGTCGCCTCGATCGACAGCTCGGCCCGCATCTGCCACTCGCCGAGCACCGTCGGCCTCAAAGAGGCGCTCGGCGTCGCGGCCACCACCTGCTCCTACCGGGACTGGATCGGCTCGGACCTCGTCGTCTTCCTCGGCTCGAACGTGGCGACCAACCAGCCCGTCGCGATGAAGTACCTCTACCACGCGAAGAAGGCGGGGACGAAGGTCGTCGTCGTCAATCCCTACCGCGAACCCGCGATGGAGCGCTACTGGGTCCCCTCGAACCTCGAGAGCAGCCTGTTCGGGACCAAGGTCGCCGACCGGTTCTTCCAGGTCGCCATCGGCGGCGACGTCGCCTTCCTCAACGGGGCCCTCAAGCACCTGCTCGCCGAGGGCCTGGTCGACGAAGCCTTCATCGAGTCCCACACGACCGGGTTCGGGCCGCTCGCCCGTGAGCTTGACGCCGAGAGCTGGCCCGAGCTCGAGCACGCGTCGGGGACGACCAGAGAGGAGATGGCGTCCTTCGCGACCATGCTCGGCGAGGCCCGCACCGCCGTGCTCGTCTGGAGCATGGGGATCACCCAGCACGAGTCCGGGGAGGACGCCGTGAGAGCGGTGATCAACCTCGCCCTCTCTCGGGGGTTCGTCGGGCGGCCCCGCTGCGGTCTGATGCCCATCCGCGGGCACTCGGGTGTCCAAGGGGGTGCCGAGATGGGCGCGTACGCCACCGCACTGCCCGGAGGACTGCCGGTGACCGAGGAGAACGCCCGCCGCATCGGCGAGCTGTGGGGATTCGAGATCCCCTCCGAGCCTGGGCTCAGCGCGCCGGAGATGATCGACGCGGCCCACGGCGGGCGGCTCGACGTCCTCGTCTGCTCCGGCGGCAACTTCCTCGAGGTGCTGCCCGACCCGCCCTACGTCGCCGAGGCCCTCGGCAGGGTGCCGCTGCGCGTGCACCTCGACATCGTCGCCTCGAGCCAGATGCTGGTCGACCCCGCCGACGCCGTGGTGCTGCTCCCCGTCCAGACCCGTTACGAGATGGCGGGCGGCGTGACGGAGACCTCTACGGAGCGCCGGGTGATCCTCAGCCCGGAGATCCGAGGACCCCGCGTCGCCCAGGCTCGGCCGGAGTGGCAGGTCTTCACCGAGCTGGCCTGCCGCGTCCGGCCAGACCTCGCCGGGAGGCTGCGCTTCGGAGGCACCCCGGAGATCCGTGAGGACATCGCCCGAACGGTCCCCGACTATGCCCTCATCCGCACGCTCGCCCGGGAGGGCGACCAGTTCCAGCAGGGCGGGCCGATGCTCTGCGCCGGGTGGCGCTTCCCGACACCCGACGGCAGGGCTCGCTTCAGCGTCGTCCGGCCGCCCCGGCAGGATCCGCTGCCCGAAGGGGCCTTCCGGCTCGCGACCCGTCGAGGTCGCCAGTTCAACAGCATGGTCCAGGGCGATCTCGACAGCCACACCGGGGCCCGCCGCGACTCGGTCCTCGTCAGCGAGGAGGACGCCCGGCGGCTCCGGCTCGTCGACGGCCAGGCCGTGGTCGTGCGCAGCGAGTCCGGCGAGCTCGCCTGCAGGGTGCTCCTCGCCCCCATCCTCCCCGGGATGGTGCAGGTGCACTGGCCCGAGGGCGACGTCCTCATCGACCGGGCTCGGCGCTCGCCGCAGGCGGGTATCCCCGACTACAACGCCGTCGTCCGCCTCGAGGCGCTCGAGGCCTAGCGGTGGGGGCTCGTCCCGGCCCGACGACGAGGACCTCGGCGATCGCCTACGACCGCGGCGGCTCCTCGGCGGGCGAGGACCTTCTCGCGACCGAGGAGCCCCTGGAGATCAGGATCGCGACCGGTGGCCGGAGCCTCCCGGTCGCCGTCACGATGAGGACCCCGGGAGCGGACTTCGAGCTCGCCGCCGGGTTCTTGTCGTCCGAGGGGGTGATCGCCGAGGCGCGGGACATCCGGCGCATCTCCTATTGCGTCGAGAACGCCGCCGAGCAGCAGCGCTTCGACGTCGTGACCGTCGAGCTCGCTCGCCACGTCAGGGTGGACCTCGCCCCGCTCGAGCGCCACTTCTCCCTGACGAGCGCCTGCGGCGTCTGCGGCAAGGCCTCGCTCGACGCCCTGCCCCGGGCCGGCTCCAGGCCCCTCGCGCCGGGTCCGGAGATCCCCTTCTCGACCCTGTGCGGCCTCCCGGACCGCCTGGGGGCGGCCCAGCGGGTGTTCGCCGCGACGGGCGGGCTGCACGCCTCGGGCCTGTTCGACTCTGCCGGCCAGCTTGTCGCGGCCCGCGAGGACGTCGGGCGCCACAACGCGTTCGACAAGCTCGTCGGCTGGGCGCTGCTCGAGGGGCGCCTGCCGCTCGGCGACTGCGCGGTCCTGGTCAGCGGGCGCTCGAGCTTCGAGCTCGTGCAGAAGGCGCTCGTCGCCGGCGTGCCGATGCTCTGCTCGGTCTCGGCGCCGAGCAGCCTCGCGGTCGAGCTCGCGCGCGAGGCCGGCCTCACCCTCGTCGGCTTCCTCCGCGAGGGCCGCTGCAAGGTCTACAGCGGGGCCGAGCGAGTCCTCCCGGGCTGAGCCGCGAGCGCCCTGCGCACCGTCGAGGCGGCCGCGTCCGCCCGCCGAAGCGCCTCGGAGAAAGCGCCTTCCCAGGACGACAGCTCGAACGACCGGCTGGACCACCCGGCGGCGAGGTCCTCGAGCGCCTGCCAGACCTCGTTGTCGGCGACGACCACGGCGAACAGGTCCTTCCCGCGGGCGCCTCCCGCCAGCCGGCTCAGCGCGTACAGCCGCCGGGCAGCCCTCGCGATGGCCGCCGCAGCAGGCCGGACCTCGGCCTCGACCCTGGTGGCAGGAGTCGTCGGGACGAGGGTGGCGAGCTCGGCGGAGAGCTTGGCAAAGGCGGCCTCGGCAGGGGCGACGGCGGCGAGATAGCGAGCGCGGACGGCCGCCTGGGACAGGGACGGGCGCTGCCCGGCCCCGCCCGCCACCCCGACGCCCCCCCCGGGCGGCACGGCGCGGACTCGCTCGACGCCGCCTGCGGACGCGGGCCGGCCCGGCGGGACCGTCCGGCTCTCGCCGGCGCCCGTGCCACCGCAGGCCGAGACGGCGAGGGCGGCGCCGACGATGAGGGCGACGGCGAGCGAGGCGCGCCGGGCTCCTGCCAAACGTCCTGCGCTCCCCGGGGTGCCGGCCCGCCCGGCCCGAAGAGCCACCGGTCCGGTCAAGGGACGAGGATCCGGCCGCACTGCTCGCAGTGGGCCAGCTCCCCGGCGGGCGCGTGGCGCAACCGGTCCACCTCGGTCGCCGGTAGGGCGAGGTGGCAGCCGGAGCACCTGCCGCGGTCGAGCCGAGCGACGCCCACGCCGCCGAGGCGGGCACGCAGGCGCTCGTACTCGGCGAGGAGCTCGGCAGGAACGATCCCGGCGAGCTCGCGCCGGCGCGCCAGCGCTCCGGCGGCTTCGGCGTCGACCTCGGCCTCCGCCTCCGCGAGGGCCGAGCGGGCGGCCTCGAGCTCCGGCTCGAGCCTTCCACGCGCCTCGGCGATCCTCGCCAGCTCGGCCTCGAGCGGCTCGCCCTGCTCGAGCACCGAGAGCTCGAGCGACTCGAGCTCGGCGCGGCGTCGCCCCAGCGCCTCGACCTCCTGGGCCATCGCCTCCTGGTCTCGATAGGAGCTCGCCGCGCCGCCTCGCGCCCGGTCCTCGATCGCCGCGGCTCGGGCGACGACGGCAGCCGTCTCGCTCTCGAGCTCGGACTCGCGGGCGAGCAGCGCCGAGCGCTCCTCGGCGACACGTCGCTGCTCGACGTCGAGCGCCTCGAGGCGCCCGGTCAGTGCCTCGAGCGCAGCACGCTCGTCCAGGTGCGCTCGCCGGTGCCGCAGCCGGTCCAGCCGGACGTCCAGCTCCTGGAGTGCGAGGAGCTGCTCGAGCCCGGGGGGCGGGCCAGCCCGACCACCGCCGTCCTGCTCGGCCACGGAGCGACGCTACCTGCTCGTCGGCCCGGGCACGAGCGCCCGCTGCGTGAGGAGCTCCTCCAGCAGCTCGTGGGTCCCGGCGGCCACGGGGCTTCTCGGCGAGGCCTCGCCGGCGACGATCTGGTCGAGCTCGGCGAGCGGCCGACCGCGGGCGTCGGCGACGACCGCCCCCGCCTCTTCGCACACGAGCAGCGCCCCGAGGTAGTCCCAGGGGCCGCCGTGGGCCGCGTCGACGCAGTCGACGTAGCCGTCGAAGGCGCCCTCGGCGACCGAGCACAGGTCGAGGGCCATCGCCCCGAACGCCCGGTACTGCCGCCAGCCGAGGAAATGGCGGGGGTAGCCCGAGACGGCGATCACCGACTCCCTGAGCCGACGCACGCCCGAGGGCGAGATCGGCCGGCCGTCGCGCCGGGCGCCTCCGCCCCTCACCGCCTCGTAGCGGGTCCCCGTCGCCTGGTTCAGCACCACCGAGGCGACCGGACCGGCCCCGTCGAGCACGCAGACGCTCGTCGCGTACCAGGGGAGCCCGCGAGCGGCGTTCGTGGACCCGTCGACGGGGTCCAGGACGGCGAGCAGCGGGCGGTCCGGCGCGTGCAGGCCGGACTCCTCGCTCAGCACCCCGAGCCCCGCGTCGAGGAGCAGCCGGACCGCAGCCTCGTCGGCGACGAGGTCGCTCCGGTACTGGCCCTCCCGGGTGCCGGCGGGTCCCCAGTCCTCGAGCGAGGCGAGGGCACGGCCGACCTCCTCGGCCGTCCTGCCGAGCGTGTCGAGGAGGGCGTCGGCGTCCACGAGCGGCGAGGCTACCCGCCCGGGCGCCGCCGGGAGCCTGGCCGGGAGGTGGCGGTGCCTACACTGGCGCCAGATGGCGGTCATCGACGTCGCCGGCTACGTCGCCGAGCTCAAGGACCACGCGGTCGACCACGGGTTCCACGTGCACGACGAGCGGCACTTCGTCGAGACCTACTCTCTCCGCCAGTTCTGGGAGGTCGACCTGCATCCCGAGGAGGGCTGCGGGGGGCCGATCGACCTGCACCTTGCGCTCGAGGTCGACCCGCGCACGCTCCTCGACTTCGAAGACGCGGTCGTCGCGCTCCCCGACGACGTCGAGCCGCCGGACAAGTGGTCCTTCCCGCTCAACTTCACCTGGGGGGTCCCGCCGCTCCCGAACCCGCCGGACCTTTTGCGCCTGGCGATCGACCTCGCCGGGATCGGCGGCGTCGACCTCCCGCTCGAGATCTCCGCGACCGACTCCTTCGGGTCGGTGACGGACCCGCCCGTCAGGCGCCTCACCATCGTCGCCCGCCAGAACGTCTCCCTGGCGCGGGTCATGGCGGGCGAGGAGCTGCTCTGCGACACCTTCGACCGAGCGCTCGCGGTGAGCAAGTTCCTCCTCGAGTCCGCCCCCGCCTGGCTCGGGGAGTAGCCGGGCAAGGCCTGCACCGAGGTCGCGCGGGCCCGAGACGATGCCGGGGGCAAGTCGAGGCGCCCGGGCCGCAGGCGCTCAGATGAGGTGCCCGCCGTGCTCCCAGAGCTTGATGCCCCCGAGGATGCCCGCGACGTTGTCGACGATGACGAAGCGCTCATCGAGATGGCCCGCCGCGTGGCGGGAGTTTCCCCCGCCGATGTAGCAGCGGTCGAAGTTCAGCAAGGTGTGGAAGTTCTCGAGCGCCTCGACGAGCCGCTTGCGCCACTTCCCCAGCCCGACCCGCTGCAAGGTCGCGTCGCCGAGCTGCTCGTTGTAGGTCTGGCCCTTGCGGAACGGCGCGTGCGCGAGCTCGAGGTGCGGGGCGACCCTCCCATCTCGGAACAGGCCGGTCCCGACGCCTGTCCCGAGCGTGACGACAAGCTCGAGACCCTTCCCGGCGATCACCGCGAGACCCTGGAGGTCGGCGTCGTTCGCGACCCGGCACGGCCTCCCGAGCGCCTCGCCCAGGGCCCGGCCGAGCTCGAACCCGGTCCACGCCGAGACGAGGGAGCCCGAGACCGGCGAGCCGGGGCCGTGCTCGGTGACGAAATGCGGCGCGGTGAGCACTCGACCGTCGCGGACGACGCCGGGAAAGCCGACCGAGGCCCGGTCGTAGGCCGGGAGCGGCCGGACGAGCGCGACCACCGACTCGACGAGCCCCTCGGGCGTGAGCGGATAGGTCGTCGGGACGCGCACCCGGTCGGCCACGAGGCGCCCCTCGGCGTCGAGCACCGAGGCTTTCACCCCTGTGCCGCCGACGTCGACGCCGAGCGTCAGCGGGCTCGAGGGCGGGGAGGTGACGATCGCCCGCTCGAGCGGCGCCTCGCCGAGCTCGGTCATCGCAGCACCTCCGTCCCGGTGGAAAGGCCCTCGGCACGACCGCCGAGCGGCTCGTAGCGGGCAAGCAGCTCCAGCAGTGTACGCACCCCGAAGCCGGTGCCCCCCTTGTGCCGGTAGCCGCCGTCGGTCTCCGAGCGCGCCGGGCCGGCGATGTCGAGGTGCGCCCAGGGCGTCGTCCCGACGAACTCTTCCAGCAGCAGGCCGGCGGCGAGCGCGCCGGCCTCCCCCGGGGCCCCGATGTTCTTCATGTCCGCGACCTCCGACTCGATCTGGCTGCGATAGCCGGAAGGCAGGGGGAGGTGCCAGACGGCCTCCCCCGCACGCCGTCCCGCCGCCCGCAGCGCCGCGAGGAGCCGGTCGTCGTTGCCCATCAGCCCGGCGACGCCCCGCCCGAGGGCCGTGATGCAGGCGCCGGTCAAGGTGGCGAGGTCGACGATGCTGTCGGGGGACTCCTCGGCGGCGAGGCTGAGCGCGTCGGCGAGGACGAGCCTGCCCTCCGCGTCGGTGTTGAGGACCTCGATCGTCTTGCCGTTCCGGGCACGAAGCACGTCTCCCGGCTTCGTCGCCCGGCCGCCGGGCATGTTCTCGGTGAGGGCCATCCAGCCGACCGCGTGGACGCCGATCCCGAGCCTCGCCGAGCCGACGAGCGCCGCGAGCACCGCGGCGGCCCCGCTCATGTCGGTCTTCATCGTCATCATCGACGTGCCGCTTTTCAGCGACAGGCCACCGGAGTCGAAGGTGATCCCCTTGCCGACCAGCGCGACGGGCGGCGAGCCGGCCACGGCCCCAGGTGCGTGCTCGAGCCGCACGAGCCTCGGCGGCTCGGCCGAGCCGCGCGACACGGCGAGCAGCCCACCGAGCCGCTCCTCGACGATGGCCTGCTCGTCGAGGACCCGGATGCCGAGGCCCTCGAGCGCCGCGAGCTCCCTCGCCAGCTCCTCGAACCGGCGCGGGGTGAGCTCGCCGGCCGGCGTGTTCACGAGGTCCCGGGCCAGGGTGACGACGCCGGCGACCACCTCGGCTCGGGACGCGCCCCTGCGCCCCGGTCCCGGGTCGACCCCTGCGAGCTCGACGCGCTCGAGCGGCGATCCCTGCCGTTCGGACTTGTACCGCTCGAAACGGTACGCGGCGAGCAGCGCTCCCTCGCAGGCGGCCTGTGCGACCTCCTCGGACGAGAGCTCCGGGGGGTCGACGCCGGCGAGCTCGAGCCGGAGCGACGACACCCTCGGGGTCGCCCTCACCGCAGCCGCCGCCGCCCGCCGGATCGCCTCGGCGTCGACGAGCGCCGCAGGGCCGAGCCCGGCGACGACCTCCACCGGCTGGCCCGGGCCGCGCCGGCCGAGGACGACCGCGGCGTCGAGCGCCGCGTCGAAGCCGAGGACGCGGCAGAGCTCGCCGTCGGGCGCGGCCCCCGGCGCCTCGCCGAGCGGAGAGGTGGCGAAGCTCGCCACCACCTCGACCTCTCCCGGACGCTCCGGCACCTCCACGGTCGTCATGGCTGGCTGCCCTCCTCTCCCGCCGGGGTCGCCGGCGTAGCCTTTTCGAGGTCCTCCATCCGCACGTGCTCGCCCTCGGCCGCCCGGGCGAGCGCCCAGCACAGGTCCGAGAGCCGGTTGAGGTAGGGGACGACCGAAGACGGGCCGAGCTCGAGACCAGCCGCGTGACGCTCGGCACGCCGGACGACGGTGCGGGCGAGGTCGAGCGCCGCCGACAGACGAGTCCCGCCGGGCGCGACGAAGCCCCGCTCGAGGTCGAGGCCTGCGCACACGGCATCGATCCGAGACTCGAGCGCAACGACCATGTCCCGGTCGACCCTCGTCGAGCCCGCCAAGAGCTCCCCCCGCCGCTCCGGGGCGCTCGCGACCTCCGCCATCAGGACCCAGAGCTGCCTTTCGAGCTCGAGCAGGAGCGTGTCGAGCTCCCCGCCCCGGACGGTCTCGGCGCGGGCGAGGCCGAGCGCCGCCTGGGCCTCGTCGACGCTTCCGAGCACCTCGACGACGAGGCTCGTCTTCGCCACCCGCCCGCCGCCGTGCAGGCCGGTCGTGCCGTCGTCGCCCCGCCTGGTGTAGGGCCTCACCGCAGCGCCACGAGGAACGGCACGAGCATCTCCGCCGGGGTGAGCGAGCCGTGCCGGGACACGAGACGGAGCTCGCCGGTGTCGGCCGGGTCGAAGAAGGCGACCGGCTCTCGGGCGGCGAGCGCGACGTCGCCGAGCCGGCTCGCCACCTCGGGCGGGGGCGGATCCCCGAGCCAGCGTTCGGCGACCACCTCGGCCCGGGTCCTCACCCAGGCGACGTCGTCGTAGAGGTCCCTGCAGCGCTCGGCGAGGCGCCCGGCCGCTCCGGGCCTCGCGTGCAGCCAGCGAAAGCGCGCCTCGCCCGAGAGCAGCTCCACCTCGGCCGCCACCGACCGGTCCAGCTCGATCGGCGCCGAGCGGACCTCGACCTGGCCGTGGTCGGCGGTGACCGCGAGCGCGCAGGCAGGCGGGAGGGCGGCGAGAACGTCTTCGACGAGCCGGTCCACGGCGCGCAGCTCCGCCCGGTAGTGCTCCCCGAGCCCGGTGTCGTGGGCGACCTTGTCGACGCCGTCGTAGTAGGCGTAGACGAACCGCTCGCCCGCCCGGACCAGCCGGCCGACCTCCACGGCGAGGCTCGAGGAGACCCGCCAGCCGAAGATCGGTGCGCCGGCGAGGTGCGCCTCGGTGAACCCCGTGCCGACGAACTCGGCCCGCGTGACAACCGGGCAGCGCCGGCCGAGGAAGGGAGGGGTCGGCTGCAGGGAGCTCGGCGGGACCAACTCGCGGGCATCGCCCTCCGGGGTGGTCCACTTGAGGACGTTGAGCACCCCTTGGGGCACCGCGATCCGGTAGCCGACGACGCCGTGCACGGCCGGGGGCAGCCCGAGGGCGAGCGAGGTCAACGCGCTCGCCGTCGTCGTCGGCGCCACGGAGGTGATCGGGCCGCCTCGCATCCCGCACAGCGTCGGCGCGTCGGCCCGGCGCTCCTCGAGCTGCTCCCAGCCGAGCCCGTCCAGCACGAGCAGCACGACCTGGTCCGCCCTGGCGAGCTCGGGCGGCGCCCAGCCCGGCAGCCCCCTCACGCCGCCGGCCGACCCGCGCCCGCCCGCGGTGGCGGCGTCCAGGACGCCGAGCAGGAGCGGGACGACCTCGCTCAGGCAGGCGCCGCCGTAGTCCGGGACGAGGGGGAGGGCGGGGTCGGCGGCCACCAGGCCCGCGCCCCGCCCCGCCTTGTCCATCCGACCGAGCATACGACGAGGGCCGGCCCGGCCGTACGATGGTGAGGTGCGGAGGCTCGCGTGCGCGTCGCGGCGCGGTCGCCCGGCGAAGAGGGGCTGCCGGTGAAGGTCTCGACAAGGGGCGACTATGCGAGCCGGGCGCTGTTGTCGCTGGCGCTGCACGCCGAGGACCCTGCGCCGACGTCGGTGCGCGACATCGCCGAGCGCACCGGGCTCCCCCAGCCCTACCTGGAGCAGATCCTCCTCGCGCTGAAAGGTGCCGGCCTGGTGCGGTCCAAGCGAGGGGTCGGCGGCGGCTACGTCCTCGCCCGCCCGGCCGAGGAGATCACCCTCGGCCAGATCGTGAGCGCGGTCGACGGGCCGATCGTGGTCGGGGACTTCGGCGCGCCGCACGAGAACGGGGCGTGCGACCACGAGGGCCAGTGCGTCCTACGGGCGATCTGGTCCGAGGTCGGGGAGCACATGCGCCACCACCTCGACGGGTTCACCCTCGCCGACATCGTGGCACGGGCCCGCACCGGCGTCGAGGTGGTCGGGCCGCTCGACTGAGCGCTCAGCTGTTCCAGGTGAGCAGTGCCGGGGTGTCGCGCTCGAAGCCGATCTCCGAGAGCCGGCCGGCGTCGAGGGCGAGGTGACGCCCCGCACCGGGAGACAGCCGCAGCCAGCGCGCGGCGAGGACCCGGAGGAAGTGCCCGTGAGAGAACAGCAGCACCGCCTCTCCGGGGTCGCCGTCGGGCCGTAGGGCGAGCCGCTCGAGCACACGGTCGGCCCTGGCGCCCACCTCCTGCGGGGACTCCCCACCGGGGCATCCGTCCCTGAACACCGACCATCCGGCCTGGCGCTCCCTGATCTCCGCCGTGGTCAGCCCCTCGTAGTCGCCGTAGGCCCACTCGGCGAGGTCCTCGAGGACCTCCGCCCGCGCCCCGAAGCCGGCGAGCTCGCAGGTCTCTCGCGCCCGCCTGCGGGGGCTCGTGAGAACCTGCGCGAACCGGCGCCTTCGAAGCCTCACCCCGATCGCCAGGGCCTCCTCGCGCCCGCCCTCGTCGAGCGGCAGGTCCGTCCGGCTCGTGTGCCGTCCGTTGCGGCTCCATTCCGTGGCGCCGTGGCGGACGACGACGATGCTCGTCGGCGAGCCGGCCCCGCCCCGCCCGGGCCGAGCCTCAACATCGGCCGCTCGCGCGCCGTCGGGGAGGTCGTTGGAAGCCACTGTGAGTGCTTGCTCGCTGGTCATCCGGCCTCTGCTCGCCGGCAGAACCGGCCTACAGGCGCTGATCGGAGCGCCGCCCAGGAATCTTCGGCGCCGCTATGGCGTTGGGAACGTTGCAACCTTAGAGGGGCTCGAGCGGCAGGCCGGACGGCCGTCGCCCGGCCGACGGAACGAAGGAGACGGGACGATCGCCACCACGGCATTCGCTGACGAGGCCACAGAGCGGCTCGGGTCCGGTCCCGACCTGATGCGACTCCTGCTCGACGACATCGGTCGGCACCCGCTGCTCTCCGCCGAGGAGCAGGTGGCTCTGGCCCAGCGCATCGAGCAGGGCGACGAGGCCGCGCGCGGCGAGATGGTCTCGGCGAACCTCCGCCTCGTCGTCCACTGGGCTCGCCGCTACCAGGGACGGGGGGTCGACCTCGTCGACCTCGTCCAGGAGGGGACCTTCGGCCTGATGCGCGCCGTCGAGAAGTTCGACTGGCGCAGGGGCTTCAAGTTCTCGACCTACGCGACCTGGTGGATCCGCCAGTCCCTCCAGCGCGCGGTGCAGTCGAAGGGTCGGGCGATCCGGCTCCCGGAGGACGCGGTCTCCGCCGAGGCCGCGGCCGAGCGTGAGGGCGAGGAGTCCCAGCTCCACCTCCCGAGGGTGGTGGCGAGCCTCGACCAGCCCGTCGCGAGCGACGCCACCGCCTCGCTCGGGGACCTGCTGGCCGCGGACGAGCCGCCGATCGACGACGCCGTGGTCGAGCGCGTCGCGGCAGCCAGCCTCGAGGACGCCATCGACCGCCTCCCGGACCTCGACAGGCAAGTCGTGCGGCTGCGCTTCGGCCTGGGCGGCCAGCCCCCGGCCTCGCTGGAGACGACGGCGCGGGCGCTCGGCATCGGCGTGCGGCGAGTCCGCAGCATCGAGGCCGCCGCCCTCCGCTTCCTCGCGAACCAGCCGGAGCTCGCCGCCTTCCACCCCGCGGCCTGATCCGGACCCGCTCGGGCCCGTCGGTCCGGGTGCCTCGGGCTCAGGACAGTCGCTCGAGCACCTCGGCGAGCTCAGGCGGCAGCGGCGAGACGAGCTCGAGCGGCTCGCCGCTGGCCGGGTGGACGAGCCGCAGCCGCTCGGCGTGGAGGAAGGTCCTGGCCAGCGGCAGCTCTCGCCGCCGGCCGCCGTACCGGGCGTCACCGAGGAGCGGATGGCCGACCGCCGCGAGGTGGACGCGGATCTGGTGGGTGCGCCCGGTGTCGAGCTGCACGGACAGCAACGTGGAGTCGATCGGCCGCCCGTAGCGCCGAAGCACCTCGTAGCGGGTCCTTGCAGGCCGTCCGGAGGCCGTCACCGCCATGAGCGTCGGGTCCCTCGACGAGCGGCCGACGGGCGCCTCGACGACGCCCGAGTCTTCCGGGATCGTCCCGAGCGACAACGCCCGGTAGGTGCGGCCCATCGAGCGGTCGGCGAGCTGGGCGGCGAGCGCGGCCCGGGCCTGCTCGGTGCGCGCCACGACGAGGAGTCCCGAGGTGTCCTTGTCCAGGCGGTGGACCAGGCCTGGTCGAAGCGGGTCGAGCTCACCCCGCCGGGCGGCATCGGCGATATCGGGGCAGCGCGCCAGCAGCCCGGCGACCAGCGTGCCCTGCTCGTGCCCGGCCCCGGGATGGACGACGAGGCCTGCGGGCTTGTCGACGACGACGAGGGCGTCGTCCTCGTAGACCACGCGGAGGTCGATCTCCTCCGGCTCGATCGCGCGCTGCACTTCGGGCCCCGGCGCAGCCAGGTCGATCTCGATCGTCTCGCCGACGGCGACGCGCCGGTGGGCGCTCGAGGCCGCGACCCCGCCGATGCGCACCTGCCTGCGCTCGAGCAGCCTTGCCACCTCCGAGCGCGAGAGCCCGGTGAGCGTCGCCACGGCCCGGTCGACGCGCATGCCTGCGAGGCTCGCGGGGATCTCCGTCACGCCGGGCCGGAGCCGCCGGCACGCCGTCCGGAGGGCCGGCGCCAGATCGAGAAGGCGAGCAGCACCGCTCCGCAGACGATCGAGGCGTCTGCGAGGTTGAACGTCGGCCAGAAGCCGACCCTGACGAAGTCCACGACCGCGCCCCCGTGCCCCCGGAACAGCCGGTCGGCGAGATTGCCCAGCGCACCGCCGAGGACGAGGCCGAGCGCCACCGCGACGCCGGCCTCGTCGACCGAGCGCCGGAAGGCCCGCAGCAGGCCCGCCAGGACGACGAGGACGACGAGCACGATCGGCAGCGCCCACCCCGCACCGATGGAGAAGGCGACCCCCGTGTTGTAGGCGAGGCGCAGCGAGATGGGCCCGACGACGTGGTATGGCCCGGCACGCAGGGTGTCGAGCGCGATCGCCTTGGTCGTCTGGTCGACCCCGACGACCCCCGCCGCGACGAGGAGCACGAGGCGCCAGCGCGAGCGACGGGGCCGCAGCTCCCCGTCGCCGCCGCTCAACGGCGGGACAGCCCTCCGCTCTTGCACGCCACGCACAGCCGAGCGTAGGGAAGCGCCTCGAGACGAGCCGCCGGGATCACCTCGCCGCAGTTCTCGCACAACCCGTAGGTGCCGCGCTCGATCTTCGCCAGGGCGTCGTCGATCTCCTGCACCGCGGCCGCCGCCTGGGCGCTCAGCGCGAGGTCGCGCTCCCGGTCGACGGTCAGTGTCCCGCCCTCCCCCGACTCGTCGTCGAACTGGGTGTCCCCCGGCTCCATCTCCTCGACGAGGGACTCCGCCTCGGCACGAAGGCTCTCGGCCTGCTCCGCGTAGGTCGCGCGCTCGGCGAGGAGCAGGGTGCGCTGGCGGGCAAGGAACTCGGCGTCGGAGGCGTAGCCGACGGGGCTGCGCCGGCCGGCGCCCCCCGGCGCCTCCGCGCCACGGCCGCGGGCGGCGGGGCTGCGCTCGCTGGGCCGCCCGGCGGCAGCTCTCGCCGCGGCGTGCCGGCCGGCGCCCGGCTCCACGGCCTGGTGGCCACCGACCCCGGTTGGTCCGGCGCCGCGCGGCTCGGTGCCGGAGGCACCGTCGCCCGACGCGTCGGCAGGCGCACGCCCGACCGCGCGCTTCTCGCCCGTCGCGCCGACGGTCCTCGGCGCGCTCGCCCTGCGGGCACCCGCCGCCACGTCCTTCGCCGCCGCTTCCTTCCCCGCCGCCTTCGCCACCACGTCCTTCCTCGTCCCAGACTTGACCGTCCCGCCTCCGGCCGCGACACCCCTCGCCGCCGGCTTCGCCGGCGAGGCCTTCGACGCCCCGGTCGCCGACGGCGAGACCTTGGCCGCCAAGCCCTTCGGCGCGGCGGGCTTGCGCGCCCGCGGGAGCCGGTCGCCCGTGGGCACCGGCCCGGCCTTTGAGGCGACCCCGGGGGCAGGTGCCGGCTTCTTGGCGGCAGGGCCCGACTGCGCCCGCCCCTTCGAGGCCCCGGGCGCCTTCTCGGCATCGACCTCCTCTTCCCCTCGCCTCGCCCGGCCAGGCAACTTGGACAGCCCGGTCCCGTCGACGCCCGAGGTCGAGCGCTCGGCCACCAGCGCACCTCTCGCCGGTCGCTTCCCGCCCCGGTGCGCCGAGCCGCTCTCGGCGGCGGTCTCGGCTCGGGGACTCCGGCGCCTTAGCGCCTCGGCAGGTGGGGTCACGTCGGCAGAGATGGGGGTCCGAGGCATCGTGCTCAGCATCTCCTCTCGGGACGAGAGTGCGCGACCATAGCCGATAGCCGCACCTGCGTCGAACAGCGCGCCATGCCTTTTGAGGTGCGCATGCCCGCTGCAACCCCCTTGTGACCGGGGCGCCCCGCCGGCTCGCGCTCAGTGGGCGGCGCGCCCGGCATGCCGCGACGCGGGACCCGAGCCGGCGCCGGCGCGATCCAGGGCGGCAGCGATCGCTCCCCGGGCACGGTCCGGCGAGACGCCCTCGACCCTGAGCCGCTTCTCCCGGCTCCTCGCCCCGCTCAACAGCTCGACCCTCGCCGGTGCCACGTCGAAAAGCTCGGCGACGAGCTCGACGCACGCGGCGTTCGCCCGGCCCTCGACCGGCCGCGGCGCCACCCTCACGTGGAGCGCGTCGCCGCGCCTGCCGACGACCGCGGCACGGCCCGCTCCGGGCTGGACGTGCAGCCGCAGGACGATTGCGGCGACCTCGTCGGAGCCGGCCTCCACCCCCCCGCGCGGCTCGAGGTCGAACAGGTCCTCCGCCATGCCCGAATACTCTAGGGCCGTGGGCGCTCGGGACCGGCAGCAGCACTACCCCGCGGTCGAGTCCCAGGCGGACTACCCCTCGCTCGAGGAGGCCGTGCTCGCCTACTGGGCCGAGGACTCGACGTTCGCCGCCTCGCTCGAGGCCCGACAGGGCGCGCCCGAGTTCGTCTTCTACGACGGTCCACCGTTCGCGAACGGGCTTCCCCACTACGGTCACCTGCTCACCGGCTACGTCAAGGACGCCATCCCCCGTTACCAGACGATGCGAGGGCGGCACGTCGAGCGGCGCTTCGGCTGGGACTGCCATGGCCTGCCGGCAGAGATCGAGGCGGAGAAGGAGCTCGGCGTGTCCGGCCGGGGCCCGATCACCGACTTCGGCATCGCCCGGTTCAACGACCACTGCCGCACCTCGGTGCTGCGCTACACGGAGGCGTGGCGGCACTACGTGACGCGCCAGGCGCGTTGGGTCGACTTCGAGCACGACTACAAGACGATGGACCCCACCTACACCGAGAGCGTGCTCTGGGCGTTCAAGACGCTCTACGAGCGGGGCCTCATCTACGAGGGCTACAAGGTGCAGCCCTACTGCTGGGAGTGCGAGACCCCGCTGTCGAACTCCGAGGCCCGCCAGGACGACGCCTATCGTGACCGGGTCGACCCCGCCGTCACCGTCGCGTTCGACCTCGAGCCGGCCGAGGCCGAGCCTGGCGGCCAGGGCCTGCTCGCCGGCCCGCTCCGCGCGCTCGCCTGGACGACGACGCCCTGGACGCTCCCTTCGAACCTCGCCCTGGCGGTGGGGCCCGACATCGACTACGCCGTCCTCTCCTCCGGCGGGCAGCACCTCCTGCTCGCCGAGGCGCGCCTCGCCGCCTACGCCGAGGAGCTCGGCGACGCCGAGGTGATCGGCACCCTGAAGGGCTCGGCGCTCGTCGGGCGCCGCTATCGCCCCCTCTTCCCGTACTTCTCCGACGCCGAGAACGCCTTCGTCGTGCTTGCCGGCGACCATGTGACGGTCGAGGAGGGCACCGGCATCGTCCACATGGCGCCCGCCTTCGGCGAGGACGACCAGCGCCTGTGCGAGGCCAACGGCATCGGCGTGATCTGCCCGGTCGACGACCGTGGACGCTTCGACTCCCGCGTGCCGGACCTCGAGGGGCTCCAGGTGTTCGAGGCGAACGAGCGGGTGATCGAGAAGCTCGAGGGGGCCGGCCGCCTGTTCCGGCGCGAGGAGGTCGTCCACGCCTACCCGCACTGCTGGCGCACCGACACCCCGCTCATCTACCGAGCGGTCTCGTCGTTCTTCGTCGAGGTCACCGCCCTCAAGCGCCGCCTGCTCGAGCTCAACGAGCAGATCGAGTGGTACCCGCCGAACGTGCGCACGGGCGCCTTCGGCAAGTGGTTGGAGGGGGCCCGCGACTGGTCGATCTCCCGCAACCGCTTCTGGGGCGCGCCGATCCCGGTCTGGAAGAGCGACGACCCGGCCTACCCCCGAGTCGACGTCTACGGCAGCCTGGAGGAGATCGAGCGCGACTTCGGCGTCCGGCCGTCGGACCTGCACCGGCCGGCCGTCGACGAGCTCACGAGGCCGAACCCCGACGACCCGACGGGGAGGTCGGTGATGCGCCGGGTCCCCGACGTGCTCGACTGCTGGTTCGAGTCCGGCTCCATGCCCTTCGCCCAGCTCCACTACCCCTTCGAGAACCGCGAGCGCTTCGAGGCGAACTTCCCGGCGGACTTCATCTGCGAGTACGTCGGCCAGGCGCGGGCGTGGTTCTACAACCTGCACGTCCTCGCCGTGGCGCTGTTCGACAAGCCGGCCTTCTCCCACTGCATCGCGCACGGCATCGTCCTCGGCAACGACGGCCGCAAGCTCTCGAAGCGCCTCCGCAACTTCCCCGACCCGGACGAGTTCTTCGCGCGCCGGGGCGCAGACGCGATGCGCTGGTACTTCCTCTCCTCCTCGGTGCTTCGCGGCTCGGACGTCGTCGTCGACGACGAGGCGATGGCGGAGCCCGTCCGCCAGGTGCTCAACCCGATCTGGAACACCTGGTACTTCCTCTCGCTCTATGGGCGCTCCGACGGGATAGTCGGCCGGTTCCGCACCGATCAGGCCGGCCTCCTCGACCGCTACGCGCTGGCCAAGACCCGCAGGCTCCTCGAGGAGGTCACCGCCGCGCTCGACCGCTACGACCTTCCTTCCTCGACGGCCGCCGTCGCCAGCTTCCTCGACGCCCTGACCAACTGGTACGTGCGCAGGAGCCGGGACCGGTTCTGGCGGAGCGCGTCGAGGACCTCGGACGAGGACAAGCTCGACGCCTACGACACGCTCCACACGGTGCTGTCCGTGCTCTGTCGGGTCGTCGCACCGCTGCTGCCCCTGCTCGCCGAGAGCGTCTACCGGGGCCTCACCGGCGAGCGCAGCGTGCACCTCGCCGGCTGGCCCGACCCGTCCGAGCTTCCCGCCGACTCCGATCTCGTCGAGAAGATGGACCTCGTACGCGCCGTGTGCTCGGCCGCCCACTCGGTCCGCAAGGCCCAGGGGCTGCGCTCGCGGCTTCCCCTCCGACGGCTGACCTTCGCGGGGCCGGATGCGGCCGCGCTCAAGGAGCTGTCCGGCCTGATCGCCGACGAGGTCAACGTGAGAGAGGTGGTGCTCCAAGACGACGTCGGCTCGGCGGCGACCTCTACCCTGAGCGTCGTCCCCTCCGCGCTCGGACCGCGCCTCGGTCCCCGCACCCAGGAGGTCATCGCCGCGGTGCGCCGCGGCGAGTGGATCGAGCGCGACGGCGGCGTCGAGGTCGCGGGCGAGGTCCTGCTCCCCGGCGAGTACTCGCTCCGGCTCCGGGCGCTCGACGAGCGGTCCGCACGCGTCCTGCCCGGCGGGGCGGGCGTCGTCAGCCTCGAGCTCGAGACCACACGAGAGCTCGAGGCCGAGGGAACCTTGCGCGATCTCGTCCGGATCGTGCAGGAGGCCCGCAAGCGGGCGGGCCTGCACGTCTCGGACCGCATCGAGCTGCGCATCGGCATCGACCCCGTCGACGTCGCACTGCTCGACAGCTGGGACGGCGGCCGAGACGGCGCCAAGGACGCCCGAGGTGAGGGGGCGGACATGTGGCGGCGGGTGCTCGCGGCCGAGACGCTCGCCGCCGCGGTCGAGGTGCGAACCTCGGGCGAAGGGCCCCCGGAGCCGCCGGAGGGCTACTCGAGCCGGGGCGAGCTCCACGGCGGCCGTGCGGTCCTCATCTGGCTGCGACGCCTCGAGGGGGAACCGGCTCCCCTCTGACCCCGTCGCGCCCGCGTGCCGTCCTCCTCGGCGGCGTGCGACGGAGGCTCAGGCCGAGGAGAGGCCCGGCGGGACCTGCCCCCCGGGCCGCTGGGAGTCCTGGATCCGCGGCGCCTTCCCCTGGCGGCCTGCGCCGTCGAGCCCGCCCCCTGCCGCCCAGCGGGCCCAGAGCTCCTCGTCGGCTTCGACCTGCGGGGTGAGCTCGGTGGTCTGGAGCCGCTCGAGGCGTGCCTGGTCCGCCCTTCGGCTCTCGGTCGGGTCGCCGGATCGCCGGTTCCCCAACCTGCGGTCCTCGGCCCCCGGAGCCTCGTCTTGCGCATCGGTCTCCGGCACGGCGTCGCCGCCGACTGCGGCAGCGGCGTCCTCGCCGATCTCGGCCTCCACGTCCCGGGTGTCGAGGCCCCGCACCGCGCCGGAGGGCACCGGCCCCGGTGCGCGTGCCCCCGATCCCCGGGCGGAATCGTCGCCGGAGGTGGGCTCGAGCTCCTCGCTCAGCGACAGCGTCTCCTCGACGAAGCGCATGGCAGACGACAGCCCGTCGATGAGGCGGGCCCGCTCGGTGCTGAGGAGCGCTCCGAGCGAGCGCACGCTGCCCTGCAGCCGCTCGTGCTCGCTCTCCAGCCGCCCGAGCCGGGCGTGGATCTCACGCTCGGCGTCGTCTCGCATCCTGCGCACCGCCTCGTGCGCGTGGGAGAGCAGCGCCTCCGACTGCGCCCTTGCCTCCTCGAGGAGACGGTCCGCCTCCTGGCGGGCCTCGCTCACGGCGAGGTCGGCGGTCCTCTGCGCGAGGACGAGCATCCGCTTCATGCTGTCCTCGTCCGACGAGCCGCCCTCCTCGCGACGGCGACCGACCTCCTCCTGCAGGCGAGCCAGCTCCGCCTGGAGCTCGTCCACGGCGACGGCCACCTTCTCGAGGAACTCGTCGACCTCGTCGGTGTCGTAGCCGCGAAGCCGGTCGCGAAACTCGACCTCACGCAGGACCTTGCCGGAGATCTCCATGGGCGCCGAGTCTACCTTGGCACCCTGCAAGTTTCGCGGATGCCGCCCGGCCACACCGGCTGCGCCGTGCGCGGCGAACGCGCGACCTCAGCGGCTCTGGAGCACCGAGAGGATCACCTCGAGCGCGAAGAACAAAAGGATCGGCGACAGGTCGATCGCCGCCGACCCGACGCGAAGCGGCGGCAGGAGGCGGCGGATCGGCGTGAGCACCGGGTCGGTGACCCGGGCGAGGGCCGCCACGACCTTCGCCCAGGGAGACCAGGGGCTGATCGGGAACCAGGAGAGCAGGATACGCACGAACAGCAGCACGACGTAGGCCTGCACGACGTCGATGACCACCCGCAGGATCATCGTGCACCCGGCCTGTGTCCCGGCGGGGAGGCGGCCGCGACGCGAGGGAGCCGCCGGGCCCGTATGAGCTCTGGGCCGCCCCTCACGACTTGAACAGCCCGCGCTCCTGCAGGCGCATCCGCTCCTCGGCGGACACCTCGACGTTGGACGGCGTGAGGAGGAACACCTGGTCCGCGACCTTCTCCATCGACCCCCCGAGCGCGTAGGTCAGGCCCGAGCAGAAGTCGATCATCCGGCGGGCGAGGTCGCGCTCGGATAGCTGGAGGTTGACGATCACCGGGTGGCTCTGCTTGACGAGGTCGCCGATCTCCTGGGCGTCGGGGAAGCGCGAGGGCGCGACGACGTGGACCTTGGTCGCACCGTTTCGACCCGCCGACAGCGGCCTTATCGGCGCTGCCTGCTGGGGCGCCGTCACGGGGTCGCGAGTCGGGGAGACGAGCGGACGGACGACGCTCTGCTGCGGCGCGCGCTCGCGACCCTCGTCGGCCTCGAAGTCCTGATACGCCGGGTGCGCCGTGGTCTCGCCCTCCCCCGCCTCGAGCTCCTCCCCGTAGAGGTCGTCGTCGTCGACCTCCTTCAACCCGAGGTAGGCGAGCGCCTTGTCCATGAACGATGTCATCACGAGCCTCCTGGAAGCACTCTATTGTGACATCCCACCCGGCCCGGGGCGCGGACCGAACAGGGCGCGGCCAAGCCGAACCATCGTCGAGCCGTGGGCGACGGCGAGCTCGAAGTCGTCCGACATCCCCATCGACAGCTCCTCGACCTCCAGCCGCGACCCGAGGCCGGCGAGCGTCTCGAAGGCGCGCTCGGCGCCGCCGGGCGACAAGCCGGGCGGGGGCGCGACGGTCATCAGTCCTCGGACGTCGAGCCCGAGATGGCGCAGGCGCTCGACGAGCGGCTCGACCTCCTCCGGGGCGACGCCGCCCCGTTCGGGGAGCCCCGTCGTGTCGACCTCGACGAGCACCTGGGCGCGCCCGGCATGCTCGAGGATCGCCTCGCCCTCCTCCGCGCGGTCGACGCCCTGCCACAGCGCGACGTGGCGGGCGAGCCGGGCGACCTTGTTGCGCTGGACGGCACCGAGGAAGTGCCACCGGCACGGCTCGCCGACGGCGACGGCCTTTTCGATCAGCTCCCCGGCGTAGTTCTCGCCGAGGTCGGCGAGCCCGGCCTGAAGCGCCGCCCGGCACGCCTCGACCCCGAAGCCCTTGGTCACCGCGACCACGCGCACCCTGGCGGGATCCCCCCCGGCCGCCAGGATCCGCCCGCGCACGGACGCCAGCCGCGCCGTGACCGACTCGGGATCAGCGTGCGGTCCGGGGCTTCCCAGCGTGCCTTGGTCCACGGTCAGCCTCGACCGCCGTAGTCGGCCGGCTCTCGCCAGATCGCCAGGGCGTGGCGCGCGAGCTCGCCGCGCGCGCGGTGCGAGTACCAGCGGGCGTCGCAGGCGGTGCAGCCGCCGAGGCTGCCGACCTCGACGACCGCGGCGCGATCGAGCGAGCGGCGCAGCGCAAGGGGGAGGTCGAGGGCCGGCTCGCCCGACGAGGCGGTCGAGCGGACCTCGTCGCCGAAGGCTGAGGCGACCACGGCGAGGTCGAACGCTCCGAACTCATAGCACTCGGCGTGGATGCAAGGTCCCGTGAGCGCCCGCACCTCGCCGGCGCCGAGGCTGCGCATAGCCTCGACGGCGCGCTCGACGACGCCGGCGAGCAGGCCGCGCCAGCCACAATGGACGGCCGCGACGACTCCCTCGGCGCTCGCCAGCCCGACCAGGGCACAGTCGGCGCCGAGGACGGCGAGGCAGACGTCGGGCGACGCCGTGACGAGCGCGTCAGCGACGAGGGACGCCCGGCCGCCTCCCTCGCCCGCCGGGAGCCGCACCCTGCCGGCACGTCCGACGGTGGGGGCTTCGACGACGGCCACCCCGCTCCCGTGGACCTGCCGAGCGACGACCCACCTTCGCCCGGCGACGCCCTCCAGCTGCCGGGCGTCCCCGTCTGCCCGGCTCGTCAGGGCGACCCAGGCGTCGGTCCCCTCGACGGGGCGACACAAGCGCTCGGAGGGGTGCAGCCCGCTACCTGAGGAAGGAGGGGACGTCGAAGTCGTCGTCGCCGATGTCGAGGTCGTCGTCGCCAACAGCGAAGACGTCGACCTGGCGCTCCCTCGAGCCCTGGCCGTCGGTAGCCGGCGGCTGCTCCGGCCGGGACGACTGGGCTCGGTCGCGACCGTGCCGGTCGTCGAAGCGGTCGAAGCCAGCGGCGATGACCGTGACCCGCACCGTGTCGCCGAGCGCCTCGTCGATGACGTTGCCGAAGATGATGTTGGCGTCGGGATGGGCCGCGGCGTGGATCGTCTCCGCCGCCTCGTTCACCTCCATCAGCCCGAGGCCGGAGCTTCCCGCAATGTTCAGCAGGATCCCTCGCGCACCCTCGATCGACGCCTCGAGGAGCGGGCTCGTGATCGCGTGCTTCGCCGCGTTCATCGCCCGGTCCTCGCCGGAGGCGACGCCCACGCCCATGATCGCCGTCCCCGCGTTCGACATCACGGTCTTCACGTCTGCGAAGTCGGTGTTGATGAGGCCGGGGACGTTGATCAGGTCCGTGATGCCCTTCACGCCCTGCAGGAGGACGTCGTCGGCCATCTTGAAGGCGTCGATCATGGAGGTCTTGGAGTCGGCCAGCGAGAGCAGGCGCTCGTTCGGGATGATGATCAGGGTGTCCACCGCCTCCTTGAGGCGCTGGATCCCCTGCTCGGCCTGCACCGAACGGCGGCGGCCCTCGAACGCGAACGGACGCGTCACGACCCCGATGGTGAGCGCACCGAGGCCACGGGCGACCTCCGCGACCACAGGCGCGGCGCCGGTCCCGGTGCCCCCGCCCTTGCCGGCGGTGATGAAGACCATGTCGGCGCCCTTGAGCACCTCCTCGATCTCCTCGAGGTGCTCCTGGGCGGCGGCGCGTCCGACCTCGGGGTCGCTCCCGGCGCCGAGGCCCCGGGTGAGCTGCCGGCCGATGTCGAGCTTGATGTCGGCGTCGCTCGCGAGCAGTGCCTGGGCGTCGGTGTTGACGGCGATGAACTCGACGCCGGCGAGATCGGCGTCGATCATCCGGTTGACGGCGTTCACCCCGGCGCCGCCGACCCCCACGACCTTGATCACAGCGATGAAGCTCTGTGCCTGGCCGCTCATCTCTGCCCCGCCTCCATGCAACCTGCGGCGGGCCTGGCAGCCTCCGCCACCTCGAGGTGGCCACCCTTGCCCGCGATCTCGGACTCGACGCACCAGTCGACAGGCGGATGCCGGGCTCCGGGTCGGTCCCGCGCCACCCAAGGGTGTCGCCTCCCGAGAACCGGAGCGGGCAGCCGGGACACCTCGGCGACCGGAACCCGCCTGACCATAGGGGCGGCTTCTCACGAGGTCAATACCGGGTCCGAAGGGACTCGCAGGTCGATTGTTACAATTGTGGGAGCGGCCGGGGCGGCGCCGACCCTGCGCAGCACGGTGGCGAGCGAGACCATCTTCTCCCGCAACTGCGTCGCCGGACCGAGCAGCACCTCGGTCCCGGAGCGGAGCCGGAGGCGGACCCCGCCGGGCCAGGTGGACTCGACCGAGGCCACCGCGTTCACGAGCGAGACCGGGATCGCCCCCGCGACGGCGGCGGCGGCGCGGGCGGGAGGCTCGAGCCATCCGCCGGGCGGGGGCACCGGCCCGGCGCCGAGCACGAGCGCGAGGCCGGTGACACGCGTGGCGGTGTCCTCGAGGACCCGTCCCGTCTCGTCGACCAGCGCGTAGCGGGACCGCCCCGCAAGGGCGACCTCGGCCACGGGCAGGCGCTCGGTGACCACGACGCGCACCGAGGAGGGCCACTCCCGGGTCACGGTCGCTCGCAGCACCCAGGGGAGCCGCTCGAGCGCGCGCTCGTCCGCCGCCGTGCTCAGGTCGATGAGCGGGGGGTGGCGCCACAGCCCCGTCGCGTCGAGCACGGCCTGCCGGCCGGTCTGCCGGGCGCCGACGACGTCGATGCTCCCGGCGGCGAACAGCGGAGAGTGGAGCAGGGCCAGCCCACCCACGAACGCAGCGACGACGCCTGCTGTGGAGAGCAGGAGGCGCAGGCGTCGGCGTCCCGCCGCCCTCGCGACCTCGCGCCGCCGGGCGCGCAGCGCTGCCGTGGCGACCTCCGGCGGGCTCATCGCGGCGCTCCGACGGCGCGCAGCTCGAGCTCCAAGGTGACGCCGCAGCGCTCGGCGACCGTCGCCCTCACGAGGTCGACGAGGCGCAGCACGTCGTCGGCCGAGCCGCCGGGGTCGACCTGGATGAAGTTCGCGTGCTTGGTCGACACGACCGCCGAGCCGACCCGGGTCCCCTTCAGCCCCGCGAGCTCGACGAGCCGACCGGCGGCGTCACCGGGCGGGTTGGCGAAGACCGAGCCGCAGTTCCTCCCGCCCGGCTGGTTCTCCCGCCGCCACCGGACGATCGAGTCGATCTCTCGCGCCGACGCCTCGGCGTCGCCGCGCTCGCAGCGGAAGGTCGCCTCGAGCACGAGCTCACGGTCGGACAGCCTCGAGCTGCGGTAGGCGAGCCCGAGCGCGGCGGCGTCCAAGCGCCTCTCGACCCCGGTGCCGAGGTCGACCACCCGGGCCTCGACAAGCCGGTCGGCCGTCTCGGCACCGTGGCCCCCGGCGTTCATCCGGACTCCGCCGCCGACCGAGCCGGGGATGCCGACCGCCCACTCCATCCCCCTCAATCCGGCGGCTGCGCTCCGGCGCGCGAGGACCGGATAGGCGCACGAGCCGCCGGCGGCCACCAGGCCCGGCTCGATCTCGAGCGACAGCGTCGAGTAGGAGGGCCCGAGCACGACGACGAGGCCCAGGAAGCCGGCGTCGGCGACGAGCAGGTTCGAGCCGCTGCCGAGCACGAGGACCTCGACACCGCTGCCGGCAACGGCACCGGCCACGACCTCGAGGTCCCGGTCCGAGCCGATCTCGAAGTACAGCGCCGCGGCCCCTCCGACGCGGTAGGTGGTCCTCGGCCCTATCGGGACGTTCCGGCGGGCTCGCGGCCCGAGGATCTGGGCCGCGAGCGCCAGGCGCTCTCCGAGGAGGGCCGACCGGCTCGTCACGACAGCTCCGCCAGGAGCTCGTCGGGAAGCGTCGTCAAGTCGCCCGCTCCGAGCGTGAGGCAGCAGTCGCCCGGCTCGAGGATCCTCCGCAGGTAGGCGAGGAGCTCGCCGCGATCGGGGAGGTAGGCGAGGTTCGCGCCGGGGTGGGCGTCGAGCACGGCGTCGAGGAGGAGCTTGGACGACACGCCGGGCCTCGGCGCCTCGCCGGCAGGGTAGATGCCCGTGAGGACGACGAGGTCGGCATCGACGAAGGCGTCGGCGAACGCCGGTGCCAGCGCCTCGACTCGGGAGAACCGGTGCGGCTGGAAGACGCAGACGAGCCTGCGCCAGCCTCCCCTGCGGGCCGCGGCGAGCGTCGCGGCCACCTCGCCGGGCAGGTGCGCGTAGTCGTCCACGAAGCTGATCCCCCGCGCCTCCCCCCGGAACTCGAAGCGGCGTGCGACACCGGCGAAGCGCGCGAGGGCCCGGCGAGCCGGCTCGAAGGGGACCCCGATCGTGCTCGCCGCGGCGAGGGCGGCCGCGGCGTTCAAGGCGTTGTGGACGCCCGGCACCGGGACCACGACCCGCCCGAGCGGCTCGCCTCGCAGCGTGACGTCGAAGGCGACCTCGCTCCTGTCGCCCACGAGCCCACCGAGGTGCAGGTCCGCGGCATCCGACAGGCCGTAGCGGAGCGCTCCGCTTGGCGCAAGCCTCGACGCGATGGGGTCGTCGGCGCAGACGACGGCGCCGCCAGGGGCCTTGGCGAGGAACTCCGCGAACGCCGCTTCCAGCGCCTCGAAGGAACCGTAGTGGTCGAGGTGGTCGGGCTCCACGCTCGTCAACACGGCGAGCTCCGGGGCGATCTCGAGGAAGGTGCCGTCGCTCTCGTCGGCCTCGACGACGAGCCACTCGCCCTCGTCCCATACGGCGTTCGTCCCGACCTGGTGGATATCGCCTCCGACGAGGAACGACGGCCGCAGTCCCGCCTCGACGAGCACCAGGGCCAGCATCGAGCTCGTCGTCGTCTTGCCGTGCGTGCCGGAGACGGCCACGCTGCGCCGGCACGCCACGATCGCCGAGAGGGCCTCGGCCCGGCTGTGGACCGGGATGCCCTCTCGCAGGGCGCGGGCAACCTCGACGTTGTCAACAGGGATGGCGCTCGAGATGACGACCGCCTCGGCACGACCGAGGTTCGCGCCGTCGTGGCCCACCTTGACGCTGACGCCCAGGGCCGCGAGCCGGTCGAGCGCCTTGCTCGGCTTCAGGTCGCTCCCGCTCACCTCGTGGCCCATCGCTGCGAGCACGGCCGCGATCGCGCTCATCCCGGCGCCACCAGCGCCGACGACGTGGATGCGCCGCGGCCGCGAGAGCTCGAGCGGGCTCACCGGCCGCTCCCCTCCGCGGTCGCGACCCCTCCCCACTCGGTCGGAGCCCGCCGGCGAGCGGCAGAGCGCAAGAGGAGCTCGACGACACGCTGCGCCGCGTCCGGTCGACCGAGCGAGCGGGCCGCCTCGCCCATCGCTGCGAGACGGCGGGGATCGTCCAGCAGCGAGCTGGCGAGCGCAGCGAGCCGCTCGGGGGTGACGTCGCCGTCGTCGATCACGACCGCGGCGCCCCTCTCCTCCAGCCGCCGGGCGTTGCTCGCCTGGTGGTCGCCGGGCGCCCCGGGCAGCGGCACGAGGACCGACGGGACGCCGACCACCGTCACCTCGGCGAGCGTCGAGGCCCCGGCCCGTGAGACGAGCAGGTCGCACGCCGCGAGCAGGTGCCACATCGCCGCTTCGTAGGCGACGAGGCGGTAGTCGAGCCGGGAGGGGGCGCCGCCAGGGAGGCCGTCACGGAGGTCCTCGGTCGCGGCGAGCGCCCAGTCGTGGTCCCGCGCCCCCGAGACGTGGTAGAGCACGAGGTCCGAGCGGTCGCGCAAAAGCCGCGCCATGCCGACCGTGGCCTCGTTGATCCGGCGGGCCCCGAGCGAGCCGCCGACCACCGCGAGGACGAGCCGGTCCTCCGGAAGGCCGAGCGCCCGCCGCGACCTCGCACGCCCCTCGCTGCCTCGGTCGACGCCGAGGACCTCCGGGCGCACGGGCGCGCCGGTGACGACCGCACGGGGCAGCGACGTGGTCTCGGTCGCGACCGCGCTCACCGCCGCGAAGCGCCCGACCAGCCGGTTTGCCGCGCCGGGCACGGCGTCGACGTTGAGCACGACGACAGGCACCTTGCAAAGGCGGGCCGCCAGCGAGCATGGCACGCTCGCGTAGCCCGCGACGGCGAGCACGGCGCCGGGGCGCCAGCGGAGCATCAGGGCGGCGGCGAAGGCCGTCGCGACCGCGAGCTCGAACGCGGCCAGCAGGTTCGACGCCGCGACCCGCCGCTTGAAGCCGCGCCCGGGGAGCAGCGTGACGGCGAAGCCTGCCTCCGGCACCAGCGTTCGCTCCATGCCCCTCGACGAGCCGACGAAGCGGATCGCCTCGGGGGCCGTCCCCGAGGCGACGAGCGCCCGTGCGACGGCGAGCGCCGGCGAGAGGTGACCGGCGGTTCCGCCACCGGCGACGACGAGCTCGACGCCGCCGCTCACCTCGCCCGGCTCCTTCCCGGCCGGCCCCCCGATGTGGCCGTGCCGGCTCGAGGGCGCGCAGGGGCGGACGCGCGGGAGGGGACCTCGCCGGCGGCGCCCCGCCGAGCGATGCCGACGAGCAGGCCGGCGCCGGCGAGCGAGATCACGAGCGAGGATCCGCCCGAGGAGAGGAACGGGAGCGGGATCCCCGTATCGGGCAGGATGCCGATCACGCCCCCGATGTTGATGAGCGCCTCGGCGACCAGCCAGCAGGTGAGCGACATCGCGAGGATGCTCGAGAAGGCGTCCCGGGCGCGCCCGGCGATCCGCACGCCGAGCCAGCCGAGCCAAGCGTAGGCGGCGACGAGGGCGATCGCGCCGAGCAGACCGAGCTGGTTGCCGACGATCGCGAAGATGTAGTCGGTCTGCGCGTTCGGCAGCCAGCCCCAGATCGCCGCGGACCCCCCGAGGCCGCTCCCGGTCAGGTGGCCCGAGCCGAGCGCTGCGAGCGACTGCACCAGCTGGTACCCGCTCGTCGTGGCGTGCGAGAAGGGGTCGATGAACGACAGCAGGCGCGCCCGGCGGTAGGGCGCCGCGAGGGCGACCACCCCGCCCCCGAGGAAGGCCACGCCGAGGGCGGCGAGCATGAGCCTTCGGGGCAGCCCGAGGGTGTAGAGGACGCCGACGGCCGTGCAGACGAACACGACCGCGGTTCCCATGTCCGGTTGCAGGAGCACGAGCAGCGCGAGCACGGCGAGGACCAGTGCCGCCGGCCGGAGCAGCTCACGGAAGGGGTCCCTGCACCGGAGCCGACGGGCGCCGAGGTCGGCGAGGTAGAGCGCGAAGACCAGCTTGGCAAGCTCGGACGGCTGGATGGTGAGCGGCCCGGCGCCGATCCAGCGGCTTGCGCCGGCGACGTGCTTGCCGAGTCCGGGCGCGAGCACCGCGATCAGCAGCACGACCGTCCCGACGAGCAGCAGGGGGACGAGCCGGCGCACGCGTGCGTGGTCGATCCGGGCGCAGATGGCGAAGCCCACGGCGCCGACGACGGCGTAGAGCGCCTGGTGCTCGAACAACGACCAGGGACTCCCGTAGTCGAGGATCGAGTAGACCGACGACGACGACAGCACCATCACGAGGCCGAAGCCGCAGAGCGCGACGACGAGCAGCCTCAGCGTGTCGGCATCCCGCCTCGCCGACTCCGCGCGGCTGGAGGCCTCGCTGCGGCTGGGCCCGGCCGACGCGGCGGCGCGCGCCGACCTGCCGGCTCCGCCCTCGAGGACCCGGAGCGCCGGGGTGGCGGGCACGGTGCTCACCGGCCCTCCAGCGCCGGCAGTGCCTTGACGGCCCGAGCAAAGTCGTCGCCCCGCTCCTCGTAGGAGCTGTACCAGTCGAACGACGCGCAGCCGGGCGAGAGCAGCACAGCGTCCCCCGGCTGCGCCAGGCGGGCGGCGGCCTCGACGGCGTCGGACATCGACGGGGCGGCGACGACCGGCCACTCCGGCGAGAAGGCCGAAGCGAGCGCCTCTGCCGACTCGCCGATCGCGACGACCCCCCGCAACTTCGCGAGCCGAGCGCCGCTCTTGCCCGCCGTTCCCTCCGGCCGGCGCGTCGACGCCCGGAGCGCCTCGGCGATCGCGCCGAGGTCGAGGCCCTTGTTCCGCCCCCCGGCGATCAGCACGACCGAGCCGAAGCCGGCAAGGGCAGCGATCACCGCAGAGGGGGTCGTCGCCTTGGAGTCGTCGAAGTACTCGACGCCTGCGTGCCGGCCCACGAGCTCGACCCGGTGGCGCAGTGGCCTGTGCTCGCTCAGGGCACGACGGCACGCGTCGAGGCTCGCGCCGCAGGCGACGGCCGTGGCGATCGCCGCCAGCGCGTTCGCCCGGTCGTGCGGGAGGTCCCGGAACAGGTCGGCCCGGCTCGCGACTACGCCCTTGCCGGCGGCGACGAGCAGCTCCCCGTCCACCCGATAGTCGCCTTGTGCCAGGCCGAAGGTGACAAGCCGGCTCCGGGCGGCTCGAGCGTGCTCGAGGACGACGGCGTCCTCGGCGTTCGCCACCGCGACGTCGTCCGGGCCTTGGCGGGCCCAGATCCTCGCCTTCGCGGCCGCGTAGTCGTCGAGGTCCCGATGCCAGTCCAGGTGGTCCTCGGCGAGGTTGAGCCAGGTGCCGACGGTGGGGCGGAAGCGCTCGCAGAACGCGAGCTGGAACGACGACACCTCGGCGACGACGAGCTCGGGCCGGGGCGGGCCGGGCGCGGCCGGGTCCGGCTCGCCGGCGAGGTCGACGAGCGGCCGCCCGATGTTGCCGGCGGCGCTGACGGCGCGCCCGGAGCGGGCGAGCATCGCGGCGACGAGCGAGGTGACCGTCGTCTTGCCGTTCGTCCCGGTGATCGCGACGAGCGGCGGCAGCCCGAGACGGAACGCGAGCTCGACCTCGGAGATCACCGGGACCCCCCTCGACCGGGCCGCGGCAAAGACCGGATGGGCAGGCGAGAGCCCGGGGCTCACCACGACCTCCTCGACGGCGCCGACCAGCTGGGCGAGCCGTTCGGGCCCGGGGGCGACGACGAGCTCGACGCCGAGGCGGTCGGCCTGCGCGAGCGCGTCCGGCGACGGCGCGTCGTCGATCGCGAGGACCTCCTCCCCGAGGCGCCCGAGCGCTCGGGCGACGGCCACGCCCGTGCGGGCGAAGCCGGCGACGAGCCTTCGCCCACGCGCCGAGCCGCTCACCGGTGGCTCCCGACGCCGAGGTAGTCGGCGTAGAAGGCGCCCATCCCGAGCCCGGTGCACAAGGCGGCGAAGATCCAGAAGCGCACGATGACCGTGGTCTCCGGCCAGCCGCCGAGCTCGAAGTGGTGATGGAGGGGCGCCATCCGGAACACCCTGGTGTGGAACAGCCGGTAGCTCGCAACCTGGACCACGACCGAGAGCGTGACGACGAGGAACAGCCCGCCGAGGATCGGCAGCAGCAGCGCGATGTTCATCTCGAGCGCGAGACAGGCGAGGCCCGTGCCGATCGCCAGCGAGCCCGTGTCGCCCATGAATATCCTCGCCGGCGCGGCGTTCCACCACAGGAAGCCGACGCAGGCGCCCGCCATCGACACCGCGGCGACGGCGAGGTCGATCGCGTGGTCCACAGGGATCTCGTAGATGCCGAGGTGCCGGTACTGCCAGTAGCCGATGAGGGCGACCCCCGTGCACACGATACCGGCCGAGCCCGCGGCGAGCCCGTCCAGCCCGTCGGTCAGGTTCACGGCGTTCGCCTCGCTGACGACCACGAAGACCGCCCAGACCAGCCAAGCCCCGGAGCTGAGCGCTATCCCCGGCACGTCGAAGCGGGTGAAGGCGAGCGCCGTGCCCGAGTGGGCCCAGTAGATCGACCCTGCACCGAACGCGGCCGCGAGCAGCACCTGGAGCCCGAACTTGGCGCGCTTGTTCAGGCCGAGGCTCCGCCTCCTCCTCACCTTCAGCCAGTCGTCGGCAAAGCCGATCGCGCCCCCGAGCACGAAGGTCGCGACGACGAGGAAGCCGGGCACGCTGAAGTCGATGTGCGTCCCGACGTGGCCGAGGACGTAGCCCGCCACCGTCGCGGTGATCATCGCGATGCCGCCCATGGTCGGCGTCCCGGCCTTGATGCGATGGATCGCCGGGCCTTCCTCTCTGATGTGCTGCCCGATGCTCATGCGCGTCAGCCAGCGCAGCAGGATGGGCGTGCCGAACCCGGAGACGAGGATGGCGATGCCGCCGGCAGTGAAGATGGCGATCAATCCTCGCCGCCCTCCCGTCCCGGCCGCATCCAGCCGGGCAGCAGTCGCCCCTGGTGCTCGAGCAGCTCGCGCACGACCTCCCGGTCGTCGAAGCGGACGAGGCGGTCCGAGAACTGCTGGGTCGTCTCGTGGCCCTTGCCCGCGACGACGACGACGTCGCCCGCGGCGGCGCCGGCGAGCGCCCAGCCGATCGCCTCCCGGCGATCGAGCTCGACTCGCACGGCCGCGTTCGGCGGGATCCCCGCCCTCACCTGGTCGGCGATCACCGCCGGATCCTCCCCCCGGGGATTGTCGGAGGTGAGGACCACGAGGTCCGCGAGCCGCGCCGCCGTCGCGCCCATCGCCGGTCGCTTGCCCCGGTCGCGCTCTCCTCCTGCACCGAGCACGACGACGAGGCGCCCCGCCCGCCGTGCCCGCCGGGCTGCCCGATCCCCGGTGCCGGTGCTCGCCGGCACCTCGTCGCAGAGCCGGCGGGCCGCGGTGAGCACCTGCTCGAGCGCGGCCGGGGTATGCGCGTAGTCGACCACGACGCTCACGCCGTCGATGCTGTCGATCCGCTCGAAGCGGCCCGGCACCGGTGGCGCCGCGGCCAGTCCCTGGGCGACCGTCGAGTCACCCACCCCGAGCGCCCGAGCCGCGGCCGCCGCCGCGAGGGCGTTCATGACGTTGAAGGCTCCCGCCATCTTCAGGGTCACCTCGTGTCCCCTCAGCAGGAACCGGCTCGTCGAGCCCTCGAGGACCAGCGACTCGGCCTCGTCGAGCGAGAACACGACCGTCTCGACCGCCGCGCGCTCGGAGAGCCGCCTTCCGTAGGGGTCGTCGCCGTTCACCACGCCGAGGCGCGAGCGCTCGGGCGTGAACAGCTCGGCCTTGGCGGCGAAGTACGCCTCCATCGTCTTGTGGTAGTCGAGGTGGTCCTGGCTCAGGTTCGTGAACACCGCCACGTCGAAGGTGATCCCGTCCACCCGGGATTGGACGAGCGCATGGCTGGTCACCTCGATCGCCGCGGCCGAGCAGCCGCCGTCGCGAAAGCGCGCGAGGGCGCGCTGGAGGTCCGGGGACTCCGGGGTCGTGCGCGCCCCGTCGAGGGTCCCTACGACCCCCGTCGCCCAACCGTGCAGCTCCAGGATCGCTCGCAGCAGGTAGGTCGTCGTCGTCTTCCCGTTCGTCCCCGTGACGCCGATCGTGCGCAGCGAGCTCGCCGGGTCGCCGTAGAACGCGCACGAGGCTCTCGCCATCGCAGGGCGCACCTCGCCCGGGGGCACGACGAGCTGGACGGCGCCGCCCACGCCTGCCAGAGAGTGCTCGCAGACGAACGCGACCGCGCCGGTCCGGCGCGCCTCGAGCGCGAAGTCGTGCCCGTCGTGCCGTTCCCCCGGCACGCAGCAGAACAGCGCGCCCGGGCGGACGTCGGCGTGGCGGAAGGCGACGTCGGAGACCGCCACCCCCGCCGGGTCGCCGAGCACCGCGATCGGGCCGATCCGCGGCACCAGGCGCTCCAGCGACACTCCGGAGCCGAGGTCCGCAAGCACCCTGGGCTCGCTCACGCGCCGTTGCAGATCGCGGGCATCACCTGGGCCTGGGTGTCTCGCACCGGCGGCACCGCGATGTCGAAGTGGCGGACGGCCCAGCCCATGATCCGGGCGAAGACCGGTGCCGACACCGATCCACCGTAGATGGGCTGCGGATGGTTGAGCCAGACGATGCCGCTCAGCTGGGGCGCCTGGGCGGGGAGGAACCCCACGAAGGTGGCGTTCCAGTCCCCCGGGACGTAGCCGGTGCCGGAGGAGTTGACGACCTGCGCGGTGCCGGTCTTGCCGGCGACCGTGTAGGGAGGGACCGCGGCGCACACCGCGGTGCCGTCCTGGACGACGCCTTCGAACATCGGCACGAGCCGCGACGCCGTCGAGGCGTCGAGGACGCGCCGTCCGCGCCTCGGCGGCACGAGGTGCTCCCTTCCCGAGGGCGAGACGGTAGCGGCGACCAGGGAGGGGGCGTGCATCACCCCACCGTCGGCGACCGTGGTGAAGGCGTCGAGGATCTGCAGCGCCGTCACACCTTCCCCGGTGCCGATCGGGATGGACCCGAGGTCCGACCCGTACCAGGTAGCCGGCGAGCCGATGATCCCGGGCGAGGCACCCGGCCATCCGAGGCCGGTCGGCCTCCCGAAGCCGAGCGCTCTCAGCGCCTTGTAGAGCCGGTCCGGCCCGAGCAGCCTCGACACCTCGATCGTGCCGATGTTCGAGGACTGGGCGAGGATCTGGTACGCGGGCATCGGCTCGGTCGGGTGGAACTCGGCGTCCTGGAACCAGTAGCCGCCGACCGAGAGCTCGAAGGGCACGCTGAAGACGGTGTCCGGCGTGATCAGGTGGTCCTGGAGGGCGAAGGAGAAGGTCGCGATCTTCATCACCGACCCTGGCTGGTAGACGGCGGTCGCCCCGAGGTTCGTTGCCGCAGGAACGGCCCGGCCGTTACGGCCGCGCACGAGGTCCACCATCGCGAGGATCGCGCCGGTGTGCACGTCCTCGACGATCGCGACGCCGCTTCGCGCGCCCGTCTTCGCCATCTCGGCGGCGACGTCCCGGGTCGCCTCGGCCTGGAGCGGCTCGTCGATCGTCAGCACCAGGCCGTCGCCCTCGACCGGCTCCACGACGTCCTGCGGCCTCGCCGGCAGGGGCTCGCCGGCCGCCGACTCGGCGAGTACCTCGTGCCCGGAGCGTCCGGCGAGGAGGCGGTCCTCCATGTACTCGATCCCCGCGTCGCCGGAGGCCGAGCCGGGCTCGCCGGGCACGAGCGAGTGCACCCCGCCGAGGATCGGCTCGAACAGCGACCCGTCGAAGTACTGGCGCAGCGGGTCGGCCACGAAGCTGATGCCCGGCAGGCCGAGCGCGGCGATCTTCGCCTCGACCGCGTCGGTCACGTGCAGGCCGAGCACCACGTAGCCGCTCCGCTCGGCGAGCAGCGGCTCGATGCGGCCGACCGTGGTGCCAAGCAGCGGGGCGAGCTCGGAGGCGACGAGCGCGGGCCGGGAGACGAGGAAGTCGTCGGCGACGACGTCGACCCGCGGCAAGGACGCCGCGAGCAGCCTACCCGAGCGGTCGTAGATCGGCCCCCGGACGCCGGGCAGCGCCACCTCGGTGCGGACCTCCCCGGCCGCGTACGCGGCGTAGCGGGGCGCGTCGAGGACCTGGACCGCGGCAAGACGGGCGACGAGCGCGAGCGCCGCGAGGCCGGTCCCGACGGCGAGGAGGGCGAGCCGGCGCTGCCGCGCCCGGTGGACCGGCCTCATCCGCCCTTGCGCCGGCCGGAGGGACGCCGCCCGGCGGACCCCTTCGGGATGAGCCGTTCGGCCGCAGGCACGTGCAACGCGAGCGCGGGAGGGACCGGCACGTCCCCGGCTCGGGCTCGGACCGACGGACCCGGGTCGACCGGCTCGAGGTTGGTGATGCGCCGCGGCATGGTCATCCCCGCGCGCTCGGCGATGCGCAGCACCCTCGTCGGGGCCTCGAGAGAGGCCCGCGTCGCCTGAAGGCCCTGCTCCTGCGCCACCGCCGCGCCGAGCTGCTGCTCGATCGCGTCGAGCCGCACCTGGCGCTCGGCGACGAGCGCCTGGGCCGCGGCCACGGCGAGCATCGCGGCGACCACGAGGCCGACGGAGAGGGTGAGCAACCTCGCCGTGCGACGTCGCCGCGCGCGCAGCGCGAGCTCGCGCTGGCCGAGGACGCGGAAATGCGCGTGGCCGCCCGCGGCTCCCGCCGCCGTGCGGCGCGCGCCGGCCGGCTCGGCACGCCTCGCCGGCGGGCTCGAGGCGCCGACGGGGGCCCCCGTCCCTGTCGCCCTCACGCCGGGGGCCTCGGGCGGTTCGCGGCCGCGCCCAGCTTCTCGAGCGCGCGAAGCCGGGCGCTCTTCGCCCGGGGGTTTCGCGCGACCTCCTCGGCCGAGGGCCGCCGCGCCCCCCTGGTGACCCAGGTCGCACGAGGCGTCGCGCCGCAGACGCAGGGGAGGCCCTCCGGGCAGGTGCACCCCCCGGTGACCGCGGCCCGGAAGCGCTCCTTCACGATCCGGTCCTCTCCGGAGTGGTAGGCGAGCACGACCGCCCTCCCTCCGGGGACGAGCGCGTCGACCGCCCAGTCGAGCGCGGGCCCGAGCAGCTCGAGCTCTTCGTTCACCCGGGCCCGCAGCGCCTGGAAGACGCGCCTTGCCGGGTGGCCCCGCCGGCGCGCCGCGGCCGGCAGGGCGGAGGCCACGACGTCGGCGAGCTGCACGGTCGAGCGGTACGGGCGTCCGGCGACCACCGCTCGGGCGATCCTGCGGGCGAACCGTTCCTCGCCGTGGCGCGCGAACAGCTCGGCGAGGCTCGCCTCGTCCTCGGCGTTCACGATGTCGGCCGCGCTCGGGCCGCTGCCGGGGTCCATGCGCATGTCGAGCGGGCCCTCCTCGCGGTAGGAGAACCCCCGCCGGGGGGTGTCCAGCTGGTGGGAGCTCACCCCCAGGTCGAACAGCACGGCGACGACCCCTCGCCCGCCCTGCCCGGAGCCGGCGAGGATGGCGGGGAGCTCGTCGAAGCGCGCCCGGTGCAGAGAGGCCCTGGCTCCGAAAGGAGCGAGCCTGTCGCGCGCGGCCTCGACCGCGTCGGGGTCGCGGTCGACCCCGACGAGCTCCCAGCCGGGGTGGGACTCCAGCAGCGCCGCCGCATGACCGGCGGCGCCGACAGTGGCGTCGACGAGGACGCCGGAGGGCACCCCGGCGAGGATCTCGAGCACCTCGCCGAGCATCACCGGCTCGTGGTAAAAGACCCGGCCCGTCGTCAGCCTCCCGGCCGCGGGCGAGGCACAGGCCTCGCCACAGGGGCGGAGACCGGCGGAGAGGGAAGGTGGACGACCACCCCCGGTCGCGGCCGGCAGGCTGACGACGGGCCGGGACCTCCGGCAGCGCTGGGGCGCGCTCGCCGAGGTGCTCGGGGCGCCAGGTGCACGGGGAGGCTCCGTCATCCGACGACCCCCGCCGGAGCGCCCCGGTCCGCCTCGTCCCCCTCCTGATCGTCGCCGAGCGAGGCGATCAGGTCGTAGAAGCGCTGCGGAGACCACAGCTCCACGTGACGCATCGCGCCGACGAAGAGGACCTGCTGGTCGAGCTCGAGCTTCGCGTGCTCGCGCAGCTTCTGGGGGACCAAGATCCGGCCCTGGGCGTCGACCGTCTGGTCCTCGACCTTGGACGACCAGGCGAGCATCTGTAAGAAGGCCTTGTGGCCCTGCCCGCTCAGCGCGTCGTGGGCGGCGAACTCCTTCGCGAACTCCTCCTCCGTCCAGATCGCGACGCTCCCGGCGAAGTGCGGGGTGAGGCGGATCCTCGTCTCGCGGAAGTACGGCCGGAACTTCGCCGGCAGCACGACTCGGCCCTTCGAGTCGAGCGCGTGCTCGTAGGTCCCGAAGAACCCCGCCGCCTCAGCCACCGTGTCCCTCTGCCCGCACTCCGCAGCCTCTCGAACCCGTCCGGCCCACAGCTCAGCGCCGGCGCCTCCCCGGCCCACCACTGCGCCCCACTTCCCGCCACCTTATAGATCGGACGCCCCACCAGCAAGGTCTCTCGTACTCCGAGGGCGCGTCACGGCCGCGTGCAGACCGTCCGAGCACCGCCAGACGGCGTCGGAGCGGGTCCCCCGCGGTTGTGCAGGCAGCGGGGGGAGGCAGCAGCGCCAACCGCGCCGATGAGGGCGAGTGAGCTCAACGCGTGCAGCTCGCGGCCGGCCGGCCTCGAGGCGGCAGCGCTACGGACGCCGAGCGGTGAGCAGGATCAGGCCTTCGACGCGAAAGCGGGCGCTCGCCGGCTCGTTCGCGACGGCCGCGAGGCAGCGGTCGAACTCCTCCTCGGCGAGCAGGCCTCGACGGACGATCTCCTCCCGAGCCGCCGCCAGCCTCGAGGTCACGAGCAGGCGACTGGCGTCAGCCGGGGCCGTGACGACGTGCCGGGCCTCGGCCAGCAGCTCGATCCCGGCGACCTCGAAACCTCCTGATGAGAAGTACGTCGACAGCTTGCGCCCGACCAGCCGGTCGCCGCCCGCCGCCGCCTGGCAGGCGTCGAATGCCTCCTCGAGGGCGGCCCGCTCGGGAGACGGCGGAGGGTAGGTGAGCCCGAGGCCGTCGTCGACGTCGACGACGAACGCGCTGGCCCCGGGGCGCAGCACCCGAAGGAGCTCACCGACGAAGCGCTGGGGCTCGGCGAGGTGCTGGACCACCAGGCGCACGGTCGCCACGTCGAATGAGGCGTCGGCGAAGGGCAGGCTCAGGAGGTCTCCCTGGACGAAGCGAGCGGAGGAGCGGGGGTGGAGCCAGTCGGAGAGCCTCCCGGCGATGGACGCGGCCGCGGCGAGCACGCGGCCGTCGCCGTCCACCCCGACGGCCCGGACCTCGTCCCGGTGGGCCAGCTCGAGCAGCAGCGGGGCGAACCCGGTGCCGGCGTCGATGAGGTCGACCCCTCGGGCCGCCTCGAGATGGGGCAGGAGGGCGCGGCGCTGCCGGCCGGTGAGGATCGTCTGCGCGAGGAGCGACCCTCCCGGCGGATCGGGGTTCCCGTCGAGGTACTCGGCGTAGGCACGGTCGAGCACCGCCCAGTCCTCGCCCGGGTCCGGGACCGGCCCGCTGGCTCCCCGCGGGTCCTCGCCCCCGGCACGGCCCATCTCCGGACGCGGCGCGCTCATCCCCCTAGGCGGTGGCGGCATGGGTGACACGGCCGACGTCACCGCCCCCGAGCGTCCGGCGCAGACACTCCTCGAGGTCCTTCGCCACGACGGGCAGCGTCGCCACCTGGCCTGCGAGGTGCCCGGCGAGCGCTCGGCGCGCCAGGGCGTCGAGGGGGACCAGCCCGGCGAGGAGGTCGGGGTCGAAGCCCACCGGGGCCGTCGAATGGAACCAGGCGCCCAGGCGACCGCGCCGCTGGGAGATGCCGACGAGCTTGCGACCCGACAGGGTCACCTCGCCGGGGCCCAGCCCCGCGAAGCACAGCGACCGAGACCACGGCGAGTGGACGATCGCGCCTCGGTGCACGGCGAGGGTGGCGTGATCGGCGCCCGAGGCGACGAGCGCCTGCGCCCACAGCTCGCCCAGCCACCACGACGAGCGGGCGAGGTCCTCCTCGAGCAACGGGTCCCCTCTCGGCAGGAAGGCGTCGAGCCAGACCTGCTGGCCGGGAGCTACGAGCACCGCCCCTCCGCCGCTGCGCCGGCGCTCGAGCGAGAGGTGGGCCGCCTCGAGTCGGTCGACATCGACCGACTCGAGGCGCTGCGAGCTGCCGAGCACCAGCGCCGCCGAGGTGGGCACGCAGATGCAGGCGAGGCGCCCGCCCCGGGGCTCTGGCAGCTCCCCGACCAGCTCCGCCGGGGAGGCGACGCGCTCGACGACCGTCCAGCTCAGGCCGCGGGGTCCTTGCGGCCGAGCAGCTGGCCGTGCGGCGACAGCGGCGTCACATAGGGCTCCCACTCCTCCCGCACCTCACCGCTGGCAGCCAGCAGCCAGACCCGTGACCTTGGAGCGGTCGGCGGGCGCCGCAGCACAAACCCCGCCTCCTCCGGTAGGTGGTCCTCCTTGGCCGCATTGCACCTTCGGCAGGACGCGACGACATTGTCCCAGCTGTGCGCTCCACCACGGCTGCGGGGCACGACATGGTCGATGTTCTCGGCCTGGGCGCCGCAGTACTGGCAGCGATGGCCGTCGCGGGCGAACACCGAGCGGCGCGAGATGGCGACCCTCGTCTGGCGGGGGACCTTGACGTAGCGGGCGAGGCGCACGACCGACGGCTCCGGGAAGGACGTCCGGACCGAGTGGTACTCGTGCCCGGAGGCATGCACCAGCTCGGCCTTCTCGTCGAGCACGAGGACGAGGGCCCTTCGGGAGGACACGACGCAAAGAGGCTCGAACGTCGCGTTCAGGACGAGCGCCCGACCGATCACCTCAGGCCCCGACCGTCCCGGCTGCGCAGGCCACCCTCACCGGTCGGAGGCTAGCGCACGTACCGCCGCGCACCGAGCTTTCGGCCCGTGACGCCCCGCATTCGCCGCGACCACCGGAGCAGCTCGAGGAGGTCGTCACCCGAGGGCACCGCCTGCGGGTCGCCGTAGGCGGTCTCCATCCGGAACCCGAGCCACGCCGGGTCGGGCAACGGCGAGCGGGCCCACCAGCGCCGAGGGACGTGGGAGCGCCCGACACGGACCGCCTCGGGCCAGAGGACCGGCCGAAGGGCCACGGCGAAGAGGGCCCGGGCCCATGCCCTGCCCCGGCGAGCGGGGACCCTCGGACCGCTCAGCGCTCGCGACGCAGCTTGCTGCGGATCCGTTTGCCGATGATCCCGAGCTCGTCGCCGAGAGGCCGCTGGCGAGGGACGGCCCGCTTGGACGTCCCGGCCCGGGCACCGAGCGCCTGACGGGCGCCGCGCTCGAAGCTCAACGTGCTGAAGAGCATCACGAGGAACCCGAAGGTCCCGGCGAGCAGGGAGGTCTGGAAGGTGAGTAGCACGATGGCGAACCCGGCGAGGAACACGGCGATCGACCAACGCATCGACCGTGCGGCGGCGCCCCGTCTGCCGTCGCTGCCGACTCGCTCGGCGAAGGCGCGGTCGTGCTCGTAGAGCTTCTGCTCCATCTCCTGGAGGATCCGCTGCTCTTCCTCGGAAAGCGGCACCCGCTCCCCCTCCTCCGCAACCGTCTCCCGACGATCGGACGCTGCCCTCGCCTCCCGGCCCGGGAAAGCGGGCGACAACCTCGGTCTGTCCTCGACATTCTCGCGCACGTCCCCGCCCCCGACAACGCACGTCGCGGGGATCGCGCCCGCCTAGCGGCGCTCGGACGACCCCGGCGGGCCCGGCCGCTCGCGACGCGCGCCCAGGATCGCCGGGGCGAGGGCCGACTGGCCGAAGCGGCGCCTCACCTCCTCCGCCGCGAGCTCGACGTCGTCGCGGCGGCCGCGGCGGGACGCGCCCTCGTCGGTGAAGAAGCTGAGCTGGTCGAACCCGGAGACCTCGGCGGGCGACAGGCCCGACGCCTGGACGCCGAGGAGGCGTACGCCCATGGAGAGCTCGACCGCCCCGAGCAGGTCGACGGCGACGTCGCCGAGCTCGGCACCGGAGCGGACCGGCCGGGCAAGCGTGCGCGAACGAGTCACGGTCGAGAAGTCCGCGAAGCGGACCTTGAGCGTGATCGTGCGGGCGACCACCTCCGAGGCGCGACAGCGCGCCGCCACTCGCACGGAGGACCGGCGAGCGTGTTGGCGCAGCTCCGCGAGGTCGTGGAGGTCGGCCGGGAAGGTCTCCTCGTGGCCGATCGACCGGGTCTCCCGTTCCGCGACGACTGGCCGTGCGTCCCGGGCCCAGGCGAGCTCGTGCAGTGCTCGGCCGGCGGCGGCGCCGAGCAGGCGCACGAGGCTGTCGACGCCGACCGCCGCGAGATCGCCGACGGTGGAGACGCCGAAGCGCGCCAGGCGCTCGGCCGTGCGCGGCCCGACCCCGGGCAGGGCGCGCACGGGTCGGCGATGGAGGAACTCGATCTCGTCGGCCTCCTCGACGACGACGACCCCCGGGCCCGGCGTCACCCCCGAGGGTTCGACGAGGGGCTTGGCCGCCTTCGAGGCGAGCTTCGCGAGGAGCTTCGAGCGAGCGACGCCGACGGAGCAGTCGAGGGCGAGCTCGTGGCGCACCCTGGAACGCAGCGTCGTCGCGATCTCCTGCCCCCCACCGAGAAGCCGGGCCGAGCCCGTCACGTCGAGGTAGGCCTCGTCGAGCGCGACCGGCTCGACGAGCGGCGTCACGGAGCGCAGGATCTCGCGCAGCGAGCGGCTCACCTCGACGTAGTCCTCGAACCTGCCGGCGACGAAGACCCCCCGCGGGCAGAGCCTGCGCGCCGTGGTCATGGGCATCGCCGACCGGACGCCGAAGACTCGAGCCTCGTAGGACGCCGAGGCGACCACCCCCCGAGGTCCGGTGCCGCCGACGACGACCGGGCGGCCGGCGAGGCTCGGGTCCTTGAGCACCTCGACGGCGGCGAAGAAGCAGTCCATGTCGAGGTGGAGGATCCCGAGCGCGCCGGCGGAGACCATCGGTCCTCAGGTGACGCCCCGCACGCGGCGGAACGCCTCGGCGAAGGCCAGCCCGACCGGCCGGCCGGCCTCCTCCGCCCGCTCGCGCACGGCGGCGCCGTACCACTCGCTGCCGTCGCCGACCTGGCTCGCGTGGCACCTCAGCGCCTCCGCCTTGCGCTCGATCGCGGAGGACACGTCGACGACCACGTTCGCCTCCAGCGAGCCCGACAGGTAGACCGCGTCCACGCGCCAGGGCGGCCCGGCGTCGGGGAAGTAGAGGGGCGAGGAGACCGCGGGGAAGAGCGCGTCGAGCGTCGCCCAGCCGACGCAGCGGTGGTCGCGATGGTTGAAGTAGTGATCGCCGAAGAAGACCGCGGTCGGATCGGGGCAGATCACCACCTCCGGGCGAGCGGAGCGCACGAGCTCGACGATCGCCCGCCGGAGCGGGGGGTCGTTCTCCAGCTCGCCGTCGTCACGCTCGAGGCGGTGGACCCTGGAGACGCCGAGCACCGAGGCCGCCGAGGCGACCTCCGCGGCCCGGCGCTCCACGAGCTCCTCCACGTCGGTCGAGGCGAGCTTCGAGCCCTTGTCCCCCTTCGTGCAGACGAGGAGACGCACCTCGCAGCCCCGCGCCGCCCAGCACGCGAGCGTGCCCCCGCACGAGACGTCCGCGTCGTCGGGATGGGCATAGACGGCGAGGGCCCGGGCGGGCACGTCCACGACGAGCTCGGGCACGCCGGCGGCAGGGCCGCGAGGAAAGGGCAGGGCCGCCCCCTCCCCGGGGTTCGGGGCCGGCCTCACGTGGCGCTCGCCTCTCGACCGCCGTCGGCCGGCCCGCGCCGTCGGCGCTTCGGGGCCGTCGTCTTGGTGAGCAGCCCGACCTCTCTCGCGAAGTCGCTCGCGTCCTCGAATCCTTTGTAGACGCTTGCGAAGCGGAGGTACGCGACGTCGTCGATCTCGCGCAGCCTGTCGAGGACCGCTACTCCGAGCAGCTGGCTGGACACGACGTTGCCCGAGCGCCTTGCGAGGTCCTCCACGGCGGCGACGATCGCCTCGATCTGCTCCTCGCCGACCGGGCGGTTCTTGCATGCCGCACGAACGCCGGCGGCCACCTTGGACCGGTCGAACTGCTCCCTCTGCCCGGAACGCTTGAGCACGACGACAGACGCACCGACGCGCTCGAACGTCGTGAACCGGAAGCCGCAGGCGAGGCACTCGCGCCGCCGCCGGACGGCGCCTCCCTGCTCGACCTCTCTCGAGTCGACGACGCGGTCCTCGCGGTGGGAGCAGCTCGGGCACCGCACGCCTCGAACGTAGTGCCCGCGCGCGCGCCGCCTGTCACGGCAGGCGCAGGACCTCGCCGACCCGCAGGACGCCGCCGGGCACCTCGGCGTCGATCTCGTCGACGAGCGGCCTCGGGTCTGCGCCCGGGGACATCGATGTCGCGATCGACCACACGGTGTCGCCCGGGCGCACGACGTAGAGATAGCCGCCGCCCACCCGCCGCGCCCCGGCCGGCGGCACGACCGGCTCGCGGCTCATGGCTCGCAACGCGCTCGCGCCCGCCCACAGGGCCCCGAGCGCGCCGAAGCTCAGCAGTGCAGCCGCGACGCGCGAGCGCATCGGTGCCGCCCCTTCCCGCCCGGCACCCGCAGTCTCGACGCGCTCTGAGCGGACGCGCTCCGGGCGCACGTGCTCCCCAGGCCGAACCGGCCAGACCAGCGCCGCCATCGCCACCTCCCCTCCCCTTGGTGCGTCCCGGCGCCGGCGCACCGCCGCCGGGTCATGGCCGTACATATGTTCGATCGAGCACGATCCTGGCACGAACGTACGTTCGCCGTCAACCTCACCGCCGGTACCGAACTGATGTTTCACGAACGGATGTTTGCACCAGGGTGTGACACCGGGTACCGTGGCCGCCGGAGGAGGTGGTCGGGATGGTCGGGACGGTGCTGACGGGCAAGCGGCGCCAGATCCTCGAGTTCATCGCGGAGCAGGTCCGCTCACGCGGCTACCCGCCCTCGGTCCGCGAGATCGGCGAGGCGGTGGGCCTCGCGTCGTCCTCGACCGTGCACGCCCATCTCCAGGTGCTCGAGCGGGAGGGCTATCTCCGCCGGGACCCGACGAAGCCAAGGGCGATCGTCGTCAGCTTCGAGCCGACGTCGGGGGCCGCGATCCCGCTCCGGCCGGTGCGCCACGTGCCCCTGATCGGTGCGGTGGCCGCCGGGACGGGAGTGCTCGCCGAGCAGGACGTCGAGGAGGTCCTGCCGCTCCCCGAGGACCTCACCGGCGGCGGAGAGCTGTTCATGCTGCGCGTGCGGGGCGACTCGATGAGCGGGGCTGGGATCCTCGACGGCGACTACGTCGTCGTCCGGCGCCAGGCCGTCGCCGAGAGCGGGGACGTCGTGGTCGCGGGCATCCCGGGCGGAGAGGCGACCGTGAAGACCTTCCGGCGAGGTCGCGCAAAGGTCGCGCTCGTCCCGGCCAACCCCGACTACGAGACGATCGAGCTGCCCGCCGACGAGGTGGTCGTCTACGGCAAGGTCGTGACCGTGCTGCGCCGGCTGTAGGCGACAAGCGGGAAGGCCGCGCCCGACATGCCGGCGCGCCGCAGCAGGCGCTTCCTCGGGCAGCTCGTCGGGGCCGTGGCGCTTCTCGCCTACTGCTTCGCGATCGGCGAGACGAAACCCTTCACCGTCGCCGCCGACGCCGCGACGGCGGTCCCCCTCGGGCTCCTCCTCGTGCTCCTCGTGCTCCAGCGAGCTCGCCGGCGAGCAGTGCCCCAGGCGCTCGCGAGGCGCGCGCCACCCCGGGCGGTGCCCAACGCCGTCGCCTGGCTCGCCGTGGCGATCGGCGTCGTCGCGTGGGAGCTCGCCAACCTCTTCTCGGCTCCGAGGTCGGCGCACCCGACGATCAGCTCGCTCCTCGACAAGGCGGAAGCATCGACGCCGGGACGTGCGCTGCTCTGCCTTGCCTGGCTCTTGTTCGGCTGGTGGCTGGCGACCCGATGAGCCCGCGCGCCCTGTCCCTCGCCGTCTGGGCCGCGCTCGGCGGCGCCGTGGTCGCGCTCCAGCTCCTCGCGCTCGCCACGCGTCGAGTCGCGACGCTCTCCGGCCTGGGTCATCTCCTTGCGCGCGTCGCCCCGGTGCGAGCCTTCCTGTTGCTCGGCTGGATGTGGCTCGGCTGGCACCTCTTCGCGAGATAAGGCGCTCGGCCTCAGACGTCGAGCCGGTCGCCCGCCCCGAGCAGCGACGCGAGCACCGAGCGCGCCTGCTCCAGCTCGCCGGCCGAGACCCGCTCCTCGGGCGTGTGGGCGAGGAGTGGGTCGCCGGGTCCGAAGTTCGCCGCCGGGATGCCGCGGCCGGCGAAGAACGCGACGTCGGTCCAGCCGAGCTTCGCCTTTGCAGGCCGGCCGGTCGCACCGACGAGCGCGGCGAGCAGCGGGGCGTCGAGGCCCGGCGGGGCGGCCGGCGCGAGGTCCTCGACGACGACGCGGTCGCCGAGCGCGGCGTCCATCGCCGGAGCGAGCAGCTCTTCGAGCGAGGAGAGCGCCGAGTCGCCGTCCCGGTCGGGCGCGAAGCGGTGGCTGAGGGATACGCTCGCCTCGTCGGGGACGACGTTCGCCGCCGCGCCGCCGGACACCGCCACCGCCTGCAGGCTCTCGCGGTACTCGCAGCCGTCGATCACTGGGCGGCGCCCTTCGTGCCCGGCCACCCGGGAGAGGACGGCGCCGAGGCGATGGATCGCGTTGAGCCCGACCCAGGGCCTCGCGACGTGCGCCCGCCGCCCGCCGAGACGGACGCTCACACGCAGCACTCCCTGGCAGCCCGCCTCGACGTGCCCGGCGGTCGGCTCGGCGAGCACCGCCGCGTCGCCCCACAGCAGCTCCGGGCGGCGACGCTCGATCTCGAGGAGACCGGACTCCGAGCGTGCGACCTCCTCCCGACTGTAAAAGACGTAGGTCACGTCGAGCGCCGTCTCACGGGCGCGGCGCGCCAGGTCGAGGAGCACGGCGACCCCCCCCTTCATGTCGGTGCTCCCGAGACCCGACAGGACGCCGCCTTCGACCGACGCCCGCTCGTTTCCGGCCGGAGGGACCGTGTCGAGATGGCCGGCGAGCACCAGCCGCTGCCGATGCCCGGCCAGGGTGCGAGCCACGACGTTGTCCCCGACCCTCGTGAGCTCCAGGTGCGCCGAGTGGCGCAGCTCCCACTCGATCATGTCGGCGATCGCCCGCTCGTTCCGGCTCACCGAGGGGACATCGACGAGACGGGCCGCCAGCGAGAGCAGGTCGCTCACGTCGAGGCGCCGTGGGCCCGCAGGATCTCGTTGATCGCGGCCTTGTCGTGCCGCTCGCCCTCGGCGAGGCGCCTCAGCAGCAGCACGCAGGGGAGGAAGAACTCCCCGCCGGGAAGCCGACGCGGGCGGTAGGCGGTGACGGCGACGGACCACGGCGGGACCCGGCCGCGCGACAGCTCCTCGCCGGTCGACGCGTCGACAACCGGGATCGAAGGATTGAGGATCGTCCCCGCCCCGAGCACCGAGCCTCGCCCGACCCGGGCGCCGTCGGTGACCATGGAGCGGCTGCCCACGAAGACGTCGTCCTCGATCACGACCGGGACGGCGTTCGGCGGCTCGAGCACCCCGCCGATGCCGACGCCCCCCGCGAGGTGGACGCGCTCGCCGATCTGGGCGCACGAGCCGACCGTCGCCCAGGTGTCGACCATGGAGCCCGCCCCGACCCGTGCACCGATGTTCACGTAGCCCGGCATGAGGACGGTCCCCCGGCCGAGGAACGAGCCCCAGCGCGCCGACCCGCCCGGCACGACTCGCACCCCCGACCGGGAGTAGCCGCGCTTGAGCGGGAGCCGGTCGGCGTACTCGAACGGCCCGACCTCGGTGGTCTCGATCGCGCGAAGGCGGAACAGGAGGAGGATCGCCTGCTTCAGCCACTCGTGGACGATCACCTCGCCGGTCTGCGGCTCGATCTCGGCGACTCGGGCGCTGCCGTCGTCGAGCAGCCCGATCGCCTCCTCGACGACCGCGGTTGCCTCCAAGTCGCCCTCCGCGAGCTCCTCCCGCCGGGCCCAGAGCTCCCCCACGCGCGCCGCGAGCTCGCTCACCGGCCGAGCCGCCTCGCGACGAGCTCGATGCGCTCCATGGGCTGGACGGCGGCGACCCTGACCTGGCCCGCGCCCCCCGGACCGTAGAGGTCGCCGGGTGAGACGAGGGCGCCGCCGGTGCGGGCCAGACGCCCGGCGAACTCCCACGCGTCGCCTCCGTCGGGTCGCGCCGGGGCCGGTGCCCAGAGGTAGAGGCCGCCGGCGGGGCGATCGACGGCGGATCCGAGGGCCTGGAGGACCTCGGCGAGGCGGGCGAGGCGCTCCGAGTAACGATCGCGCTGGCGCTCCACGTGCTCGTCGTCCTCGAGGGCGACCGCTCCGGCGAGCTGCACCGGACCGGGGACCATGAAGCCGGCGTGCCTCCTCACCTCGACGAGGTAGGCGACGAGCTCAGGATCGCCGCAGTAGAAGCCGAGGCGCAGCCCGGCGCAGTTGGACCGCTTGGAGATCGAGTGCAGGGCCACCAGGCCGTCGAGGCCGTGCTCGAGGATCGTGCGAGCCTTGCCCTCCCAGGTGAACTCGACGTAGCACTCGTCGGAGATGACCGGGATCCCGTGCTCCCGGCCGAAGCGCGCCGCCGCCTCGAGGTCGTCGAGGCATCCGGTCGGGTTGGCGGGGCTGTTCGAGTAGAGGCAGAGCGCGCGCGCCAGGTCTTCGGCCGCGACGGCGTCGAGGTCCAAGGAGCCGTCGGGCCTCGCCGGGACGGGCACGGCTCGGCAGCCGGCGAGGACCGCGCCCATCGCGTAGGTGGGGTAGGACACCGCCGGGTACAGCACCGTGTCCCGGGACGGCCGGCGGAGCCGGAGCCAGTGCGGCAGGCCCGCGACGAGCTCCTTCGTCCCCACGCAGGCGGCGACGGCGTCCCGGCCGAGCAGCACGCCGAAGCGCCGCTCGACCCAGGCCCGTGCCGCGTCGAGCAGTCGGGCGCTGCCAGCGCTCGAGGGATAGCCGCGCTCGGCCCCCGAAGACCCGAGCGCCTCGACGACGGCGACCGGCGGAGGGTCGCAGGGAGTGCCGACCGACAGGTCGACCAGCCCGCCGGGTAGCGCGGCGGCCTCGTCGGCCAGGCCGTGGAGGCGCTCGTAGGGGTAGACCGGCGGCACGAAGCCGCCGGTCTCGCCGAAGCGAGCCCCGGCTGGCTGCGTCACGGCGCCGTCCTCTGCTCCTGCCGACGCCGGGAGGTGGCGGTGAACTGGGCGAAGCGCCGCCGCCCCTCCTCGTCGAGGCGCGCACGTACCTCGAGGACCTCGCCGGCGTCGCGCTGGTCGACCACCTCCCCGAGCCGGTGCAACGCGGCGATGACGTCACCTCGCTCGTAGGGGACGAGCAGCTCGACGGTCCGGTCATGGGCTCGGAGCGCCTCACCCATGGCCACGAGCAGCTGCTCGACGCCCTCCCCGGTGAGCGCGGCACAGGCGATCGAGCCGGGGTGCGCCGCGGTGAGCTCGGCGGCTCGGGGCGCGGCGTCGGCCTTGTTGAAGGCGAGGAGCTCTGGCACCTCGGCGGCCCCGATCTCCCCGAGGACCGCCCTCACCGCCTCCATCTGTGACTCGGGCGCGGGAGCGGAGGCGTCGACGACGTGGACGAGGAGGTCGCTGTCGGCGACGACCTCGAGCGTGGAGTGGAACGACTCCACGAGCTGGTGCGGCAGCTTGCGGACGAAGCCGACGGTGTCGGAGCAGAGGACGACCTCGCCGCCCGGGAGCTCGAGGCGCCTCGTGCGCGGGTCGAGCGTGGCGAAGAGCTTGTTGCCCACGAGCACGCCGGCTCCGGTCAGCCTGTTGAGCAGCGTCGACTTCCCGGCGTTGGTGTAGCCGACGAGCGACACGCTGCGTGCCGTGCCCCGGCGGCGTGCCCGGCGCTGGGTGTGGCGGGTCGCCTCGAGCTGGCGCAGCTCCGACTCGAGCTTGGCGATCCGGCGCATGATCCGCCGCCGGTCGACCTCGAGCTGGGTCTCGCCGGGGCCGCGGGTGCCGATGCCGCCGGCCTGCTGGGAGAGCGAGGTCCCCCGACCGCGCAGGCGAGGCAGTCGGTAGCGCAGCAGCGCCAGCTCGACCTGGGCCCTGCCCTCCTCGCTCCTCGCGTTCTGGGCGAAGATGTCAAGGATCACGGCAGTGCGGTCGATCGCCGTGCGGCCGAGCAGCCGCTCGAGGTTGCGCTGCTGCGCGGGTGAGAGCTCCTCGTCGAACACGACCGTGTCGGCGTCGACGCGCTCGCAGACCCTGAGGAGCTCGGCAGCCTTGCCCCGCCCGATATAGGTAGCCGGGTCGGGCGTGTCGCGCGTCTGGACGACGCGGGCCACGTCGTCGGCACCGGCGGTGTCGACGAGCAGGGCGAGCTCGTCGAGGCTCGCCTCGACCTCGTCGTAGGTGCGGGGCCAGCTGACGACGCCGACGAGGACGATCCGCTCGCGAAAGCTCCGCTCGATGAGCGTCACGCCGTCGCCTCCGCGCCCGCCCGCAAGGCGCCGTCGTCGAGCCCTTCGAGATCGTCGAGCTCGACGACGCAGCGGGCGACTCGACGCGCCGGGCCCGAGAGCCTCGCCGAGGGCCGCAGGCGCCCTCCGGAGAGCTCGACGGCGAGGACGCCCCCGGGGTTGACGACCCGGACCGTTCCGCCGACCAGGCCCGTCGCGCGTGCCGCTGCCGCGGCGGCGACGCTGCCGCTCCCGCAGGCGAGAGTCGGGCCCACACCGCGCTCCCAGACCTGCATCGAAAGCTCGCCCCGTTCGGACGAGGCGGTCACGAGCTCGACGTTCACCCCACCGGGCACCGCCCGCTCGAGCATCGGGCCGAGACGCTCGAGCAGCCCGCCGTCCTCGTCGACACCCGACTCGGCCAGGTCGTAGACCACGAGGTGCGGATTGCCGACCTGGACCTGCCGGGCGCGCAGGCCCCGGAGCGTCGCCGCCGCGACCTCGCCTCTCAAGAAGGAGGACGCGGGCTGCTCGGAGCCGACCACGACCGGTCCCATGTCGACCCGGACCTCCACCCCCGCGTCCTCGGCCTGCCCGAGCACCTCGGCTCGGGCAGGACCGGCAACGGTGAGGAGCGTCACGACCGGGCCCTCGCACAACCGGGCGTCGATGGCGGCGAGCGCGGCGCAACGGAGCCCGTTGCCGCTCGTCTCGGCGACACCGCCGTCGGCGTTGCGCAGCTGCATCCACAGCCCGCACCCCGGCTCGGCGGGCGGCGGGGATCCGCCGCCGACCGGGCGCAGGTGCACCAGCCCGTCAGCCCCGATCCCCCGGTGGCGGTCGCAGAGCGCCGCCGCGAGACGGGCGCCTGGCTCGAGCACGCCTGCGGGGTCGAGGACGACGAGGAAGTCGTTGCCGAGCGCCTGGTACTTGACGAGCTCCAGCTCCACCGCTCAAGTCTCGCGCGATCGCCCGGTGCTGCCGCCCTCCGGGCCGAAGGACCGGCCGCGCCCCGCCGCGCCGCCCCCTCTCGCGTCGGTCAAGGCGCGCCGTTCGACCAGCGCGACGACCTCGCCCAGGAGCCCCTCGCCCTCGGCGCCGAGCCAGGTGACTCGCGGGTCCCGACGGAACCAGCGCTCCTGGCGACGGGCGAAGGCACGGGTGCGCCGGAGCGCCTCGGCGACTGCGGACTCGAAGCTCGTCTCGCCCGAGAGCCAGGCCAGCAGCTCGCGGTAGCCGAGCGCCTGGCCGGCGGTACGGGACAGGCCGCCGGGACGCCGGGCGAGCGCCTTCGCCTCCTCGACCAAGCCGTGCTCGAGCTGCCAGTCGAGCCGCCGGGCGATGCGCTCGTCGAGACGGGCCCGCGGGAGCGCCAGGCCGACTTGGATCCAGGCGGTGGGCGGGTAGGCGTCGATCCCGGGCCCGTAGTCGCTGAAGCGCCGGCCCGAGCCGAGGCAGACCTCGAGGGCCCGCAGCACCCGCCGGCGGTTCCCCGGCTCGACTCGCGACGCCGCGAGAGGGTCGAGCACGGCGAGGCGCTGGTAGAGGGGGGCAACCCCGACTGCTGCGGCCTCGTCCTCGAGGGCTCGAGCGACCTCCGGGAAGCGGCCCGGCAGATCGAGGTCGTCGACGAGGGCGCGGTGGTACAGACCCGTGCCCCCGACGAGGACCGGCACGTTGCGCCGGGCGCGGATCGCCGCCAGCGCGGCGCGCCCGGCGACCTGGAACCTCGAGACGGAGAACTCCTCGGAGGGGTCGACGAGGTCGATAAGGTGCCAGCGGAGGCCGGCACGCTCGCTCGGGCCCGGCTTCGCCGTGCCGACGTCGAGACCTCGATAGACGGCCATCGCGTCGACGGAGACGAGCTCGGCCCGGCCGAGGGTCCGCGCGAGGGCCACGGCGAGCGCCGTCTTCCCGGTCGCCGTCGGCCCGACGACGACGACGCCGAATGGAGCTGCTGGTGAGCCGGGGCAGCTGACCTGGTCTTTTACCCCACACCCGCCCGCCGAGGCGCTCGCGCGCCCGGCCGTGGCAGCCGGGTCGCCCCGGCCCGACACGAGCCGCTCAGGCACGCTTCGCGCCTTCTCCGTCCCTGGCCGACTCCCGGCACCGGGACGGGCGGGACTTACCTCTAAGCCGCACCATGATCGGCAACCACAAGTTGCCTTACGTGGGTCGCTTCGCCTGCGGCTGGCCTCGACTTGCAACCACAGACCCGCCCACGGCTCACCTGGCCCCATCCTAGGGCGAGGCACACGACCGGTCCCCCCGGCGCCCCGGCGCCTCGGCGCGACCGCTCAGGACCCGCCGGTTCCCGGAGGGCCCGCCTCGGGACCGGCGCCAGCAGGAGGCGGGGCACCGCCCCCGCCGGTGAGCACGCCCTCGCGAGCCACCTTCTGCTCGAGGCGCGCCAGCTCCTCGCCCTCGATCGGTTCGGCCTCCTCGACGAGCAGCACCGGGATGCCGTCACGGACCGGGTAGCGGCGCCGGAGCCGCAGGTTGAGGAGACTGTCCTCGTCCTCGAGGTACCACAAGGGCTGCTTGTCCTCGGGGCAGACGAGGATCTCCACGAGGAGCGGGTCGAGTCCCATGCTTAGGCCGGCGCGCTCGCCTGGGCGATCTCCCGGCGCAACTCGTCGAGGTGCGTCGCGAGCGAGGCGGTGTCCTTCGCCTCGACGTTCAGCCGAAGCAGTGGCTCGGTGTTCGAGGGGCGCAGGTTGAACCACCAGTCGTCCAGCTCCGCGGTCAGGCCGTCGAGCCAGTCGATGGAGGCCCCGGCCTCGCCGTAGCGCGCCGCCACCGCCTTGACGACCCCCGCCGGGTCGGCCACCTCGCTGTTGACCTCGCCCGAGTCGGCGTAGCGCTCGTAGGGCTTTCGCAGCTCGGAGAGCGGGACCTTGGCTCGGGAGAGCACCTCGAGGACCACGACCGCCGCGATGATCCCGGAGTCGGCGCGGAAGTTCTCCCGGAAGTAGTAGTGGCCGGAATGCTCGCCGCCGAAGACCGCGCCGGTCTCGGCCATCACCTGCTTGATGAAGGAATGCCCGACACGGGTGCGCACGCCCTTGCCGCCGTGCTCGGCGATCACCTCTCGCACCGCATGGGAGCAGATGCAGTTGTAGAGGACCGTCGCGCCCGGGTGCCGCTCGAGCATCGCCTCGGCGACGATCGCCGTCGTCGTCGACCCCGAGACCGGCGCACCGAGGTCGTCGACGAGGAAGACTCGGTCGGCGTCCCCGTCGAAGGCGAGGCCGACGTCTGCGCCGGTCGCGCGGATGCGCGCCTGGAGGTCGACGAGGTTGGCCGGCTGGATCGGGTCCGCCGGGTGGTTCGGGAACGTGCCGTCGAGCTCGCCGTAGAGCATCTCGAGCTGGACGGGGAGCCCGGAGAAGACGCGCGGCGCGACGAGCCCGCCCATGCCGTTGGCGGCGTCGGCCACGATCTTCAGCGGCGCGAGCCGGCTCGCGTCGACGAAGGACCGGACGTGGGCGGCGAACTGCTCGAGCAGGTCCTGCCGCTCGACTCGAGGGTTGCCCGCCACGCTGTCCACGGCACCGTCGGCGGGCGCCGAGGCCAGCGCCTCCTCCGCGAGGCGCCGGATCTCGACCAGGCCGCTCTCGGCGCCGATCGGGTGCGCCCCGGAAAGGCTCAGCTTGACCCCGTTGTACTCGGGGGGGTTGTGCGAGGCGGTCAGCATCGCCGCGGGTGCGCCCAGGTGGCCGGAGGCGAAGTAGCTCATGTCGGTCGAGGCGAGGCCGAGGTCGACGACGTCGGCGCCGGTCGAGGCGGCCCCGGCGATCAGCGCTCGAGAGAGCATGACGCCGCTCGTCCGCATGTCGTGCGCGACGAGGACCCGCCTCGCCTCCTCCTGCGCAGCGGCGAACGCCGCGAAGGCGGCGCCGATCGCGTAGGCGCGCCGGGCGTCGAGCTCTTCGGGAACGACTCCTCGCACGTCGTAGGCCTTGAATATCGACCCGAGCGAGCTGCCTGACGCCATGACGGGGCCCGATGCTACACGGGCCCGTGACAACCGGCCGGCTCGGTGCGAGTGAACGGGCCGGTCAGCGCCAGTGGGCGAGGCTGACCACCGTCGCGGTGTTGAAGGCCATGTGGGCGACGATCCCCGGACCTAGCCGGCCGGTCCGCCAGGCGAGGAGGGCGAGCACCATGCCAAAGCCGACGAGCGCGGGGAGCTCGAGCGCCTCGAAGTGGACGAGACCGAACACGATCCCGACGGCGACCACCGAGGCCGCGGGCCCGAGGCGCCGGCCGAGCGGTGCCAGGCGAGCGGCGAGCGCCCGCAGGAGGAGCCCGCGGAAGAACAGCTCCTCGACCAGCGGGCTCCCCAGGCAGACGAGTACGGCGATGAGCAGCAGCCCGGGTCCGTGGGCGTCGCCGGTCACCGAGCGCGCCGGCTGGCTCAGGCGGTGCGCCAGGTGTGGGACGAAGGGCGAGAGCGGCAGCTCGAGCAGAGGCACCAGCAGGTACTGGGAGCCGAGGCCGACGGCGACGCCGAGGGGGAGGTCCGGCCAGGGCCTGAAGGCGAGGCCGAAGTCGGCGGCGAGATCACCGAGCGCACCTCCGAGCCGCCTGGCTCCCGCGTCCGGGGCCGTGGCCGGCCGGCGGTGGCGGCGGCTCGCCACCACGGCCGCCCCGACGAGACCCGCCCAGAGCCCGAGCAGGTCCACGACGTCGCTCCCGAAGCTGCTCGGGTGGCTCGAGTGCCCGCTCGCCGTCGCGAACAGCGCGACGAGGACGCTCGCCAGCACGAAGCCGACCGCGAGCCCGCCGAGCGCCTCCGCGAGGCCGAAGTCGTTCGGCTGGAACCGCGACCGACGCAGGGCTCGCCCCGGGCCTTGGGCCACGCTTCCCACGGCGAGAGCGTCGCCGCCTCGGCGCGTCCGGTCAATCCGGGTCACCGGCGGCGAGAAGGGGCGCGGATGCCGTGCCGACCGGTCGACCGGCGCCGGCGCCTACGATGTTTCAGATGAGCCGACAACCGCAGGACCTCCGACCAGGCACGGGCGGCCCGGGCCGCCAGGGACCCGGCGTCCCGTCGGGCGGGGACGCGACGTGGCGCTGGGTGCTCGCCGCTCTCGTCGTCGTCCTCGTCCTCTTCGTCCTCGGGTCGTCGTTCATCTCCCACAGCTCGACGACGAGCGTCTCCTACACGAGCTTCCAGTCCCAGCTCCAGAAGAAGGAGGTCTACTCCGTCACCGTCGACAACGCGACGGGCGGGATCACCTACAAGCTCAGCCCCAACGGGCCCACTTACCAGACGACGGGCCCGGCCTCGATACCGGACTCGGAGCTGACGGCGCTGCAGAAGTCCGGGGCACAGGTGCACTTCTCCACCCCGACGTCGAGCATCCTGCCCGACCTCCTCATCTACCTCCTCCCCGTCGCGGCCTTCATCGGGTTCATGGTCTGGCTCAACAGGCGGGCCCAGGGCCAGATGTCGGGCATCATGTCCATCGGCCGGTCGCGCGCCAAGGTCTACTCGACCGAGCGGCCGAGGACGACGTTCAACGACGTCGCCGGCTACACCGGCGTCAAGCAGGAGATCAGCGAGGTCGTCGACTTCCTCAAGTCGCCGGCCCGCTTCCGAGACATCGGCGCCAGGATCCCCAAGGGCGTCCTCCTCGTCGGTCCTCCCGGCACCGGCAAGACCCTCCTCGCCCGCGCGGTGGCCGGCGAGGCGGGAGTGCCGTTCCTGTCGGTGAGCGGCTCGGACTTCATGGAGATGTTCGTCGGGGTCGGCGCCAGCCGAGTGCGCGACCTGTTCCAGACGGCCCGCAAGCAGGCACCGGCGATCATCTTCGTCGACGAGATCGACTCGATCGGCCGCAAGCGGGGAGCGGGGCTCGGCGGAGGGCACGACGAGCGGGAGCAGACGCTCAACCAGATGCTCAACGAGATGGACGGCTTCGACCCCGCCGAGGGTGTCGTCATGATGGCGGCGACGAACCGCCCGGACATCCTCGACCCGGCGCTGCTGCGCCCCGGGCGCTTCGACCGCCAGATCGTCGTGCCGCTCCCGGACCTCGAGGAGCGCAAGCCGATCCTTCGCGTCCACTGCCGGGACAAGCGGATCGGCCCCGACGTCGACCTCGAGGTCGTCGCGCGGGGCACGCCCGGCATGAGCGGGGCGGACCTGGCCAACCTCGTGAACGAGGCAGCCCTCCACGCGGTGCGCCGTGGAAGCCAGGTCATCGAGATGCAGGACTTCGACGCGGCCCGCGACCGGGTCCTCATGGGCCAGCAGCGCGAGAGCACGGTGCTCTCGGACTCGGAGAAGGAGCGCGTGGCCTTCCACGAGGCCGGCCACGCAGTCCTCTCCTACGTCCTGCCCTTCGCCGACCCCTTGCTCAAGGTCAGCATCATCCCGACGGGGATGGCGCTCGGCGTGACCCAGCAGATACCTCTCGAGGAGCGCCACATCTACCGCCGCGAGTACATCGAGGACTCCCTGGCGGTGCGCATGGGCGGTCGAGTCGCCGAGCTGATCGTCTACGGCGACCTGTCGACCGGGGCGAGCGACGACCTCCAGCGCAACACCGAGCTCGCCCGCAAGATGGTGCGCGAGTGGGGCATGTCCGCCGAGGTCGGCCCGATGGCGTGGGGCTCACAGGGAATGGTGTTCCTCGGCGAGGACCTCATGCACTCTCGCGACTACTCCGAGGACATGAGCCGGCTCGTCGACCAGGAGGTCTCGAAGATCCTCCGGGCGCAAGAGGCGCGGGCGCGCGAGGTGCTCGAGGAGCACCGAAACGGCCTCGAGGCGCTCGCCCGAGAGCTGCTGCGCAAGGAGACCGTCGACGGTCAGGAGGTCGCTCGCATCATCGACGAGGCCTACGGCCGCCCGGTCCACGGGGAGCAGCCGAATGGCGCCCACTACGCCGGGTCGATCCTCGCCAAGGCCCCGGTCGGCGCGGGCAGCGCCGCCGAGCCGGCGACCGGCGGCCCGTCGATCGCGACGAGCCGGACCTCCCCGCTCGAGGACCTTGGCCTCAGCCCACGGCGATGGCCGCCGGAAGCGTGAAGCCCGGCGTGATGCGCCCGTAGAGCAACTCGCCTGAGACGATCGGCCGGGATGCCCGCACGAGGAGCGGAAGCGTCCCGGCGTAGCCGACCACATCGGCCAGGTCGATCGAGAGCACCTCACCCGGCCGCAGCTCGAGCGGGGGGAGCGACGCGAAAGGCTCGGCCCCGCCGGGCGCGGCAAGCCGTTCGAAAACGACCCTGGAAGGGTGCCGGCCCAGGTCCTGGACGACGACGACCTCGCTCGTATGGGGGTCGGACTCGCCCCCTGGCAGCACCCAGGTGGCCGACCCCTCCGTGACCCCCGAGGTCACCGCCACCCCGGCGAGGAGCACGGGCAGCGCACGCGCTCTGGAGATCGGGGCGGTCGGCGTCGCCGAGGCCGCGGCGACGGACGTCGGCAGCTGGACCGGCGCCGCGGCCCTGGCGAGCGAGCGAGGCGCACCTCGGCGGGCGAGACGGTGCCTGCCGGTCCCCCCAGTCGGCGGCAGCGGCAGGACCAGGGTCTCCCGGGCGACGACGACCGGCGCGCCGCTGCTGCGCAGCGTCGCCCAGGCCATCTCGGCACGGTCGCCGGCGAGGGCGGGGCGCAGGGTGACGAGGCCATGCGCGGGCACCGACGTGCTGAGCTCGGCGGCCGACGGCCCTGCCCCGAGCCGGAGGTGGACGACGGCGCCCCGGCGGCCGGGGTCGAGGACGCTGAAGGTGCTCTCGGTCCGAGGCCCCGCAGGCCCGGCCGGCACGAGCCAGCGCGTGGCGCTCCCGCCGACGCCGTCGACGAGCGAGGTCATGAGGGCGTGGCCGACGACCGCCGTGAGCAGCGTGCCGGCGACGACTCGTCCCCCGGTCGAGTCGACGAGCGTCGCAACGGCCGCTTCGCTCGGCACGTAGTGGCCGACGTCCAGGGCCACGACCTGGCCCGGTCCGACGCTCATGTCCTGGAACGCCGGCGGCGCCACGGCGCCGGAGCTCGTCACGAAGGAGACGTTGACGACCGCCGGGGTCGCCCCGGGGTCGTACACGCCGAGCGACAGGTTGTTCGCGCCAAGCGTGCTGCCGGCGGCGAAGTACTCGGTCGAGACCGGAGTCGCCGAGCACGGGGTCGCCGAGACGCCCTCGCTCCCATGCACGAGCTCCTCGACGGCCGCCCCGCTGCCGTCGACCACGACGGTCACCGCGGCCGAGCCTCGGGGCCCTCTGCGCCGCAGCCCGACGACGCTCTCGCCCTCGGGGTGGACCTCCACCGTCTCGGCGGCACGCCTCCCCGAGGTCGCGGCGATGGTGACCTGGGCCCGGAGCGGTCGGGCCTCGACGTCGGTGATCGCCACGGAGGAGGCTTCGGAGAGATCGCCCACCGGGAGTGGGCCCGGGCAGTACCAGGCCGTGGAGCTGGCCGACCGGACGGCGACCGCCGGCACGACGTTCGGGCCCGGCGCCGGTCGCCCTCCTGCCGGGTGGATCTCGGTGTTGGCCACCCCCGCGAGCGCGAGGAGCAGCGCGACGGCGCCGACCGTGACCGCTCGCCTCGCACCGCTCGGTCGGGGCCGGCCTTCGGAGGACCCGGGCCTCGCGCCCGCAGGGCGCCCCGGCACCGCCCCGGCCTGCGCGCTCACCGGCCGGCTCCGACGGGCTCGAGCGCCACAGGCGTCCTGGACGGCGGTGCCGAGGCCGATGGGGCGGTTGCTGAGAGCCGGCCCGGGCTCGGCGGCCGGGGCGAGTGCCGCCGGGCTCTCGAGCGCCTGCGGCGCCTCAGGTACAACCAGAGGACGCCGAGCCAGCAGGCCAGGGCGGCCGCGACCCCGAGGCCGCGCACGACGGCGGGCGTCCCGGCAGCGGGCGCGCCGAGCCGGTGGGCAGCGGGTGCCGGGGTCCAGGCCAGGTTGGCGTAGACGGCGACCCCGCCCTCGCCGGGGAGCTCGTGCAGGTCGATCTGCGCGCCGAGCGCGTTGCGCAGCGCGACGGGCGGCGGCGTCGCCGCCTGGCGCTGTCCCCCCGGGGGCTCCGGGGCGAGGGCCGAGGGGACGACCACGTACCGCACGCCGCTCGCCGCGAGGAGGTGGCCGAGGCGGATAGTGCGGCCCACCTCGGCAGAGACGACGTCGGAGACGATCGCGTTCGCCTCGCCCGGGTCGGCGCTCGGCCACAGGCGGGTCGCGTCCGGAAGCCCCTCCCGCCCCACCCCGGCGGAGAGACCGGGGGAGATCTCCCAGCCGGTCAGCGGGAGCGCCCTTGGGTCACCGAGCCAGAGGACCTTCCCCGCCAGCGGCCCGCCACGGTGGCCCGTCTCGAGCCACGACAGCACCGTGTCGTAGCCGGTCGCCGGGAGCCCCCACCGGCCGCTCAGCGTCGAGCCGAGCACCGGGAGCGAGCCGGCGAGCGAAGCCGCCCCGAAGACGAGCGCGGCCGCATGGCGCCAGCCGAAGCCCGAGACGCGCACGTCCTCGGCGAGCGTCGCCCAGCCGAGGCCGACGAGGGCGGCGATGCACGCCGCCGCAGGCGCGAGCAGCGCCCGCAGCTCCCCGCCGCCCAGGCCGAGCCAGCCTTCAGCACCGGACCAGGCGAGCGCGACCGATCCGAGCGTGACCACCCACAGCCTTGCCGCCCACTCGAAGCGCGCCCCGCGCCCGGCCACGAGGACGAAGGCCGCCGCCACGAGGAACGCCCAGACGAGCGGGCCCCGCCCGACCGGCCCGACTGCGAGGCTGAGCAGCGACGACAGCCGGGGGGAACGGTCCGGCGCCGCCGACGCCCCCGACAGCGCGCTCCAGCGGGCCCCGGCCTGTACGAAGGTGAGCGACCAGGGGAAGGCGAGCACGAACGCGACGGCGGTCGAGCCGGCGGCGACGGCGAGGGTGCGCAGCCCCGCACCGGCACGGCCGCTCGCGAGCGCGCCCAGCGCGATCGTGGCGGCACAGGCGAGTACGGCGAGCACGCTCGGCGGCGAGAAGGAGCCGACGACGGCGAGGAGCACCCCGAGGCCGAGCGACTCGGCCGCGACCCCCTTCAGCCCCGCCCCCGCCAAGCGCGCGCGCAGGCCCAGCCTCCCCCCGCCCGGTGGACCCTCGCCGTCGGCCGGGGGGGAGAACGGCTCGAGGCCGGTCGCACGGGCGAGCCTCGCGATCGCCCAGGGCAGGCCGGCGTAGGCGGCGAGGGCCGTGACGTCGCCGCGGCCGAGGTCGTTCCAGGCGAGCGGCAGGTAGAGGTAGGCGAGCGCACCTGCGACGCGGGCCGGCACCGGGCCGAAGGGGCGAAGGAGCCGAGCCACCCCGACCGCCCCGAGCGCGACGGCGGCGACGAGGGACACCTTGAGCACGACGCCCATCCCTCCGGCAAGGACGATCCCCGCCAGGCCGAGCATCGCGAACGCCGGCGTCGCCGGGCCGGGACGCTGCAGCCCCGCGTCGGTCCACCCCCCGAGGTAATGCCCGATCAGCGTGGCGGGCGAGGGGATCGGGAGGAGCCCGCCGACGAGCGGGAGGTTGCCCACGAGCAGCTCCCGGGAGCCGAAGACCAGCAGTACGAGCGCGAGCACGGCGCCCAGGGCGCCGAGGCGCCCGAGCCGGGCCCGCGGCGGCCTGTCCCCCGTCGGGCGCAGGGCGGGGGCCGGTCGACGGTGGTCCCCGGCACGAGCCTGCCCGCGGCGAGGCTCGCTCCAGCGCTCGGCGAGGTCCTCGATCATCGGGCGGACGAAGCGGGTGAGGCGCATCGAGCGGCGCGTGAACAGCTTGGCGACCACTCGATCGGGTATCCGGCGGTACGCCGAGACCTCGGCCCGCGCTCGCCGGAGGTCCTGCTCGGGCGCGAGGTTCCACCGCCACGCGTCGATCACCTGGCGGACCCGCCACCTCTTGCCGAGCGCGGCGAAGTAGGCGATCTCGAGGACGCTCAGCACCGCGAGCGCCCCGACGGTGAGCACCCGGCGGGCACCGGCGTAGTTCTTCAGCACGGCGCGCAGCTCGTGGCGCCACTGGAGGGCTCTCGCCTCCGGCAGGGGGCGCTGGCGGCTCGCCGTCGCCTCCCGGTGGCGCACCCGGGCCTGCGGCGCGACGGCGACCCGGGCGCCCGCGATCCTCGCCCTCCAGCACAGGTCCACGTCCTCGCCGAACATGTTGATCCGGGCGTCATAGCCGCCGATCGCGTGGAACAGATCGGCCCTGACGAGCGTGCAGCCGCCCGGCGCCGCGAAGACCTCCCGGGCCTCGTCGTGCTGGCGCTGGTCGAACTCCCAGCGAGCGACTCGTCGGATCGGGGCGCCGAAGCGGTCCATCCCCAAGCCCACCTGGAGCAGGCGGTCCGGCTCGTCGTAGGCGACGAGCTTCGGGGCCACGACGCCGGCGTTCGAGCGGAACGCCTCCTCCACGAGGCGCCGCACGGCGTCCTCTTCGGGCACGACGTCGTCGTGGCAGAAGAGGTAGAACGCCGCGCCCTCGACGACCTCGAGCACGACGTCGGCGCAGGGCCCGAACCCGAGGTTGTCCGGGCAGCGCCAGACGAAGGCCTCCGGCACGACCGCTGCGACTCGGGGGGCGAGCGGTGGGTCGCTTGCTGCGTCGACGACGAGCACCGACAGGCTCTCGTAGTCCTGCCGGCGAAGCGCCTCGAGGGACTCCTCCAGCCACGGTCCCGGGTCGCTCGTGACGACGACCGCGACCACTGGGGGCGCGTGGTCCTCCGCCATCAGGCTCGCGAGGCTAGCCCGACGTCGGCGCCGGTGCGCCGGGAGCTATCGTCGGGGGCGTGGAAGACCTGCGTAGCGGGGTCGAGCGGGTCGCTGAGGACGTCGCGTACACGGCGATCGGGCTCGCCGTGCTCGGCTTCCAGCGGGCCCAGGTCGCCAGGCGCCAGCTCGAGCGCGCGCTCCCGGTCTCTGGAGCGCTGGAGCGGCTCCGCTCGCTGCTCTCCCCTCAGCCGGAGCCGCCGAGGCGGGACCGCCAGTAGGCGAGGACGTCGACGAGCGTCTCGTCGAGGTCGATCTCCGGAGCCCATGCGGTCGCCGCCCTCAGCTTGCCGGCGTCGCCGAGGAGCACGGGGACGTCCACGGGCCGGACGAGCTCGGGGTCGACGCGGGCGACGACCTTGGCACGGGCATGGGCGGCCAGCCGCTCGAAGACCTCCGAGACCGGGAGCGCCACGCCCGAGCAGACGTTGTAGACCTCCCCCGGGACCCCTCTCAGGGCGAGCATCCGGTAGGCACGAGCCACGTCGCGCACGTCGGTCAGGTCCCGGGCTGCCGAGAGGTTGCCGACCCGGACCACACCGTCACCCCCCTCGGCCTCGACGATCCGCCGGGCGAGCGCCGAGACGACGAAGGTGTCGGCCTGGCCCGGTCCGACGTGGTTGAACGGGCGGGCGCGCACGACCTCGAGACCCCGTCCGAAGTGGGCCTGGACGCCGAGGTACTCCGCCGCGACCTTGCTCGCGGCGTAGGGGCTCACGGGCCGGAGCGGCGCGTCCTCGCCGACCGCGCCCTCCCCCGTCGCGCCGTACACCTCGGCCGAGCTCACCAGGAGCACCCTCGGCGGTCGGGGCGCGGTGCGGGCCGCCTCGAGCAGCTGGAGCGTCCCGAGCGCGTTTACCCGGAACGTCTCTTCCGGCTGGTCCCAGGAGCGTCCGACATGGGTCAAGGCGGCGAGGTGGTAGACGACGTCAGGCGCCGCGGCGTGGAGAGCCGTCCGGATCGCCGCGGCATCGGAGACGTCCACGCCCTCGGCCAGCACCTGGACCGAGTCGCCGCTCGCCTCGAGGTGCCGGGCGAGCCAGCGGCCGACGAAGCCGGAGGCCCCGGTGAGAAAGGCGCGCACCGCCGTAGGCTAATGGGTGCGTCCCGCCCGGACCGCCTGCAGGTAGGCCTCGACGTGGCCCTCGGCACTGGCCTCCCAGGTGAAGCCGGCGGCACGCTCCAGCCCCGCCGCTCGCCGCCGCTGAACGGCGTCGCCGCCGGCGAGCAGCTCGAGGATCGCGCCGGCCAGCGCGGCGGGGTCCGACGGCGGGACGGCGAGCGCCGAGCTGCCTGCCAGGTCCGACATCGAGGTGTCCCGGGTCGTGACCACGGGCGTCCCGCACGCGAGGGCCTCGAGCACCGGGAGGCCGAAGCCCTCCTCGAGCGACGGATAGGCCACCGCCGAGGCGCGGCGCACCAGCGAGGGCAGGTCGGCGTCAGCCACGTGGCCGAGGCGCACGATCCGGGCTCGGCTCAGGTCGTCGAGCGCCGCCGCGAGCCCCGAGGTCCCCCAGCCGCCGCCTCCGGCGAGGACGAGCGACAGCGACGCGTGCTCGGCGGCGAGAAGGCCGAAGGCGGCGACGAGCGTCGAGAGCCCCTTGCGCGGCTGGTCGTTGCCCGTGTACAGCACGTAGGGCTCTCGCACCTCGAGGCGGGACAGGACCGAGGCGTCCGCGCCGGGGGTCGCCTCCCCGGGGCGGAAGCGGCCGTGGTCCACGCCGTGAGGGACCACCCTCACGGGCGGGAAGGATCCGTAGAGCGCGGTGAACCGGCGCGCCGTGCGGTCGCTGACACAGACGACGACAGACGCCCGCTCTAGGGCGAGACGGAGGGCCCGCCTGAAATAGGCGACCTTGGCCCGCTCGTGCCACTCGGGATGGTCGACGAACGTGAGGTCGTGGACCGTCACGACCCCGGGAGGGCGCGCCCGCGCCGGGAGGCTGTAATGCGGTCCGTGCACCACGTCGGCCTCCGGCGCGATGCGGGCGAGCGCAGGGCCGAGGCGCACCTCCTCCCACAGCACGCGCCGGACTCGGCCGGTCGGCGCCACCGCGGCCACGCTCGAGGTGGGTGCGAGCTCGACCCAGCGGGCGGCGTCGTCACGGCGGGCGACCAGCGTCAGCCCGACGTCGCCGCGGCCGCCCAGCGCACGGGCGAGCTCGCGACAGTAGCGGCCGGCGCCGAGGGCATCGGCGGGGATCGCCGTGACGTCGAGCGCGACCCGTAGCCGACGGCTCATCGGCGGCCGGCGGCCCGCCGCCTGCCGTCGCCCTCCTCGGCGGCCTGCCGCCAGACCCGGGCGTGCGCGGCCGCGGCGGCCGACCAGGTCAGGCGCGAGGCTCGGACCCGCCCTGCCGCCACCAGCTGGGCTCGGCGCCCCTCGTCGGTGCTGGCGGCGAGCAGGCCCTCGGCGATCGACTCGACGTCGAGGGGGTCGACCTCGAGCGCCGCGCCGCCGGCCGCGGGCACCCGGCTCGCCACCACCGGCGCCCCGGCACGCATCGCCTCCGCGACGGGGAGCCCGAACCCCTCGAAGAGCGAGACGTAGGCCAGGCAACGACAGCTCCCGTACAGCGCCGAGAGCTCGGCTCCGGGGACGGCGCCCGCGAGGCACACCCCCTCCGGCACAGGCCCGGCCACCCCCTCGCCAGGCGCTCGGCCCGCACCCCAGCCGCGTGGGCCGACGAGGACGAGGGGCCAGGGCTCGGGCAGGCTCGGTCGGACGAGGGAGTAGGCGGCGAGCAGCCGGGCGAGGTTCTTCCTCGGCTCGAGCGTCCCGACGGCGAGGAGGAACTCCCCTTCCACGCCCAGGCGGCGGAGGCGGGACACGGCGGCGGCGTGGTCGGGAGCGGGCAGATGGTCGGCGCCGTACTCGACGAGCTCGACTCGCCCCGCGCCGCCGGGGCCGAGCGCCTCGCCCAGCTCGCCGGCGACGGTCTCCGAGGGCACGACGAACCGGCCGCCTCGGCGAAGGGCCCGCCCCAGTGCCGCCTCGTGCCACCTGCGCCCCCGAGCGGGGTAGGCGCTCGGCACCCGGCGCCACGCGAGGTCGTGCACCGCGACGACGAGCGGCACGGTCGTCGGCGGCGTCATGACCGAGGGCGCGTGAACGACCCGAAAGCCCCGGCCGAGGCGCACGGTCCCGAGGTCCCACGCCTTGACGAGCAGGCGCGACGGGAGCGGCAGGAGCCGGACCGGCCGGCCGAGCGCACTGATCGGGTCGGGGCTCTTCGCTCGGCTGGCGAGCAGCGTCACGTCGGGGACCGGGTCGGGCGCGATCGTCGGCAGCGCCTCGACCAGGCCCGCGACGTAGGTGCCGATCCCTCCGGGCACCCGCGAGCGCAGCTGCTCGGCCACGAAAAGGACCTCCCCCGGGCTCATCGGAAGAGGTCCTCCGAGTACGGACGGACGACCTCGGCGCGCACCGAGGACTCCCGCAGCCAGGCGGGATCGGCCCCCCGCACGACGGCGACGGGGATGCCGGAGGACTTGCCCATCACGAGCTCCGCCGCGCCCGCGAGCTCGTCGGCGACGCAGACCTGGGTGACTGCGAGCTCCCGCCCCGAGGCGTCGGCGGTCCCGCGCAGGTCGACGACTGCGGCGATCCCGGCGCAGCCGATCGCCACGTCGACGAGCCCTCGACGCCAAGGGCGCCCGAAGGTGTCGGAGACCACGACGCCGACCTCGACGCCAGCCGAGGCGCGGACCTGGTCCCGGATGCGGCGAGCCGAGCGGTCCGGGTCCACAGGGAGCAAAAGGGCGTAGCCGTCCTCGACGTTGGAGAGATCGACCCCGGAGCTCGCGCACACGAAGCCGTGAGGGGTCTCGGTCACCACGAGCTCGCCTCGGCGGCGCAGCACCCTCACGGCCTCGGACTCGGCAAGGCGCCGCTTGGCGGAGGGATCCGCCGGGTCGAGCCTGACCAGCCGGCCCTCGCTCTTCGAGACGACCTTCTGCGTGACGACGAGGACGTCGCCGTCCAAGAGCGGCACCAGCTCGGCGATCAGGACGCCGAGGGAGTCGCCCCGGCGGATCTCCGGAAGCCCCTCCACCGGCAGGACGGCGAGCGACCTTGCCACTTCAGGCGCGTGCGGCCCCGGCCTCGAGCACGGCGCAGGCCAGCCGGGCGGCGACCTCCACGGACTCCATGACCGTCGCGGTCACCACGCAGGCGACCCCCTCCGCCTCGATGGCGGGCGCGAGGTCGGCATCGGCCTCGTCGACGACGAGGGTCCCTGCGATCCGGCGGAGCGCCCGCGCGATCCCGACGACGGACGCCTCCGAGCCGAGCTCGACGAGCAGGCGTGCGGCGGGACCCTTCAGGGCCCGTCCGGCGACGATCGGCGATATGGCGACGACCTCTTGGCGTCGCCGCTCGAGCAGGTCGGCGATGCCGGGAACGGCGAGGATCGGGCCGATCGACAGGACCGGGTTGGAGGGCGCCACCACGACGAGGTCCGCCGAGGTGAGCGCCTCGAGGACACCGGGTGCGGGGCTGGCCTCCAAGGCCCCCGCGTACCGGACGCCGGCGACGGCGACGGCGTGCTGCCGGCGGACGAAGTACTCCTGGAACTCGACCTCCTCGCCCCCCGCGAGCTTCACCCTCGTGCGCACCGGGTCGTCGCTCATCGGAAGGATCCGTGCCCGGACCCCTCGGCGTGCCGCCAGCTCGGCCGTGACTGCGCTCAGCGAGGCCCCCGAGCGCAGGCGGGAGGTGCGGTACAGATGGGTCGCGAGGTCTCGGTCGCCGAGCCGGAACCAGGTCGGCGCGCCGAGCTGCTCGAGCGCGGCGAGCACCTCGAAGCTGTCGCCGGCGATGCCCCAGCCGTTCACCGGGTCGACGAGACCCGCGAGGGTGTACGTGACCGTGTCGACGTCGGGGCTGACGTGAAGGCCGTGCAGCTCGAGGTCATCACCCGTGTTCACCACGGCGGTCACCTCCTCGCCCGGCCCGACGGCGCGCACGAGGCCGGCGAGGAAGCGGGCGGCGCCCACGCCGCCCGCGAGCACGGCGATCACGACCGGCGCCCCGGTTCGCTCGCTGCGCCGGCGCGCGCCACCGCGGCGGCCAGCACGGCCTCGACTCCCTCCTCCAGCGACGTCCACGGCGCCCAGCCGAGGTGGATGCGGGCGCGTGTGGGGTCGAGCGCGCTGCGCCGGAGGTCCCCCGGCCTCGCGGCCGCGTGGCGGGGCGGCCGATCGCTGCGCCCGGCCGCGGCCACCGTCGCGTGCAGCCGGGCGACCGACACCTCCACCCCCGTGCCGACGTTCACCAAGAGCCCCCCTCCGCGGGTGGCGGCCCGGGAGAACGCGTCGACGACGTCGTCGACGTAGACGAAGTCACGGGTCTGCTCGCCGTCCCCGTCGATGACGCACTCTCGACCTTCGGCCACGCAGGCCGCGAACCTCGCCACGACGCCCGCCTCGCCGTGGGGGTCCTGACGGGGGCCGTAGACGTTGGCGAGCGCCAGGGCCGTGTAGTCGAGCCCGTGGAGATGGCGGTAGGTCGCGAGGTAGCCGAGCACGGCCGCCTTCGAAGCCCCGTAGGGCGACAGCGGAGAGACGGCCCGGCTCTCGGCCACGGGCAGCTCGGACGCGTCGGGCTCGCCGTAGAGCGTGCCGCCGCTCGCGGCGTAGACGACCTTGCGGCACGCCGCGGCCCGGGCCCCCTCGAGGACACGGAGCGAGCCCACGACGTTCACCTCGGCGTCGAAGACGGGCCGATCGAGCGACGACGCCACGCTCGACTGCGCGGCGAGGTGGAAGACGACCTCGGGACGCCGGCGGACGATCAGGTCGACGAGCTCCGGGGCGCGGATGTCGAGCTGGTGGAACCGGAGCTCGCCGCCTAGGGCCCTCGCCGGCGCGAGGTTCGCGAGCGAGCCGGTGGACAGGTCGTCGACCACTTCGACGGCGTGCCCCTCCGCGAGCAGCCGGTCGACGAGCACCGAGCCGATGAACCCGGCGCCGCCGGTGACGAGCACGCGCACCGGCGGAGTCTCACACGGGCAGTCGCGCGCTGTCGAGACGTGCCCCGTCGAGGACCAGCGCCGCGGCGCCGACGATCGAACCTCCCGTCACCGCCGCGCCCTCGCCGACGATCGCGCTCGGTCCGACGACCGACTCCTCGACCAGGGCCCCCGGCCGCACCATCGCTCCGGGGAGCAGCACGCAGTGGCGCACCCGGGCGCCCGCCGCGACATGCGCCGCGGCGCCGACGACCGCGTCGCGCACCAAGGCCCCCGCCTCGACGGTGGCGTCGCGGCCGACGAAGACGCAGCCGCCGACCTCGCCCTCGAGCGAGGCGCCCGGCGCGAGGTAGACGCCTTCGGAGCGCGCCGTGCAGGCCGGCAGGGCGGCCGCGGCCCTCCGGCCCCGCAGGATGTCGAGCTGCGCCTGCAGATAGCGCTCGGGAGTCCCGGTGTCGAGCCAGTAGGCGGGCGAGTCGAGCGCATAGAGCGACTTCGCCTCTACGAGCTCCGGGAATATCTCCCGCTCGATCGAGACCCTCCGATCCGGTGCGATGCGCTCGAGCACGGAGGGGTCGAGGATGTAGGTCCCGGCGTTGACCCGGTTCGTCGGAGCGTCCTCCCGCCTCGGCTTCTCGATGAATGCAAGGACCCTGCCGGCGTCGTCCGTCGGGACGACGCCGTAGGCGGAGGGGTCCTCGACGGCGGTGAGCGCGATCGTCGCCTCCCCGCCGTGCGAGCCGTGCAGCTCGACGAGCGAGCGGAGGTCGAGATCGGTGAGGACGTCGCCGTTGACGACGACCAGGGTCTCGGAGTCGACCTCCGCAGCGCGCGCCGCGAACCGGATCGCGCCCGCCGTGTCGAGCGGCTCGGGCTCCACGGCGTAGCGAAGCTCGACGCCGGCGAAGGAACCGTCGGGGAAGGCGTCGACGAACGCGTCCGGCTGGTAGCCGAGAGAGAGCACGGCGGTCGTCACGCCGTGGCTGGCAAGCCATTCGAGGACCCGGGCGATCATCGGTCGCTCGACGACCGGGAGCATCGGCTTGGGGAGCGCATAGGTGAGCGGTCGCAGGCGGGTCCCCTCCCCCCCCACGAGCACGATCGCGATCATCTCTAGCTCTTTGCGCGCTTTGCGCTGGTGGTGCCCGTCGGGCCCGACCTCGCGCCCTTCGAGGTGGTCCCCGGAGCCGTCGAGGAGGTGGCCGGGGTGGTCGAGGAGGTGGCCGGGGTGGTCGAGGACGTGGCCGGGCTGGTCGAAGACGTGGCCGGGCTGGTCGAAGAGGACAGCCCGAGCGCCTGCAGCAGCGCGGTGCGCGACGGCGGCTCGGGGATCGCCGAGCCCGCCGGGACGAACGCGACGGTGATCATCTGGCCGTTCTCGAGGTGCAGCTTCGTGGGGTCGCCGCCGAAGAGGCGGCCGGGTGAGCTCGGAGAGCTCCAGACCTTCACCACGAGCTTCGCCGGCCCGTCGAGCGGCCCGGCGCTCGAGGTGCAGCGGTCGCCGTCCTTCCAGAGCCGCTGGCCCTTCCCGGGCAGCTGGATGCTCGTCGGGGTGAGCGTGAACCCGGGATAGGAGCTGGCGAACTTGCCCAAGGTCGCGTTGCGACCTTCGAAGGCCGACGGGGTCGACGCCGCTCCCGGGTTGATGTCGATCAGCCCGTTGCCGAAGGTGCGGATCCCGACGCTGCCCAGGTTGGGGTTCGCGGGCAGTGCCTTGGCGACGGTGCCGCAGATGTCGGCGGAGAAGGCCGCCTGCCAGTTGTCCGAGGCGGTCGGGCCCACGATCACCGGGTGCAGCCGCTCGTAGCGGCTGTAGGCGACGAGGCCGACGCCGGCGACGACGATCAGCACGACGGACGCGTACCAGCCGATCGGCGCGCGAGCCCGGTACGCGCGGCCTCCCCCGCTCGCGGCGGCACGGGCGACCGAGCGGCCGAAGGATCCCCGTCGCATGGCTGAGGGAGCATAGCGAACGGCCGGGAGGCCCCACCCTCGGCCCGGTCGTGCTCCGCGCCCGGCGGCAGGGGGCGCCTCAGGACCTGCCGGGCACTCCCCTGCGCGCGATCTCTCGGGCGAGCAGCACCGCGAGGCGCCCTGTCAGCGCCACCGCGATGAGCGGCAGCAGCGCCCTGCTGGGGCCGGAGGTGCTCACCCGGGCGAACCGCCACGCCGAGCGATGGTGCGCCACGAGCATGCGGTAGGGGTGACGGCTCGTCGACAGGCCCTGGTGGTGGACGACCCTCGCCGCCGGCGCGTAGCGCACGCGCCATCCGGCCCGGCGCAGCCGCCAGCACAGGTCGACGTCCTCGGCGTACATGAAGTACCCCTCGTCGAAGCCCCCGACGCTGCGCAGCGCCGAGGTGCGGGCGAGGAAGCACGCTCCCGATACCCAGTCGGCCTCGAAGACCTCGCCGCCTCCCGTGCCCGAGGTCGAGCCGCCCGCCGGCCCCCCCTGCGAGGAGAGCCCTCCGCCCGAGTGGTAGCGGCGGGACCAGCGGTTGGCCGGCGCGAAGGGACCGAGGAGCGCGTGGCCCGCGGCCACGGTGAGCGAGGGAAACGAGCGGGCCGAGGGGTAGCGGGTGCCGTCCGGGTTGTCGATCCGGGGGCCGACGACGGCGCAGTCCGGCTCCTCGGCGAGCACCCGTGACAAGGCACCCAGCGCGCCGACGTCGAGCACGACGTCGGGGTTGCAGACGAGGACCTCCTCGGACCGCACCCGGGCGATCCCGAGGTTGGCGGCCCTCCCGTAGCCGAGGTTCCGGCCAGTCGGCACGAGGACCGCGGCGGCATCGGCCAGGGCGAGACGGGAGAGGGAGCCGTCCGAGGAGGCGTTGTCGACGACGACGACCCCCGCCGCGCCCGCGGCGCGCAGGCTCTCGACGCAGGCGAGCAGGGCCTCGCCGGCGTCCCGGTTGACGACGACCGCCCAGGGCCCCTGCCCGGGCGCCGTCCCCGGCGAGTCGCTGACAGCGGAGATCGCCCGGTCCCTTCAGCGCGTCAGCTCGCCGACGAGCTCTTCGACCGCCTCCTGCCAGGGCCGGAGCGCCTCGAAGCCCGAGAGGCGGAGCGCCATGTTGTCGAGCACCGACCTCGCCGGGCGAGGCGCCCTGCGTGGCGGTCGGAGATCGGCGGTGGCGACCGGCTCGACGCGGTCGGGGTCGGCGCCGCACGCGGCGACCACGGCCCGTGCAAGCTCGTACCAGCTCGCCGCCCCGGAGTTCGTGACGTGGAACGTCCCAGGGCGCCGAGTCAGCGCCAGCTCGACGAGCACCCCGGCGAGATCGCCGGCGACCGTCGGGCTGCCGCGCTGGTCGTCGACGAAACGCAGGGGCGCGCCCGACGCGACGAGCCCGAGCAGCGTCCTCACGATGTTCGAGCCGGTGCGCCCGCAGACCCAGGACGTCCGGACGATGGTCGCCCCGGGCGAGAGCTCGCGCTCTCCGCCGAGCTTCGACGCGCCGTACACCGACAGGGGGCCGGGAGGGTCCCACTCGCAGTAGGGCCGGTCCGACCGCCCGTCGAAGACGTAGTCGGTCGAGACGTAGGCGACGTGCGCCCCGACGATCCTCGCTGCCTCGGCCACGTGGCGAGTCCCGAGCGCGTTCACCGCGTAGGCGCGGTCGGGGTCGTCCTCGCAGGCGTCGACGGCGGTCCACGCCGCGGCGTGGACGACGATGTCGGGCTCGAGCTCGGTCACAGCGGCGAGCACGGCGTCGCGGTCCGAGACGTCGAGGTGCGCGCGGTCGGCGCCGACGACCTCGAGGCCCGGGCCTCTCACCATGGCCGCCGAGCGGCGCTCCAGCTCGGCGAGCACCTCGGCACCGAGCTGCCCACCGGCGCCCGTGACGAGCACGACAGGGCTCACCAGCGACCCTCGACGACCGGCGAGCGGCCGAGGAGCGGCGCCCACCAGCGCTCGTTCTCCTGGTACCAACGGACCGTGGCCGGGAGCCCGTCCTCGAAGGCGATCATCGGCGCCCAGCCGAGCTCGGTCCGGATACGCGTCGAGTCGAGCAGGTAGCGACGGTCGTGGCCCGGCCGGTCCGGAACGACCTCGATCAGGTCCCTCGGCCTTCCGGTGGCGGCGAGGACGGCGTCGGCGATCTCGGCGACGCTCGCCTCGCGTCCGGAGCCGACGTTGTAGGTCCTACCGTCGGCGCCCTTGTCGAGCACGAGGTCGATCGCCCGGCAGTGGTCCTCGACGTGCAGCCATTCCCGCCGGTTGGCGCTCGATCGGTACACCGGCAGGGGCTCGCCCCGGATCGCGCGAGTTGTGAACAGCGGGATGACCTTCTCGGGGAACTGGTAGGGGCCGTAGTTGTTGCTGCAGTTCGTGATGGTGACCGGCAGCCCGAAGGTCTCGTGGTACGCCCGCACGACGTGGTCCGAGCCCGCCTTCGACGCGTTGTACGGCGTGCGGGGCCGGTAGGGGGACTCCTCGTCGAAGCGCTCCTCGCTCTCGAGGGGGAGGTCGCCGTAGACCTCGCAGGTCGAGACATGGTGGAGGCGCTCGACGCCGCTGCGCCGGGCTGCCTCGCACAGCGACTGGGTCCCGAGCACGTTGGCCCGGAAGAAGCGGGCCGGGTCGAGGACGGCGAGGCTGTTGTGCGACTCGGCCGCGAAGTTCACGACGACGTCGATCCGCTCCGACGCGATGACGTGCTCGAGGAGGTCCTGGTTGGCGATGTCGCCGCGGACGAAGGCGATCTCGCCGGCCTGCTCGAGCTCCGAGAGGCTCTCCCGGTTCCCCGCGTAGGTGAGCGCGTCCAGCACGACGACCCGCTCGGCTCGACGGGAACGGACGAGATGGCGGACGTAGTTCGACCCGATGAAGCCGGCCCCGCCGGTGACGAGCGCTCGCATGGCCCTGCCAGGCTAATCGCAGGCCATCGGGGACCGCCGGCCCGCCCTCGGCGCCGCGCCTCGGCTGCGGTAGGCCGCAGGGCGCGTCCTACGGGTCGGATCAGCGCAGGTGGACGACGTCTCCCGCGGCGAAGCGACGCAGCCTCCCATCGGCGGTCTCCACGACGAGGCGGCCGTCGCCGTCGAGGCCGACCGCGACGCCCTCGACCCGGTCCGCCTCCAGCACCACGCGCACCGGGCGGCCGAGGGTCGCAAGCCGGGCGCGGTGCTCCTCGGCGAGGAGCGACCGTCCACGGTCGCTCTCCAGCGCCGGTGCCCGCCGCTCGAGCGCCTCGAGCAGGGCCCGGGCAACCTCGTCGCGCTCGACGGGCCG
>JAJYNS010000005.1:0-2764 GCA_021786195.1 Actinomycetes bacterium | reverse complement strand
CCTCGATGCACGTGCGCTTCGCGGACGAGGCCTACGTCCTGCCGGGCGAGGGGGCGGCCGGCTATCTCGACGTCGGGGCCGTCGTGGACGCGGCTCGGCGTGCCGGCGCCGGGGCCGTCCACCCCGGCTACGGCTTCCTCGCCGAGAACGCCGAGCTCGCCGCCGCCGTGCGGGAGGCTGGCCTGGCCTTCATCGGCCCCTCCCCGGAGGCCATCGAGACGATGGGCTCGAAGCTGAGCGCCCGTGCCGTCGCCGAGGCGGCCGGCGTGGCCTGCGTCCCGGGGCTCGACGACTCGGTCACCGATCCCGGGGTGGTCGTCCGCTTCGGCGAGCGGCACGGCTGGCCGGTCGCGATCAAGGCCGCCTATGGGGGCGGGGGCAGGGGCATGCGGGTCGTGCGTGGCCCCGCCGAGGCCGCCGACGCGCTCGAGCACGCCAGGCGGGAGGCGGCGGCGGCCTTCGGGCGGCCGGAGGTCTTCCTCGAGCGCTACCTGTCCGCCCCGCGGCACGTCGAGGTCCAGGTGTTCGCAGACCGCCACGGGACGACCCTCGCCCTCGGCGAGCGGGACTGCTCGAGCCAGCGCCGGCACCAGAAGCTCGTCGAGGAGGCGCCGGCGCCCGGGCTGTCGGCCGAGGTCCGCTCGGCGATGGCCGAGGCGGCGATCGCCGTGGCACGCGCCTGCGCCTACGAGGGCGCCGGCACCGTCGAGCTCCTCTACGAGGACGGACGGTTCTACTTCCTGGAGATGAACACCCGTATCCAGGTCGAGCACCCCGTCACCGAGCTCGTCACCGGGCTCGACGTCGTCGCCCTCCAGCTCGAGGTGGCGTCCGGGGCGCGCCTCTCCCTGCAACAGGAGGACCTCGTCCCGAGGGGTCACGCCATCGAGTGCCGGATCAACGCCGAGGACCCCGCCAAGGGCGCGTTCCTGCCGAGCCCCGGCTCGCTTGGCCGCCTCGCCTTCCCCGCCGGACCTGGTGTCCGGGTCGATGCCGGCTTCGAGAGCGGCGACGTGGTCAGCCCCCACTTCGACAACCTCCTCGCCAAGCTCGTCACCTGGGGCGAGGACCGTGAGCAGGCCCGGCGGCGGATGCTGCGAGCACTCGGGGAGACCGTCGTCGAGGGGGTCGCGACGACCATCCCGGCGCTCGTCGCGATCCTCGAGCACGAGCGGTTCGTCGCGGCCCGGCACTCGACGCGCTTCGTCGAGGAGGAGCTCGACCTCTCCCACCTGCCACAGTCCCCTCCCCCCGAGGGCAGCCGGCGCGCCGACGACCGGGTGCTTCGCACCGTCGAGGCCGAGCTCGACGGCCGCCGCTACCGCGTGCGCCTGTGGCTCCCTGACCTCGCCGGCTCCCCCGCGGCCGCCCGAGCGCCGGCGCGGCCTCGCCCCCGCTACGCAGGCTCGCAGCTCGAGGGCGACGGGATCGTCGTCGCGCCGATGCAGGGCACGGTCGCCCAGGTCTGCGTCGCGCCCGGAGACGCGGTCGAGGCCGGCGACGTCGTGTGCGTCCTCGAGGCGATGAAGATGGAGAACCCGATCACCTCGGTCGTCTCGGGCCTGGTGCGGGAGCTCCGGGTCGCCCCGGGCGACAGCCTCGGCCCCGGCGACGTGGTCGCGGTCATCGGATGAGCCGGCCGGGTCGACGGTCGAGCGGCGGGCCCGCCGGCGCCGGCAGGCGGGAGGCGGCCGCCAAGGCCGAGGCAAAGGCCCGGGTCGACGCCGAGTCGAGCCGCCTGGTCGCGCTGTCGCACCGCCTGCATCAGCACCCGGAGCTCTCCTTCGAGGAGGAGCTCGCCGCGGCGTGGTGCGCCGAGGCGCTCGCGGACGGCGGCTTCGAGGTCGAGGCGGGCATCTGCGACCTGCCCACCGCGTTCTCGGCATCGGCCGGCCACGGTCCGCTGGCCGTCGGCATCTGCTGCGAGTACGACGCCCTGCCCGAGATCGGGCACGCCTGCGGCCACAACGTGATCGCCGCGGCGGCGGTCGGTGCCGGCCTCGCCCTCGCCCCCCTCGCCGACGATCTCGGCGTGACCGTCCGGGTGCTCGGCACCCCCGCCGAGGAGGGTGGGGGCGGGAAGATCCTGATGCTCGAAAGGGGTGGCTTCGACGGGCTCAGCGCGTCGATGATGGTCCACCCCTGGCCGAGCGAGCTCGAGCAGATGCCGTGCCTCGCGGTGTCCCACTTCGACGTCGAGTACCGCGGTCGCGAGGCGCATGCCTCGGCCTACCCCGAGCTCGGGGTCAACGCCGCCGACGCGCTCACGATCGCCCAGGTCGGCATCGGCCTCTTGCGCCAGCATGCCGGAGAGGGCAACCAGGTGCACGGGATCGTGACCTTCGGGGGCGCGGCGCCGAACATCGTCCCCGCCCGGGCCCGCGGCAAGTTCTTCGTGCGCTCCTCCAGCCTGGCCGAGCTGGAGCGGTGGGAAGGTCGCGTACGGCGCTGCTTCGAGGCCGGCGCAGTCGCGACCGGCGCGAGCGTGGAGCTGCTCCCCCAGGGACCGACCTACTCCGAGTTCCGTCCGGACGGCCGGCTCCAGGCCGCCTACCGGCGCAACGCCGAGGCCCTCGGGCGGAGGTTCTCACAGGCCGGGGGACGAGCCGTGGCGGCCTCGACCGACATGGCCAACGTCTCGCTCGTCATGCCGGCGATCCACCCCACGCTCGGGCTCGACTCGGCGCCCGTCGTGAACCACCAGGCGGAGTTCGCGGCCCTGTGCGCGACGCCGAGGGCCGACGCGGCGGTGCTCGACGGCGCG
>JAJYNS010000091.1:78505-80460 GCA_021786195.1 Actinomycetes bacterium | reverse complement strand
CCTTCGTCGAGACGAAGACCGCCTGGCACCCGGTCGGGGTGTGAGCGGTGGGTCTCGCCGTCGTCGACCACCCGCTCGCCGGCTCGCTCCTCACGGCGCTGCGCGACCGCACGACACCGCCCCCGCTGTTCCGGCTGATCGCCAAGCGCCTCGCGCTCGTGCTGTGCATCGAGGCGACCCGCACCCTGCCCGCGACCAGCGTCGAGGTCGAGACCCCCCTCGCGTCGACGACCGGCACCCGGCTCGAGCCGCTGGTCGTCGTGCCGATACTCAGGGCGGGCCTCGGGATGCTCGAGGCCGTCACCGAGCTGTTCCCCGAGGTCACCGTCGGCTATCTCGGGCTCGAGCGCGACCACGCCACCTTCGAGCCGTCGATGTACTACTCCAAGCTGCCGCCCCTCGAGGGACGCAGCGCGCTGCTGCTCGACCCGATGCTCGCCACCGGAGGCTCGGCGTCCGCCGCCTGCGAGGCGCTCGAGAAGGCCGGCGCGACGCACGTGACGCTGCTGTCCGTCCTGGCGGCGCCGGAGGGGATCGCTCGCCTCGAGAAGGCCCACCCCGAGCTCGACATCGTCACCGCGTCGGTCGACGAGCGCCTCGACTCGCACGCCTACATCGTGCCGGGCCTCGGCGACTTCGGCGACCGGCTGTTCGGGACCTGAGGCGGCCCGGCGGCGCCGCGGGCTCAGGGCGTCGCTGCCTGCAGCCTCGGGATGACCTCCGCCGCGTAGGCCTCGAGCGTCTCTTCCACGGCGTCGTGCATGAGGTAGAGGGCGAACTGGTCGACGCCGAGGGAGGAGAGCTCGAAGAGCCGCCGGAGGTGCTCGGGGGCAGGACCGAGCAGGCAGAAGCGGTCGACCACCTCGTCGGGCACGAACTCGGTCGAGGGGTTCCCAGGCCTGCCGTGGTGGCGGTAGTCGTACTCCGGGCGGCTGGCGACGTAGTCGGTGAGCTCTCGGGGGACGGCGCCGGAGCGGGCGCCGTAGCGGGCGACGAGGTCGGCGACGTGGTTGCCGACCATGCCCCCGAACCAGCGGACCTGGTCGCGCATGTGGGCAGGGTCGTGACCGACGTAGGCGGGTGCCGCGGCGCAGACCTTGAACGCCTCGCCGCCCCGGCCCGCGGCGTCACGCGCCTCGAGGGCCGAGCGGATGGACCACTCGACGAGATAGGGGTCGGCAAGCTGGAGCACGAGCCCGTCGGCGGCACGCCCGGCGAGCTCGAGCGCCTTCGGCCCGTAGGCGGCCATCAGCACCTCCAGCGCGCCCTCGCGCACCCAGGGGAGCCGAGCGACGGTGCCGTTGACCTCGACGGCGTCACCTCGGGCGAGGCCTTTGATGACGCGCATCGCCTCGGCAAGGGTGTCCAGGCTCGCCGGGCGCCCACCGACCACACGCACTGCCGAGTCGCCCCGGCCGATCGCGCAGACGGTCCGATTGCCGTACATCTCGTTCAGCGTGGCGAACAGCGAGGCGGTCACGGTCCAGTCCCTCGTGACCGGGTTCGTCACCATCGGCCCGACGACGACCCGCTCGGTCTCGGCGAGGATGCGGGAGTAGATCACGAAGGGCTCCTCCCACAGCACGCAGGAGTCGAAGGTCCACACGTAGTCGAACCCCGCCTCCTCCGCCGCCTTCGCGAGCTCGACGACTCGCCGTGCCGGCGGGTCGGTCTGCAGGACGACGCCGAGCTCCATGGCACCCCTCCTCTTCGGCCCCGGCCGCGTCCGCGGCGCGGGGTCCGTGGCGACCGGTGATGGACTAGTGCAGGTACTGGTTCCTCCCTCGGGGAAGGAAGCGCCCGTCCCCCTTCGCGCCGAGGTAGGCGCCGCCGGAGACGATCAGCTTGCCCCGGGACAGCACCGAGTCGACGGCCCCGGCCACCTCCATGCCCTCGTAGGCCGAGTAGTCGACGGCCATGTGGTGGGTGGAGGCCGACAGGACCTGCCTGCGGCC
>JAJYNS010000091.1:0-77703 GCA_021786195.1 Actinomycetes bacterium | reverse complement strand
ACGTCCGCCACGATCATGTGGAACCCGTAGTCGACGGCGCACTCACCCTCCGCCTTCTCGAGCCAGGCGTCGAGCCCCTTGCGCAAGGGCTCGCCCTGGCGCTGGATGGCGAAGTCGACGATCGTCGTCGTCCCGCCGAAGGCGGCGGCCCGGGTGCCCGTCTCGAAGGTGTCGCTCGACCGCGTGCCGCCGAAGGGCATCTCCATGTGGGTGTGCACGTCGATGCCGCCCGGCACGACGAGCCTGTCGGACGCGTCGACTCGCACATCGGCGCCCTCGGCGAAGCGCGAGGCGAGCTCGGAGCCCGGCTCGGCGAGGGCGACGATCCGCTCGCCCTCGACGAGGACCTCCTGGCGGGCGACGCCGGTGCTGTTGACGACCGCTCCGCCGGTCACGACGGTCCGCATCGGATCCTCCAGTTCGCTTCGCTAGGGCGCGACGAGCGGAGCGTAGGCCTGAGGGTTGCGGTCCCGGTAGAAGGCCCAGGTGTCCCGCACCTCGGCGAGCACCGCCATGTCGAGGTCGCGCACGACGACGGCGTCCTCGCCGTCGGGCGCGGCCTCGCCGACGAGCCGGCCTCGGGGGTCGACGAAGTAGGAGCTCCCGTAGAAGTCGTCGTCGCCGAGCGGCTCGACGCCGACGCGGTTGATCGCTCCGACGAAGTACTCGTTGGCGACGGCCGCCGCGGGCTGCTCGAGCTCCCACAGGTACCTCGACAGGCCTCGGCTCGTCGCAGAGGGGTTGAACACGATGCGAGCGCCGGCAAGGCCGAGCGCCCGCCAGCCCTCGGGGAAGTGCCGGTCGTAGCAGATGTAGACCCCGATCGGTCCGACTGCAGTCTGGAACACCGGATAGCCGAGGTTCCCCGGACGGAAGTAGAACTTCTCCCAGAACCCGCGCACCTGGGGAATGTGGGTCTTGCGGTACTTGCCGAGGTAGGTCCCGTCGGCGTCCAGCACGAACGCGGTGTTGTAGTAGACGCCGGGCTGCTCCCGCTCGTAGACGGGGACGACGAGGACCATCCCCGTCTCACGGGCGAGGTCGGACATCAGCCCGAACGTCTCGCCTCCGGGGACCGCCTCGGTGTAGGAGAAGTACCCGGCGTCCTGCACCTGGCAGAAGTACGGCCCGTAGAAGAGCTCCTGGAAGCAGAGCACCTGGGCGCCGTCGGCCGCCGCGGTCCTGGCGAGCGCGACGTTCGCCTCGATCATGGAGGACTTGTCGCCCGTCCAGCGGCTCTGGACCAGCGCAGCTCGGACGATCTCTGACACGCGCTGCCCCTCCTGTCTCCTCCCACCGGGCCGACAGGCCCTTCACCGCTCCTCCCCGGCCTGCGTCGCCCGCCTCGCCCGGGCCGCACCAGGGGAGCACCCATGATCAGGCGCCGTTCCTGCCGAAGCAAGTGCCACTGTGTCGAGAAGGCCCCCCCTGCCGATACGGCGTGGCTCGCGGGCGCGCGAGTAGCCTCCGGCCTCGTGCCCGAGGAGACGCCCGAGGTGCTCGCGACGGCGGGCAAGGCCGCGGCGGCGATCGCCGAGGCGACGGGGGTGGCGCGCCACGACGTCGCGGTCGTCCTCGGCTCCGGCTGGCAGGACGCCGCCGAGGGACTCGGCGAGGCCCGGGCGGTGGTGGCGGCGGGGTCGCTCCCGGGCTTCCCCGCGCCGAGCGTGCCCGGCCATCGCGGCGAGGTCCGCTCTGTGCGCGTCGCGGGCCATGACGTCCTGGTGCTGCTCGGGCGGGTCCATCTCTACGAGGGACGCTCCCCCGCCGAGGTCGTCCACGCCGTGAGGGCGGCGGTGCTCGCCGGGGCCGGCACGGTGGTGCTCACGAACGCCGCCGGAGGGATCCACCCGAGCATGCGGGCGGGTCAGGCGGTGCTCGTGAGGGACCACCTCAACCTCACGGGCGTCTCGCCGCTCACCGGCGCGCCGCCGCCGGCGGGCTACGGGTCGAGATTCGTCGACCTGACCGACTGCTACTCCCCCGACCTGCGGTCGCTCGCCAAGGGCGTGGACGCCGGCCTCGCCGAGGGCGTCTATGCGGGCCTCGCCGGCCCGCAGTACGAGACGCCGGCGGAGGTCGAGATGCTGCGCCGCCTCGGCGCCGACCTGGTCGGGATGTCGACGGTCCTCGAGGCGATCGCGGCGCGCCACCTCGGTGCCTCGGTGCTCGGGATCTCCCTCGTGACCAACCTCGCCGCAGGGGTCGCCCCGGGTCCGATCGACCACACGGAGGTCCTCGCGGCGGGCAGGCAGGCCGCAGGCGGGCTCGCCGCCCTCGTGCACGGGGTCGTCGCCAGGCTGTGAGGCCCAGCCTCGTCGCGGAGGTGCAGGCGTGGGTCGACGCCGACCCCGACCCGGCAACCCGAGCCGAGCTGCGCACCCTGCTCGAGGCCGGCGACAGCGAGGCCCTGGAGGCTCGCTTCGCGCACCCGCTGAGCTTCGGCACCGCGGGCCTCCGAGGCCCGCTCGGCGCCGGACCTGCCCGGATGTGCCGGCTCGTCGTGCGCCGCACGACCTCGGGCCTCGCCCGGTGGATCTGGCACCAGGGGGAGGCGACCGCGGGTGCGGGGGTCGTCGTCGGTCACGACGCCCGCCACGGCTCGGCGACCTTCGCCGCCGACGTCGCCGAGGTGGCGTCCGGCGCCGGCGTTCCCGTGCACGCCTTCCGGCGAGCCCTGCCCACCCCGCTCACGGCCTTCGCGGTCCGGCACCTGCGAGCCGGCGCAGGGGTGATGATCACGGCGAGCCACAACCCCGCCACCGACAACGGCTACAAGGTCTACGAGGCCGATGGCGCCCAGCTGCTCCCGCCGCACGACCAGGAGGTCGCCGAGGCTGCGGCCGAGGCTGCCGGCTCGGCGAGCGAAAGGGGCGCCGGGCGGGGCAGGGCGGCGGTCGCGCACCTCGACGAGGCGGCGCTGATCGGCGCCTACTCCGAGCGCGTCCTCGACCTGCTCGACCCCGACGGGCCCCGGCAGCTGCGCGTCGTCTACACCCCGCTGCACGGTGTCGGCGGCGCGCTCACCCCGAGGATGCTCGAGATCGCCGGCTTCGCCCCCCCCGTGCCGGTCCCGGCGCAAGCCGAGCCCGACCCGGACTTCCCGACACTGCGCTTCCCGAACCCCGAGGAGCCGGGCGCGTTGGACCTCGCCCTCGCCCAGGCCGATGCCGTCGGTGCGGACCTCGTCCTCGCCAATGACCCCGATGCCGACCGCCTCGCCGTCGCGGTGCCCGCCCCGCCCGGGCGAGGGAGGCCGCCGGCCCGGGAGCACGCAGGCTGGCGCGTCCTGTCCGGCGACGAGCTCGGCGCGCTCTTCGCGGACCACCTGCTGTCGAGGACCGAGGGCCCGGACCGGCTCGTCGCGACGACGATCGTCTCCTCCTCGCTGCTCGAGGCGCTCGCCGCCGAGCACGGCGTCGACTACGTCGAGACCCTGACCGGCTTCAAATGGATCGCCAGGGCGGCCGCCCACCGGCCCGGCCGGCGCCTCTTGTTCGGCTACGAGGAGGCGCTCGGCTACGCGGTCAGCGACGCCGTAGCGGACAAGGACGGCGTCTCTGCGGCGGTGCTCGCCGCCGCGATCGCGGCCGAGGCGCTCGCCGCGGGCGCCTCGCTGCTCGACCGTCTCGACCTGCTCGAGTCTCGCCTCGGCGTGCACGCGACGGCGCAGTGGTCGCTCCGGCTCACCGGGCCGGACGCCGGGGAACAGCTGGCGTCCGTGGTCGACCGCTGGCGGGCCGACCCCCCGGTGCGCCTCGCGGGCATCGAGGTGAGCGACGTCGTCGACCTCTCGAGAGGCGCCCCGGGGCTCCCTCCGACCGACGCAGTCGTGGTCCGACTCGGCGGCGCCGGGCGGGTGGTCATCCGGCCGAGCGGGACCGAGCCGAAGCTCAAGGCCTACCTCGAGGCGACCACCCCCCCGCCGGGGCCGTCCGGACTCGCCAAGGCGAGGAGGGAGGCCGCCCGGCTGCTCTCCGCGCTCGAGGCCGAGGTGGCCTCCCGCTGCGGGCAAGGCTGAGCGCCGGGGCGGAGCGGAGCGGGCCGGCACCGGCGCTCGCCGGCCCGGGACCGGTCATCCCGACCGGACCCGACGCCCTGGCCTGAACCCGGCTCGGCGGGCAACGAGCGTCCACCACAGCCCGATGCTGGCCACGGCGGCGCCGAGGCACGCCGTCGCCGGGGCGAGCACCCCGGCCGGCGGGAGCGCCAGGCCGGCGAGGCTGCGGGCCGGCGCGAGCGCGAACGGCGCGGCGACGCCCGCAGCCATCGCGAGGACGAGCAGGATCCGGGCGGAGTTGAGCGGGCTCGCCACGACCAGGAGCACCCAAAGCCCGATGCCGGCGAGGACGAGCGTCGCGCTCGAGCGCGCCGAGGCGAGGTCGGCGCCGTCGACCGAGCGGGCGATGGCGAAGACGGCGAAGGTGGCGGCGGCGGCGACCGTCCCGGCGGGGACGGAGAAGGCGAGCACCCGACCGACGAAGCCCGGAGCCGCTCGAGGCGCGGCGGCGCCGAGGGCGAGGAGCAGTCCGGGAAGGCCAATCGTGAACGTGCTCACAAGGGTGAGGTGACGGGGGAAGAACGGGAAGGGAACGGCCGCCACGGCGACGACAAGCGCGAGCAGCGCGGCGTAGACCGTCTTCACGACGAACAGGCGCGCCACCCGCTCGATGTTCGCCACCACCCGGCGGGCTTCGGACAGGATCGCCGGCACGCCGCTGAACGCGCTGTCGAGCAGCACGACGCGGGCGACGGCGCGCGCCGAAGCAGCACCCGAGCCCATCGCGATCCCGAGGTCGGCCCGCTTCAGGGCGGGGACGTCGTTCACGCCGTCGCCGATCATGGCGACGACGTGCCCGTCCCGCTGGAGCGCCTCGATGGCGGCTCGCTTCTGGTCCGGGCGGATCCGACCGAGCACGTCGCTTCGCCGGAGCGCCTCGGCGAGCGCCGCCTGGTCGGCGAGCCGGGCAGCGTCCACCGCCTCGGCCGCCACGACGCCGACCCGCTCGGCAACCGCGGCCACGGTGGCGGGCGCGTCCCCCGACAGGATTTTGACGCGCACGCCCTGGTCGAGCAGGTAGCGCACGGTGGACGCCGCGTCAGGCCGCAGCTCCTCGGCGAGCACGAGCCGGGCCACCGGAGTGACAGAGGACAGGGACATCTCCGGACCTGGGTCCGAGGGCGCAGAGCCGAGCAGGAGGACCCTCCCGGCGGGTGCTGCCGCGTCCGGCTCCTCCCGGTAGCGGGGGAAGGCCTCGGGCGCGCCGAGAACCCAGGCTCCGTGGCCCTCGAAGGCGACGGCGCTCCAGCGGCGGGCGGAGCTGAACGGGACCCGCGCCCGAACCGGCCAGCTCTCGGCCGGGCCGCCGGGATCGGCAAGCGCCCGCATCGAGGCATTGGGCGCCGGGTCGGCCGCGGCGAGGGCGTGCAGCACCCTGCGCAGCTCGCCCTCGTCCTCTGCCTCGAGCGGCGTGACCTCGACCAGGTGCATCCCCGGCGAGGTGAGCGTCCCCGTCTTGTCGCAGCAGACGACGTCGACCCGCGCCAACGCCTCGACGGCAGCAAGCTCCTGCACGAGGACCCGGCGCCGGGCGAGCCGGAGCGCCCCGAGCGCGAAGGAGACCGACGTCAGCAGGACGAGCCCTTCCGGGACCATGGCGGCGACGCCCGCCACCGAGCCGCGCAGCGCCTCGGCGACGCCCTGGTGGACACGGAGCAGCTCCGTGAGCAGCAGCGCGACCGCCGTCGGCACCATCACCCAGGTGATCATCCGGAGGATGTCGTTCGTCCCCCGCTGGAGCTCGGACCGCAGCAGCGAGAACCGAGCCGCCTCGTGGGCGAGGGTGGCGGCGTAGGAGGCCGGCCCGACCCCGGTGGCCCGGATCGCGCCGGCACCCGTCACGGCCGTCGAGCCGGACCGGACCGGCGAGCCCGCGACGGCGGCGATCGGCTCGCCCTCGCCCGTCAGCAGCGACTCGTCGAGCTCGAGCCCGTCGGAGGCGAGCACCTCTCCGTCCACCACCACCTGGTCGCCGGCGCGCAGCACGACGACGTCGTCCTCAACCACGTCCTCGACCGCGACCGGCTGCTCGCGACCGTCCCGGAGGACGATGGCGCGCTCCGCGGTGAGCAGCGCGAGCCGCCGGAGGGCGTGCCGGGCGCGCAGCTCCTGGGCGGTCCCGATCGCGGTGTTGGCAACGAGCACGAGGCCGAACAGCTCGTCCTGGGCAGGACCGACGATCATCACGACGACGACCAGCGCACCGAGGATCGCGTTGAACCTCGTGAGCACGTTGGCCCGCAGGATCTGCAGGAGGGTCCTCGCCGGCGCGGGCGGGGCGCGGTTCACCCGCCCCTCGGCGACCCGGCGGTCGACCTCCTCGGCGCTGAGCCCGGAGAGACCGGCGGAGGCACCGGCGTCCGGCACGACCACAACGTCGGTCCCCAAAGCAGCCGGCGCCAGAGACGTTCGGCCCTTGCTGCCGGCGGCAGCGGTCGTCGATCCTCGCACCGTGGCCAGCGCGCCCGAGCCGCCCCGGAGATCCCTCGGAGCCGGCCTCCTCGCGCTCACGGTCGGGGCGCTCGCCGCCGGAGGCCTCCTGCACCTGGCAGGCGCCGGGCAGGCGGGTGAAGGGACCTTCGCCGGCGCCGGAGCCCTCGGCGCCGCCTACGCCCTGTGGATGCTGCTCGACGCGCTGCGCCACGGCCGGGTCGGCGTCGACGTCATCGCCGTCGCCGCCCTCGTCGGGGCGCTGGCCGTCGGCGAGGACCTCGCCTCGGCCGTCATCGCCGCCATGCTGGCGAGCGGCCGCAGCCTCGAGGAATGGGCGGCGGGCAGGGCGAGGCGGGACCTCCACTCCCTGCTCGCCCGGGCCCCGGCGAGGGCGCGCCGCTACGAGGAGGACGTGCTCGCCGAGGTGCCCGTCGAGGCGCTCCGGCCAGGCGACCTCCTGCTCGTGGGCTCTGGGGAGGTCGTGCCGGCCGACGGGGCGCTCGAGGGGACGGCCCTGCTCGACGAGGCGGCCCTCACCGGGGAGCCGCTCCCGGTCGAGCGGCGGGCCGGGGAGGTGGTCCGCAGCGGCGTCCTGAACGCCGGGGACCCCTTCGAGCTACGCGTCAGCGCTTCGGCGGCCGAGAGCGCCTACGCCGGCATCGTCCGCCTGGTCGCCCAGGCCGAGAGCGTCCAGGCACCCTTCGTCCGGATGGCCGACCGCTACGCGATCGCCTTCGCCGTCCTCGCCCTCGCCGCCTCCGGAGGGGCCTGGGCGGTGGGCGGGGCCGGGCGGGCGGTCGCCGTCCTCGTCGTCGCCACCCCCTGCCCGCTCATCCTGGCGGCGCCCGTCGCCCTCGTCGCCGGCCTGTCCCAGGCGGCCCGGAGAGGGGTCGTGATGAAAGGCGGCGGCGTCCTCGAGCGCCTCGCGACCTGCACGACGCTGCTCGTCGACAAGACCGGGACGCTGACGAGCGGCGACCCCTCGGTCGTCGCCGTCGCCGCCTCCGGAGCGCTCGACGAGACCGAGACGCTCCGGCTCGCCGGCTCGCTCGACCAGGTCTCGGCGCACGTCCTCGGCAAGGCGGTCGTCCGGGCGGCTCAGGCCCGAGGCTGCACCCTCGTGGCGCCGACCGGCGTCGAGGAGGTGGCCGGCCAGGGGATACGGGGGTGGGTGGACGGTCACGAGGTCGCGCTCGGCAAGGCCGCCTTCGTGGGCGTCACAGGCGCGCCTTCCTGGGCAAAGGTGGCCAGGCGCCGGGCCAGCCTCGAGGGGAGCCTCACCGTCTTCGTGGGCGTCGACGGCCGGCCCGCCGGGGCGCTCCTGCTCGACGACCCCTTGCGCCGGGACGCGCCCCGGACGATCCGGGCGCTGAGGCGCAGCGGGATCGAGCGCATCGTCATGGTGACCGGCGACCGGCCCGAGGTGGCGGACGCCATCGGGGCGGTCCTCGGGGTCGACGAGGTGCTCGCGGAGCGGGCCCCGGCGGAGAAGCTCGACGCCGTCGCCGCAGAGCGCCGCCGGGCGCCGACGGTGATGGTGGGCGACGGGATCAACGACGCCCCCGCGCTGGCGCTCGCCGACGTCGGCGTCGCGATGGGCGCCCGAGGTGCGACCGCGGCGTCCGAGGCTGCCGACGTGGTGCTCAGCGTCGACCGCCTCGATCGGCTCGCAGACGCCCGCGCCATCGCCGTGCGCGCTCGGCGGATCGCCCTCGAGAGCGTGGTCGCCGGCATGGGCCTGTCGATCCTGGCGATGGGCGTCGCCGCGTCGGGCTCCCTGCCGGCGGGGTGGGGGGCGCTCTTGCAGGAGGGCATCGACCTGCTCGTCATCCTGAACGCCCTGCGCGCTCTGAGGCCCCCGCCGGCGGGGCCTCGCCTCGGCGAGGCGGCCGCAGCCCTCGCCCAGCGCTTCCGGGCCGAGCACGAAGCCATCCGGGCCGCGATCGACCGCTGCCGCACCGTCGCGGACTCCCTCGGTGACCTGCCGCCCGAAGAGGCCCTCCGGGTCGCGACCGACCTCTACGAGGTCCTCGTCGGCGAGGTCGAGCCCCACGAGGCGGCCGAGCAGCGCGAGCTGTACCCGGCGCTCGACGCCGCGCTCGGCGGGACGGAGCCGACCGCGACGATGGCCCGAGGCCACGCCGAGATCGCCCACGAGATCCACCTGCTCGGCCGCCTGCTCGCCGACATCGGCACCGGACCTCCCGACGCCGAGGACCTGACGGAGCTGAGGCGCCTCCTCTACGGCCTGCATGCCGTGCTCCGGCTCCACACCGAGCAGGAGGAGGAGAGCTTCCTCTCCCTCGCGCCCGACCGCGACGCACCGGTCACGGCGACGCTCGGTCCCTAGCCGCCGGCCGAGACCTGCCTGTCCACGGCGAGGATCGCCTCGGAGAGGATGCCGAGGCCCTCCGAGGCCTCCTCCGAGGTGAGCGACATCGGCGGGGCGATCCTGAGCGTGCTCCCGTACAGGCCACCCTTGCCGACGAGCAGCCCTGCGCGACGGGCCTCCTCGAGGACGGCCGTCGCCGAGGAGGCCGAGGGCGTCCTCGTGCCCGGTTCGACGAGCTCGACACCGATCATCAGCCCCTTGCCTCGGACGTCCCCGACGATCCCGGCTCGGCCGAGCAGGCTCGACAGGCCCGAGAGGATGATCGCCCCGGTCTTCGCCGCGTTCGCCTGCAGGTCCGCCGAGAGCAGGTGCTCGAGGTTCGCAAGCGCCGCCCTCGTCGACAGCGGGTTGCCGCCGAAGGTCGAGATCGAGCTCGCCCGGATCGACTCGAGCAGCTCCCCACGCCCGACGACGCCGCCGATCGCGAGGCCGTTGCCGAGCCCCTTCGCGAAGGTGAGCAGGTCGGGGACGATCCCGTGGGCCTCGTATCCCCAGAAGTGCTCGCCGGTCCTGCCCCAGCCGGTCTGGACCTCGTCGGAGACGAAGAGGATCCCGTGCTCGTCCAGCACCTGCTTCAGCGCGCCGAAGAACCCGTCCGGCGGGACGACGAAGCCGCCGACCCCCTGGATCGGCTCGGCGATCATGCAGGCGACGTCGCCCGAGGTCGTCGTCTCGATCACCTCTCGCAGATCGGCGGCGCAGGCCTCGGTGAGCGAGGCGTCGTCGGTGGCGCCGAAGGGGTTCCGGAACCTGTCGCCGTTGTGCACGTAGCTCACCTGGAACGGGCTCAGGCCCGAGGCCGACCAGGCGCGGTTTCCCGTCACGGACATGGCGGCGAAGGAGCGCCCGTGGTAGCTGTTGCGCAGGGCGAGCACCTGGCTCGACCGCCGTGCCGCGCACGCGGCCAGCAGCGCCGCCTCGTTGGCCTCGGTCCCCGAGCTCACGAAGAACACCTTGGCGCCGGGGATCCCCGACAGCCCGGCGATGCGCTCGGCGAGCTCGACCATCGGGCGGATCAGGTAGAGGGTCGAGGAATGGACCATACGGCCCGCCTGCTCGCGGATCGCCTCCACGATCTCCGGCACGCCGTAGCCGGACATGGTCGTGAGGATGCCCCCGAAGAAGTCGAGGTACTCCCGCCCCTCCCCGTCCCGGACTCGACGGCCGTGCCCCTCGACGAGCTCGATCGGCTCGTCGTAGTACAGGGCGACCCAGGAGGGGATGACGCGGCGGTGGCGGGCGAGCAGCTCAGAGTGGGGGCCGGGCATGCCCGGATTATCCGGCCACGCCGAGTGGGGATCAATAGACACTCTGTAAGCTCACGGCCCATGCTGCCGACACTTCGTGCGCTGGGGCGGGCGACGCCGTCGCGAGGCCCCGAGGAGGGCGCCTGGTGATCACCGTCTCGGAGGTGCTCCAGCTGCCGGAGGTCGCCCTCGGCGCCCCCCGGGTCGTCGCCGGGTCCGGAGGGCTCGGTCGCGAGGTCCGCTGGGTGCACGTGGCCGAGGTCGCCGACATCGCCGGGCTGCTGAAGGGCGGGGAGCTCATCCTCACGACGGGCATCGCCCTGCCCGACGAGCCGGCCGCGCTCGACCGCTACGTCGAGGAGCTCTCCGGCGCGGGAGCCCGTGGCCTCGTCGTAGAGCTCGGTCGGCACTTCTCTCGCCTGCCGAGGTCGATGGCCGAGGCGGCCGAGCGCCGCGGCCTCCCGCTCGTCGAGCTGGCCCGGGAGGTCCGCTACGTCGAGGTCACCCAGGCGGTGCACTCCCGCATCGTCAACGCCCAGTTCGAGCAGCTCGAGCGTGCGAGGGAGGTGCACGAGGTCTTCACCCAGCTCAGCCTCGACGGCGCCTCGGCGGCCGAGATCGTCGCCGCCGTCGCCGACCTGGCAGGCCGTCCGGCCCTCCTCGAGAGCCTGAGCCACCAGCTCCTCGCCTACGCCGGGCCCGGCGTCGAGCGCTTCCTCACCGGGTGGGAGCGCCGGTCCCGGGCAATCCCGTTCCCCGAGGCCGGCGCCGTCACCGGCGCCGACGGCTGGCTCGCGAGCCGAGTGGCCGTGCGAGGCGAGCAGTGGGGGCGCCTCGTGCTCGTGACGGACGGCCCGGCGACCCCGACCCAGGTGCTCGTCGTCGAGCGCGGCGCCTCGGCGCTCGCGCTCGAGCGCCTCGTCGAGCGCGACCGGGAGTCGCTCGAGCGCCAGGTCCACCGCGGCCTGCTCGCCGAGCTCCTCGAGCACGGCGACGCCGGTGCCCGGGCCGTGGCGCTACGAGCGCAGGCGGTCGGCGTGCCGCTCGAGGGCAGGACCCTCGTCGGCGTCGTGGTGCGCCATACGGGAGAAGCGGGGGGGTCCCTGCTCGCGTCGCAGCTCCGCGACCGTCGCCTCGCCGAGCTCGCGGCCCGGGCCGCGCGCCGTGCCTCGGTGCCGGCGCTCGTCGGCACGCCGAGGGCCGGCCAGGTCTGGCTCCTCGCCTCCTTCGAGCCCCGCCGGGACCACCGCGCGGCCCTCTCCCTGCTCGCGAGAGAGGTGCGCGCCGCGTTCGAGGTCGCCTCCCCGGGCGACCTCGTCGTCGCGGCCGGCCTCGCGGTCCGGAGGCCCGAGGAGGCACGGCGCAGCCTCGAGGAGGCGATCCAGGTCGCTTCGGCCGCCTCGGTCGCCTCGGCGGCCCAAGGCCGAGCCGGCAGGGCGGCGGGAACGGCCAGTGGCGCCTCGGCCGGCTCTGGCGGCGACTACGTCGAGCTGCCCGACGTGCGGGTACGCGGCCTGCTCTACCTGCTCCGGGACGACCCGAGGCTGCAGAGCTTCGTCGAGCGCGAGCTCGGCCCGCTGCTCGCCCGAGACGCCGAGGAGCCCGAGGGCCGGCTCGTCGAGGCCCTCGAGGCGCTCTGCAGGAACGGCGGCAACGTGGCCGCGGCGGCGAAGTCCTTCGGGCTGAGCCGCGCCGCCTACTACCACCGGCTCGCACGCGTCGAGGAGGTCCTCGGCACCCGGCTGGCCCCGGTCGAGTCGCTCCTCTCCTCCCACCTCGCGCTGCTCGCGCTGGCGACGATCCGGGCCGAGTCTCAGCGAGGGGAGACGGCGACTCGGAACGCCGACTCGGCCGCCAGCGCGGCGAACCCCGGCTTGATGACCCCGTTGATGAGCGCGAGCCGGTCGTCGAAGGGATAGAAGGCGCTCTTCATGGCGTTGATGGACAGCCACGCCAGGTCGTCCCAGCCCCAGCCGAAGGTCTCGCAGCAGCGCTTCATCTCCGAGGAGAGCGTCACCCCGCTCATCAGCCGGTTGTCCGTGTTCAGGGTGACCCGGAACAGCAGGCCGCGCAGCAGGCCGATCGGGTGGTCGGCGAGCGAGGGGACGACTCCGGTGTGGACGTTGGAGGTCGGGCAGAGCTCGAGCGGCACCCGGCGGTCGCGCACGTAGCTCGCCAGCCGCCCGAGCGTCACCTGGCCGTCCTCGTCGACGGTGATGTCGTCGACGATGCGCACGCCGTGCCCCAGTCGCTCGGCGTTGCACCACTGCAGCGCCTCCCAGATAGAAGGCAGCCCGAAGGCCTCGCCGGCGTGCAAGGTGGCGTGGAAGTTCTCGCGCTGGACGTGCTGGAAGGCGTCGAGGTGCAGCGTGGGCGGATAGCCGGCCTCCGCTCCGGCCACGTCGAACCCGGCGACGCCGTCGTCTCGGTGGCGGACCGCGAGCTCGGCGATCTCGAGCGAGCGGGCGGCGGTGCGCATCGCGGTGAGCAGGGCTCGGACGACGATCGGCCGATCCCGAGCGGCGGCGGCCGCCATGCCTTCGGAGAACCCCTCCAAGACGGCCTCGGTGATCTCCTCGAGGCCGAGGCCCTTCTCGGTGTGCAGCTCCGGCGCGAAGCGCACCTCGGCGTAGACGACGCCGTCTGCGGCCAGGTCCTCGACGCACTCGGCGGCGACCCGCTCGAGCGCCTCCGCCGTCTGCATGACCGCCACGGTGTGGGCGAAGCCCTGGAGGTAGCGGACGAGGTCCCTGCGTGGCGTGTCGGCGACGAACCACCTGGCGAGCTGCTCGGGGTCGGTCGTCGGCAACCCGGTGTAGCCGTGGTCGACGGCCAGCTCGACGACGGTCTCCGGCCGGAGGCCGCCGTCCAGGTGGTCGTGGAGGAGGACCTTCGGCGCCCGCCGGATCTGCTCGAGAGTCGGGGGGGATCCCTGCATCTCTCGAGCGTAACCGCCCGACGGTCTCAGCGATCCCCGGCGATCCGACCGAGGATCGCGGGCGTCGGCGGTGGCGGCTCGTCGCCCACGACGACTGCTCCCTCGAGGGCGCCACGGGCCCGGGCGAGACGGGAGGGATCCTCGGCGTGGAGCTCGAGCAGCGGCTCGCCGGCCCGGACCTCCTCCCCCGGCTTCGCGAGGCACACCACCCCGGCCACCGCGCTCACGGGGTCCTCCTTGCGCGCCCGTCCCGCTCCGAGGCGCCAGGCGCAGGTGCCGACGGCTCGGGCGTCGAGGCGCTCGACGACGCCGCTGCGAGGCGCCGCGACCGTCTCGACGTAGGACGCCCGCGGCAGGGGCGCGTCGGGGTCGCCACCCTGGGCGTGGACGAGCCGGCGCCAGGTCGCGAGCGCCGAGCCGTCGCGCAGGGCTGCCGAGGGGTCTGCGTCGATGCCGGCGAGCGCGAGCATCTCTTGCGCGAGGGCGAGCGTCACCTCGACGAGATCGAGGGGGCCGCCCCCCGAGAGCACCTCGACCGCCTCGGCAACCTCGAGGGCGTTGCCGACCCGCCGGCCGAGGGGGACGTCCATCGGGCTCAGCAGCGCGACCGTGCGCACGCCGTTGTCGAGGCCGAGCGAGACCATCGTGCGGGCGAGCTCCTCGGCGCGCTCGCGCTCCCTCATGAACGCGCCCGAGCCGACCTTCACGTCGAGCACCAGCGAGCCGGTCCCCTCGGCCACCTTCTTCGAGATGATCGACGCGGCGATGAGCGGGATGGACTCGACGGTTGCGGTGACGTCTCGCAGCGCGTACAGCTTCCGGTCGGCTGGCGCGAGCGTGGGCCCCGCTGCGCAGATGACGCAGCCGACGCGCTCGAGCTGGTCGACGATCTCCTCTGCGGTCAGGTTCGACCGCCATCCGGGGATCGCCTCGAGCTTGTCGAGGGTCCCGCCGGTGTGCCCGAGGCCGCGCCCGGACAGCTGCGGGACCGCCGCGCCGCAGGAGGCGACGAGCGGGGCGAGGACGAGCGAGACCTTGTCGCCCACCCCGCCGGTGGAGTGCTTGTCGACCGTCGGGCGGCTGAGCCCCGACAGCTCGAGCCGCTCGCCCGAAGCGACCATCGCGGCCGTGAGCCGGGCGAGCTCGGCACGGCTGAGCCCGCGGAAGTAGACGGCCATCAGCCACGCCGCCATCTGCTCCTCCGCTACACGCCCGTCGGTGTAGGCGGCGACCAGCCAGTCGAGCTCGGCGCCGGCGAGCTCGAGGCCGTCGCGCGTCCGCCTCACGATCTCGACGGCGTCGAAGAAGGACGCGTCCCCGGCGGCAGGCCTCAGGGCAGCCGGGTCAGTCACAGGGCTCCGCTCCCCGGTCGCGACGCGAGGCCAGGTCCGCGCCGGTGAACGCCGCCGGGAGGAGCGAGCCGAGGGTTGCAGGGGGCTTCCCCGGCCCGGCGTCGACGAGGAGCCCTGGACCGCCGTGCTCCATGAGCAGCTGCCGGCAGCGGCCGCAGGGGGCGAGGGGCTCTCCGTCAGCGGCCGTCACCGCCACGGCGACGAGGCGGCCGCCACCGGTCGAGGCGAGGCTCGAGACGAGGCCGCACTCGGCGCAGAGGGTGAGGCCGTAGGAGGCGTTCTCGACGTTGCAGGCCGATAGCGTCCTGCCGTCGTCGCAGAGCCCCGCCGCGCCGACCCTCAGCCTTGAGTACGGGGCATAGGCGCGTGCCGAGGCCGCCTTCGCGGCCGAGCGCAGGCGCTCCCAGTCCGGCCCGGTCGGCGCCATCCCGGTCAGTCCCTCCTGTAAGGGACGCCGTCGGCGCCGGGCGGCCGGACGCGGCCGACGAGCCCGGAGACGACGGCGATGGTGATGACGTAGGGGGCCATCGCGAGGAAGGGCGAGGGGATCCCGACGTTGAGCACGGCGAGGAAGCTCTGCAGGGAGACCGAGAAGCCGAACAGCAGTGCGGCGCCGAGCGCGCCGAGGGGCCGCCAGCGCCCGAAGATCATCGCCGCCAGGGCGACGTAGCCGAGGCCCGAGCTCATGTCGGAGGAGAACTGCCCGACCGAGCCGATCGTGAAGGACGCCCCTCCGAGCCCTGCGATGACGCCGCCGAGGATGACGTTGCGGTAGCGCACGGCCAGCACGTGGATCCCGACCGTCTCGGCCGCTTTGGGGTGCTCGCCGACGGCGCGCACCCTGAGCCCCCAGCGCGTGCTGAACAGCGCCACGTTCACGACGACGAGGAGCACGGCGGCGAGGTAGACGAAGACGTTCTGGTCGAACAGGACCGGCCCGACGATCGGGATCTTGGAAAGGAGCGGGATCGCCACGGGCGAGAACGTCGACGGGCTGTTGAGGGTCGTCTGGTCCGGCGTGAGCACCTGGGCGAGGAGGAAGTTCGTGAGGCCGAGGCAGAAGGCGTCGATGAGGATGCCGACGATGATCTGGTCAGCCCCGTAGCGGAGCGAGAGGAAGGCGAGAAGGGCGCCGAACAGCCCGCCGGCGAAGCCTCCGGCGAGCGCGCCGAGCCAGAGGTTGCCGGTGGCGCTGCCGATCATCGCGCCGAGGAAGGCCCCGGCGAGGAACTGGCCCTCGATGGCGATGTTGATGACGCCGGACCGCTCGCACATCACGCCCGACAGCGAGCCGAAGACGAGCGGAGTCGTCTCGACGAGGGTCTCGGCGAGCAGCTGCTCGAAGTTGAGCGTCCCGCCCCGAGCCGCCCAGGCGAGGAAGGCCCACAGGAACGCGACGGTGCCCGCCCCGAATATCAGGTACGTGCCGCGCCGGCGGCCTCTCGCGATCAGCAGCGCGCCGAGCGCGGCGCACAGGACGGCGAGCGGCACGTTCACCCAGCGGACGGGCATCGAGAGCGGCGGCACGCTGACCGCCGGCGGCGCCGTGAGCAGGAACTGCGCGTGCTCGCTGGGAGGGATCGACAGACTCAGGCCGAACAGGGTGATGACGCCGAGCAGGACGAGGAACACGCCCATCCCGCGGACCCGCCCGAGCGAGACGAGCCGGCGGTCCGGGGCGCCGAGCGCGGCCGGCGACAGGGCGATCGGCGACGAGCTCACGAGCTCCACCCCTTCATGAACAGCTGGATCGACCCGCCTCCGGCCTCTCGGAGCCGGTACAGCTCGCGCACGAGCATCGGCGTGGCGATGCAGAAGACGATCGTGGCCTGGATGACCGAGGAGAGGTCGATCGGGATACCCGTCGCCACCTGCATGCTCGCCCCGCCGACGTCGAGCGCCGCGAACAGGAGCGAGCCGAGGACGACGCCGAGCGGGCGGTTGCGGCCGAGCAGGGCGACGGTGATGGCGTCGAAGCCGATGTTGCCGCCGTAGCCGGTGGAGAGGAAGAAGTCCGTGCCGGAGAGGGTGACGGTGCCGGCCAGGCCGGCCAGCGCCCCGGAGATGACGAGCACGAGCACGGTGACCCTGCGCACGTCCATGCCGGCGGTGCGCCCCGCGCGCTGGTTGGCGCCGATGACCCGGAACGAGAAGCCGAGCGTGGAGCGGCGGGCGAACCACGCCACGGCGAGGGCCGCGGCCAGCGCGATCACGAAGCCCAGGTTCGCCCTGAGCGTGCTCCCGAACAGGTGCGGCAGGCGTGCCGTGGCCGGCATCGTCCGGGAGATCGCGTTGGACTGGCCAGGCTGCTGGAAGGGCCGGCTCGTGAGGAGATAGGTGAGCAGGTCGAGGAAGACGTAGTTGAGCATGATCGTGACGATCACCTCGTGCGCCCCCGTCCTCGCCTTCAAGATCCCCGGGATGAAGCCCGCCACGGCGCCGCCTGCCGCGCCGCCGAGGACGACCAGCGGGAGGTGGATGCCGATCGGGAGGTGGACCGCGAACCCGACGTAGAGCGCGGCGATGGCGCCGGCGATCAGCTGGCCCTGGGCACCGATGTTGAACACGCCGGTCGAGAAGCCGAGCGCGACCCCGAGCCCGGCGAGGATGAGCGGCGCCGCCTTGACGAGCGTCTCGGAGATCGGGTTGAACGCCCCGGTCCATCCCCTGCCGGTCGAGATCGCGTGGCCGAGGGCGGAGGGGCTGATGACCGATCCGGTGAAGATCGCCCCGTAGGCGTCACCGATGGTCGCACCGGTGACGTAGAAGGCGTGACCGGGCGCCGAGCCCACCTGGCTCCAGGCGTGAAGGACCGAGGGCGTCGTCGCGGTGATGAGGATGGCGCCGATCACGAGCGCCGTGAAGAGCGCGAGCACCGTCACGACCGCGACGTTGGCCTCCACGAGACGGCGGGCCAGCCGGGCCCAGGCGGGCGGCTCCCCCCTCGGGCCCGGCTCGACGGCGGTGGCGGGCGCCACGGCCGGGGGCGGGCCGGTCTCGGTCCGGGTCATGTGAGGTCGAGCGCGGTCACGGCCCCGTCCTCCCCCTCGGCCGATGGCGGCAGGTCGGCCTCCTCCATTCCCGCCATCAACAGCCCGATCCTCTCCCGCCCGGTCCCCGGCGCGACGACGCCGGTGATCCTGCCGCGGAACATGACCGCGATGCGGTCGCCGAGGGCCAGCACCTCGTCCAGCTCGGACGAGACGATGAGCACGGCGGCACCGGCATCGCGCTCCTCGACGATGCGCCGGTGCACGTACTCGATCGAGCCGACGTCGAGGCCGCGGGTCGGCTGGGAGGCGACCAGCAGCTTGACCGGTCGCGACAGCTCCCGGGCCACGACGACCTTCTGCTGGTTCCCGCCCGAGAGCGTGCCCACGGGTACCGTGGGCGATGCCGCCCTGATGTCGAAGTCGACGAGCTTGCGCTCGGCCTGCCGGCGCACCTCGCCGAGGTCCAAGGACCCGAGGCGAGCGTAGGGGCGCTGGTCGTACACGTCGAGGATGAGGTTCTCCGCGATCGTCATCCCCGAGACGAGACCGTCGCCCTGCCGGTCCTCGGGCACGTGGGCCACGCCGGCGCGGATCACCTGGCGAGGCGTCGCGTTGGTGAGATCGAGCCCGTCGACGCGCACGCTGCCCGAGGTGACGGGCCTGAGCCCGGTGATCGCCTCGGCGAGCTCGGTCTGGCCGTTGCCCTGGACGCCGGCGAGCGCGACGATCTCGCCGGCACGCACCCTCAGGTCGACGTGGTCGACGACCGTGACGCCCCGCTCGTCCACCACGGTCAGGCCGCTGAGCTCGAGCACGTCCCGCCCCGGCCGAGCCGGAGCCTTTCGCACGACGAGCTCGACCGAGCGCCCGACCATCATCGCCGCGAGGTCCGCCTCGTTCGTCTCCTCGGGCCGGGCGGTGCCGACGACCCGGCCGAGGCGCATCACGGTGATCCGGTCGGCGACGGCCATCACCTCTTTCAGCTTGTGCGTGATGAACAGGATCGAGCGCCCGGCCGCGGCGAGCGAGCGCATGATGCCGAACAGCGCCTGGATCTCCTGGGGTGTCAGGACGGCCGTCGGCTCGTCGAGGATGAGCAGCTGCGCGTCGCGCTGGAGCGCCTTCAGGATCTCGACTCGCTGCTGGATGCCGACCGGAAGGCTCTCGACGACGGCGTCGGGCTCGACCTCGAGGCCGAACTCGGCCGACAGGCGTGCGACGTCGGCGCGGGCGCGGCGGCGGTCGAGGAAGCCGGCGCGGCGGGTCGGCTCGAACCCGAGGACGACGTTCTCCGCGACGGTGAAGACCGGTACGAGCATGAAGTGCTGGTGGACCATGCCGATGCCCCGGCGGACCGCGTCGCCGGGATCGGCGAACTCGACCGTCTCGCCGTCGACCCGGATCTCGCCGGCATCGTGGCGCAGGAGGCCGAACAGCACGTTCATCAGGGTCGTCTTGCCCGCGCCGTTCTCGCCGAGCAGGCAGTGGATCTCGCCGGGCTCGACGACGAGGTCGACGCCGTCGTTGGCGACGAGCGACCCGAACCGCTTCGTGATGCCGGCGAGCTCCAGCCTCATCGAGACCTCATCGCGCCACGGCCCACCCTCTCGGAGCCCCAGGGCTCGGAGCGTAGGGCGCGAGCCGCGGCGCTGCGAGCACGCGGGCCTCGCCCCCCGGCGCCGGCCGGCGCCGGGGGGCGAGAGGTGGGCTCAGCTTGCGGGGTAGGAGTTCGGGTCGACGGAGATCTTGCCGGCGATGATGCCCGCCTTGATCTTCGCCAGCTCCTTCGTCACCGCCGCGGGGACCTTGGACGCGAAGGTGTGGTAGGGCGAGATCGAGACCCCGTTGTTGGCAAGGGTCCCGATGTAGTTGCCCCCGTGGAACGTGCCGTGGGCCGCCGCGAGCACCGCCGTCTCGACCGAGGGCACGATGCCCTTGGTGACGGAGGTGATGAACAGCGAGCAGTACTGCTTCGCCGAGATGCAGCCGTCGGTGTCGACCCACTCCATGTAGTGGCCGGGGCCGGCCTGCTTGACTGCGGCGGCGGCGCCGAGACCGACCGCGCCGGCGACCGGGAAGATCACGTCCGCGCCCTCGGCCATCAGCGTCTCGGCGTCGGTCTTCCCGAGCCCTTGATCGGTGAAGTTGTTCGTGAACAGCCCGGTGCCCGCGAAGCTCCCCGACGCGTAGTTGCGCTTCGCGGCCGGCGTCCAGCCGAGCGCCACGACATGGGCGTGGTTGATCTTGTCGTAGTAGCGGACGCCCGCGACGAAGCCGTCCATGTAGATGGTCACCGTCGGGATGTCCTGGCCGCCGAAGGTGCCGACCTTGCCGGTCTTGCTCATCGCCGCGGCGAGGTAGCCGCCGAGGAAGGCGTCCTGGTTGGTGTCGTAGTGCAGCGCGAGGACGTTCTTGATCGTCGGCGTGTACTCGTAGTCGACGATCGTGAACTTCTGCCCCGGGTACTTCTTCGCCGCGGCCGCGGTGGCGTCGGCCATGTCGTAGCCGACGGTCACGATGATGCCGCAGTGCTTGTTGACGAAGTCGTTGATGTAGGGCACGTAGTCGCTCGTCGAGGTCGACGACAGGTAGGTGTAGCTGATGCTCGGGTCGACCTTCTTCGCCGCCTTCAACGCGTTGTAGGCAGATTCGTTGAACGACTCGTCGTTGATGCCTCCGGTGTCGGTGACCTCGCAGGCGAGGAAGCCGCCGGCGTGCGCGACCCTGGGCGCCCGGCGACCGGACGAGGGGAGATGCGTGCTCGCCGAGGCGACGCCGACGGCGATCGACGTCGCCGAGAGCGCCCCGGCGGCGAGCGCGGCGAGCGTGCGCGACCGCACGAACCCTCGGCGGGCCCGGGGGGCCGTCTCCGGGACTGGCGGGTGATTCATGGCCATCGTTACCCCTTCCACCACGCTGGTCGAGGCCGTTCGCCGGCCCGGCGCCGTCTCGGCGAGCGGTCCGGTCGACCTCGGGACACGCAATCTTCAGGAACCTCTCGGGTCCGAATCAAGGAACACACTGCACTGTCGATGGACCTCGGCGCGACAGCATGTACAGAACAGGCGGCGCGCCGACGCCTGCGTGCGACGAGCCCTCCGCTTCTTACCTTGCGATCGCGTGTTCGAGACGTTACGCGTCGCGCGCGATGACGTCCAGCAGTTAACCTCCGCCCGGTGACGACCTCCGGAGTGGACCCCGGCGCCGGCTCGGGCGCGCTCGGTGGCGACGAGCTGCGCCTGCCTCGCGGCGCTCGGCCGGAGCGCTACGAGCTGCTGATCTCTCCGGACCTCTCCTCGGGGAGGTTCTCCGGCGTCGCGCGCATCGAGCTCGAGGTCCTCCTGGACCTCGAGCGCCTCGTGCTCAACGCCCTCGAGCTCGGCATCGAGGCGCCGGAGCTGCGCCCGGGCTGGGCGAGCGCGGGAGACGAGCCGGGTGAGCCCCGGAGCCTGGCCATCGAGCTCGACGAGGAACGCCAGGAGGCGGCCTTCGTCCCCACCTCGGGAACGGTGGCACCGGGTCGCTACACCCTCAGCTGCTCGTTCTCCGGGGTGCTCAACGATCGGCTCTCCGGCTTCTACCGCAGCGTCTACGTCGACGACGAGGGGGTGGAGCGGGTCATCGCGACGACACAGTTCGAGGAGACCGACGCGCGCCGCGCCTTCCCCTGCTTCGACGAGCCCGACCTGAAGGCGGTCTTCGACATCACGATCGACGAGCCCGAAGGGATGCTCGCCGTCTCCAACAGCCCGGAGCTCTCCTCGACGGCCCTCGCCGGAGGGGGGCGGCGAGTGCGCTTCGCGCCGACGATCAAGATGTCGACCTACCTCGTCGCCTTCGTCGTCGGCCCGCTCGAGGCGACCCCGGCCGTCGACGTCGACGGCGTCGCGCTGCGCGTCGTGCACCGACCGGGCCGGGGGCACCTCGTGAGCCTGGCGATCGACGCGGCCAACCACGCGCTGCGCTTCTACAGGGACTACTTCGGGCTCCCCTATCCGGGCACGAAGCTCGACCTCGTCGCCCTGCCGGACTTCGCCTCGGGTGCGATGGAGAACCTCGGTTGCGTGACCTTCCGCGAGGCGCTCTTGCTCGCGGACCCCGAGCACACGGCACGGGCGGAGATGGAGCGGGTCGTGGAGGTCATCGACCACGAGATCGCCCACATGTGGTTCGGTGACCTCGTGACGATGCGCTGGTGGAACGGCATCTGGCTGAACGAGGCGTTCGCGACGTTCATGGCGCTGTGCTGCGAGGACGACTACCGGCCGGAGTGGCAGGTCTTCGTCAGCTTCGCCAGGCGACGGGCCTCCGCCCTCGGGGTGGACGGGCTGCACACGACCCGGCCGGTCGAGTTCCCGGTCCGCCGCCCGGACGAGGCGGCGGCGATGTTCGACGTGCTCACCTACGAGAAGGGTGCGAGCGTCCTCTGGATGCTCGAGCAGTACCTCGGGCGAGCCAGCTTCCGGGAAGGCGTCCGCCGCTACCTCGCCCGCCACGCCTACGGCAACACCGACGCCGTCGACCTCTGGGAGGCCATAGGCGCCGAGGCGGGCGAGGTCCCGGTGCGCGAGATCATGGGCTCCTGGATCCTCCAAGGCGGCCACCCGCTCGTCTCGGCCCGCCTGCTCGGAGCCGGCACCTCCGGGTCGCCGACGCTCGAGCTCTCCCAGGAGCCGTTCTCCTACCTCCCCGAGCCGATGGACAACCCGCTGGCGGAGCGGGACGAGGGGCGCTCGAGTGGGATCGGCTCCTCCTGGCTCGTGCCCCTGCTCGTCGGCGGCGCCGGCGGCGAGCGACCCCACCGGGTCCTGCTCGGGGCCTCGCCCGAACGGGTCGAGGTCGAACGGGGCGCGCCCGTGGTGAACGCCGGCGGATCGGGGTTCTTCCGGGTCGGCTACGACGCCGAGTCACTAGCGGGCCTCCTCGCCTCCTTCGGCGTGCTCCGCCCCCTCGAGCGCTTCAACCTGGTCGCCGACACCTGGGCGACCTGCCTCGCAGGCCGGGCGCGCCTCGGCACCCTCGCCGAGGTGCTCTCGCACCTGGGCGACGACCCCGACCCCCATGTCTGGTCCGTCGCGATCGGGGCGCTCGGCCTCCTCGACACCCTCGCGCCCGAGGTGGACCGGCCGCTGGTCGCCGGAGCGGCCCGGGCCCTGCTGCTGCCCCAGCTCGAGCGCGTCGGATGGGATCCTCGCCCCGGCGACGACGAGCAGGTCCCGATGTTGCGGGCGGGGCTCGTCACGGCGCTCGGCACCTTCGGGCGCGCCGAGGCGGTCTCGGCGCGCTGCGTCGAGCTCTTCGCCGACGAGGTCGCGGGACGAGCCGTCGTCGACGCCGACCTTGCAGGGGCCGTACTGGCGGTCGTCGCCTACCACGCCGGTCAGGCCGAGCTCGACGCGATCCTCGCCCGCTACCGGGCACCTCGAGACCCGATGGACGAGGTCCGCAACCTCTCCTCGCTCGGCCGCCTCAGGGACCCGGGCCTCGCCGAGCAGGTGCTCGGGCTCTGCCTCACCGAGATACGCAGCCAGAACGCGCCCTACCTCATCGCCTCGATGCTGTCGACTCGTGAGATCGGGCCGACCACCTGGCGCTTCGTCGAGGCGCACCTTCCGGAGATGATGGACCGCTTCCCGGCAAACTCCATCCACCGCGTGTTCGAGGGAATCCCCGGTCTCGGCCAGGTCGACGCCGCTGGCACGCCCCGCTACGCCGATCAGGTCCGCAGCTTCCTCGACAGCGCGATCCAAGGCGCCCGGCGCCGCCTCGTCGCCCAGAGCGTGGAGCGTCTCGAGGCGAACGTCCGGCTGGCGCGACGGCTGCCCGCCGAGCTTGCCGAGCTCGGTGGGCTCGCGCCGCGACGCTGAGCGCCCGGCGCCTGCAGGACGCGCCCGGCCCAGGGGCGCCGAAGGAGGCCGCGTGCGCGCCGGCACGCCTGCTCGCCGCGGCCCGGGCCACCCCGGGCTTCATGCCCGACGCCGAGGGCGTCGCGCTCCACCTCGTCGCCTGCCGGGCCGCCGGGCTCGGCCTCGGGCCCCTGGTCGAGGTCGGCGCCTACCTCGGCCGCTCGACCCTCTACATCCTCTCGGGCGTCGCGGCCCGGTCGGGGACGGCGCCCCGCCCGCTGCTCTACAGCGTCGACCACCACCGCGGCTCGGAGGAGATGCAGGCAGGCTGGCCGGACCACGACCCCTCGCTGGTCGACCCCGAGGACGGCCGGATGGACTCGCTCCCGCGCTGGCGCAAGGCCGTCGCGGCAGCCGGCGCCGAGCGCGCAGTCGTCGCCGTCGTGGGCGAGTCCGCCGCCGTCGCCGCCGACTGGTCCCGGCCGCTCTCGCTCGCCTTCCTCGACGGGGGCCACGGGCGAGACGTCGCCTGGGCCGACTATCGGGGATGGTCCCCCCACGTCGCGCCCGGCGGGCTGCTCGTCATCCACGACGTGTTCGAGGATCCCCGCGACGGCGGCCGGCCGCCCTACGAGTGCTACCTCGACGCGCTCGCCGGGGGGAGGTTCCTGGAGGAGACTTCCGCGTCCCGGGGCAGCCTCCGGGTCCTCAGGCGACGGCGGTGACCTCGCCTTCGGCACCGCCCGCCACGTCGAGGCCGCCCGGCAGGAACGGCGCGAGCGGGGAGAGCAGCGCCGCAGAGGCGGGCGAGCCGGCGAGCGCGTCGCCCGCGAGCACGACAGCCGCGGCGGAGTAGGTCGTGCGCTCCCCCGAGGGGAACTCGGCGCCCTCCGGACGCACGATCCCGGTCAGGTACGACCCGTCGTCACCGCGCAGCTCCCGCACCCACTCGAGCAGCTCGGCGGCCGCATCTCGCCGGCCGAGGCGGACGCAGGCCAGCGCGCACTCCGCCGTCTCGGCCGCCGTCACCCAGCCGCCGTCGGACCTGCAGCGCACGCCGTGGCCCTCTTCGACCCAGGAGCGCCACCCGGCGTCGATGCGGGCCTCGGCCGCGCCTCCCGACAGGGCGCCGGAGAGGACCGGGTAGTACCAGTCCATCGCGAACTCGTCCTTCGGGAGGAACTCCCCGGGGAGGCACGCGACAGCCGCGGCGAGGCGGCCGAGGGCGTCCTGCCAGCCCGGGCGCTCGCGCCCGAGCGCCCGGGCGCAGGCGATCGCCGAGGAAAGGCTCGTGCACACCGACGAGCTCGCCGCGAGGAGCGCGAAGTCGCCAGGGACGCCTTCGGGAGAGACCGACCAGGCGAGCGCGCCCGAGGGGGCCTGCCAGCGCAGCACCCAGTCGACCGCCCGCTCGACGGCCGGCCACATCTCCTCGAGGAAGCCCCGGTCGCCGGTCACGGCATGGTGCTGGCGGACGCCGGTCGCGACGTAGGCGGTGAGGTTCGTGTCGAGACGGGGCTCTTCCACCTCGCCCGCCGAGGTGTAGTAGGCGTGCCAGGCGCCGTCCTCGCGCTGGGTCGAAAGCAGCCACTCATAGGCGCGCTCCGCCGCGGCGACCCGGCCCGTCGCGCTGAGGGCCATTGCCGCCTCGACGTGGTTCCACGGGTCCGCGTGGCCACCGGGGTACCAGGGGATCATCCCGCTGCTCAGCTGGACCGCCTCGATGCTGGCGCCGGTCTCCTCGAGCTCGGCGCGCGCCGGCCCGGCCGGGGCGCGAGCGCCGTCGGGGCCACCTCGCCCCGAAGCAGCGGAGGCCGGGGCGCCGAAGGGCGAAGACGGCCCGCTCAAGGCCCCTGCCGCTCGAGGTAGACGACGAGGCTCTTGCCGAGCAGCGGGTCGAGCAGCCTCGCCAGGAGACGAGTCGAGCGAGGAGCGCGGACGATGTCCCACACGAGGAAGCGGTGGTAGGCGGCGACGAGCCAGTGGTCCTCGCGCTCGATCCCGACGGCGCAGCGCAGCCACCAGTACGGGGAGTGCAGCGAATGGGCGTGATGGGAGCCGACGACGCGCAGACCGGCTCGTCCCAGCCGAGCGCGCAGCTGAGCGCGGCGGTAGATGCGGACGTGGCCGCCGGGCACCTGGTGGTAGCGGCGCGACAGGCACCAGTTGACGAGCTCGGGCCAGAAGCGGGGCACGGTGACGGCGAGGATCCCCCCGGGCCGGAGCACCCTCGCCAGCTCCGCGATCGCCGCGGAGTCGTCGGCAAGGTGCTCGAGCACCTCCGCGGCGATGACCCGGTCGAAGCTCGAGCCGGGGAAGGGCAGCCGGGCCGCGTCGGCCCGAGCGACCCCGGCGCGAGCGTCTTGGGCGAGCTCGCCCGCGCCGCGCATGGCGGCGAAGGTCGCCCGGACCCGGTCGCACTCCTCGGCGCTGTTGTCGAGCGCGAGGACCTCGGCCCCGGCCCTGGCGGCAGCGAAGGCGTGCCGGCCGCCCCCGCAGCCGATGTCGAGCAACCGCGTCCCTGGGGTGATCCGGGCGCGGCGGAGGTCGACGGTCAGCACGGCCGGCCGGAGGCGCGCCGCCGGCCTCGGGCGAGCTCGAGCAGCGCCTCGTACTGCGCTGCGGTCCCCCTTGCGGCACGCGACCAGGTGAAGCGATCGAGCACGCGGCGGCGGCCCGCCGCGCCGAGGCGCGCCGCGAGCTGGGGCTCGTCGAGCAGGCGGCGCAGCGCCGAGGCGAGCGCCTCGGCGTCACGGGGCGGCACGAGGAGCGCGCTCTCCCCGTCGCGCCCGGCCACCTCGGGAAGGGCACCGGCGCTCGTCGCGACGAGCGGCACCCCGCAGGCCATCGCCTCGGCTGCCGGGAGCGAGAAGCCCTCGTAGAGCGAGGGCACAGCGGCGAGGCTCGCCTCGGCGTAGCGCTCGACGAGGCGCTCGTCGCTCTCCCCGGCGGCGAACTCGACGGCGGCGCCGAGACCGAGCCGGTCGACGAGCTTGAGTGTCGGCCCGTCCTGGCGGGGCCGCCCGACGACGACCAGGTGGGCCTCGGGGTGGTCCGTCCGGACCTTCGCCAGCGCCTCAAGGAGGTGGGCGAGGCCCTTCATCGGGACGTCGGCGCTCGCCGTCGTCATGATGCGGCCCGGCACCCGCCGCACCCAGGGCAGCGGCCGGTGCAGCGCCGGGTCGACCCCGATCGGCACGACCGCGACCCGCTCGGGGTCGACGCCCAGCTGTTCGACGATGTCGAGCCGAGAGGACTGAGAGACGGTGAGCACCTTCGGCAGGGCCCGGGCCACCCGCCCCTGCATGGAGGCGAAGGAGTACCACCGCCGGAGCTGGACCCGCCGGGCGAGCCCATCGGCATGCTCGAGGTCGATCGCCCGGTCCACCGTGATGGGGTGGTGGATCGAGGCGACCACGGGCCATCCGTCACGGGCCATCCTGAGCAGCCCGCTGCCGAGGCTCTGGTCGTCGTGGACGACGTCGAACTCCCCGGCTCGAGCGAGCAGCTCCCGCCGGGCTCGCAGCGAGAACGTGCGAGGCTCGGGGAAGCCGCCGGCGAGCATCGTCGCCACCTCGACGAGGTCCGAGGGCGACTCGAGCTCGCGCAGCCGCGGCAGGCGGAAGGCGTCGCTGTCACGGTAGAGGTCGAGGCTGGGGACCTTCACCAGGCGCACGCCCTCGCAGAGCACGGGATAGGGCTGGCCGGAGAGCACGGTGACCTCGTGGCCGAGCGCGGCGAGCTCGCGAGTGAGGTGCCGGGCATACACGCCCTGGCCGCCGCAGTAGGGGTTGCCCCGGTAGAGGAGGAAGGCGACGCGGATCAGTGGTGGGCCGTCCCGAGCTGGATCGCCTTGACGAGGAGGAGGATCACCGCGAGCACGAGGTAGCCGCGGAGGGTGAACATCGCCGCGGTCCTGCCACGGGACCACCGGGGGCGCTCGAGGAGGGCGAGGGGCGGCATCCGCCAGGTCTCCCGAGGCGAGGCCGGGACCTCCTCGGTTTCGACCCCCGCACCAGGTCGCGCCCGCACCACCGCCACCACCGCGACGATCGCGCCGACCACGATCACCGCGCCGAGACCGGCGAGGAGCAGGTGCACGTCGAGGTTCGAGAACACCGTCGTCGCCATCAGCACCAGCGACAGGGCGACGAGGACCGCGACGATGAACCCGGCGACGGCGTTGAGCCACGGCCGGTTGACCCAGGGCCCGAGCACGGCGGCGTCGTTGCACAAGAGCAGCAGGAAGACCGTCGCGCTCGGCAGCAGCACCCCGGCGAGGGCCTGCACGGAGACGGTGATCAGCCCGAGCGGCGCGTGGGGGATGAGGACGATCGCAGCGGCGAGCACCACGAGCCCGGAGAAGCTCGCGTAGAACTGCTTCGCCTCGGCGAAGCCTCGGTGGAGCGAGTGCCGCATGCCGAACATGTCGCCGACGGCGTAGGACGTGGCGAGCGTGACGGCGGCGCCACCGATGATCGACGCGTTGAGCAGCACGATGGCGTACAGGGCACCCGCGCCGTGGCCGAGCAGGCGGCCGAGCCCGCTGGCGATGCCCCCGGCGTTGACGACGTGCGCCGCGAGGGTCGGGTGGTGGCGGAAGGCGAAGGCCACCGTGATCATGAGCAGGCTCGCGCCGAGCACGGTTACGAGCGAGCCGATGACGGTGTCGGCCCGCTCGTAGTTGATCCAGCGGGGGACGATCCGCTTGTCGACGATGTTCGACTGCTGGAAGAACAGCTGCCACGGCGCGACCGTGGTCCCGACGATCGCGATGACGAGCAGGACCGCGGTCGAGTTGACCCCGCCCTCGATCCCCGGCACGACGAAGCCGTGGACGACCGGGCCGAGGTGAGGGTGGCTGAAGACGACGAGCGGGATCACGAGGAAGTTGGCGGCGACGAAGAAGAGCATGAACCGCTCCCAACGGCGGAAGCTCCCCGTCACCGTCATCCCGATGAGCGCCACGGCCGCGAGCGGGACCGAGACGTAGCTGCTCAGGCCGAAGTAGCCGAGCGCCAGGCTCACGCCGATGAACTCGGTGACGATCGTCAAGAAGTTGAGGAGGAACAGGTCTCCGACCGAGAAGGCGCCCCAGAACCTCCCGAAGCGCTCGTTGATGAGGCGGGCGTGGCCGACGCCGGTCACGGCGCCCAGCCGGACGACCATCTCCTGGTTGACGACGAGCACCGGGATGAGCAGGGGGAGGGTCCACAGCAGGCTCAGGCCGTAGTCGAGGCCCGCCTGCGAGTAGGTCCAGACCCCGCCGGCGTCGTTGTCGCCGACCATGACGATGATCCCGGGGCCGACGATGGCGAGGAGCGTCAGCAGCCGGGCGCCGAGCGTGCGGCGGGCGCCGCTGTCGCCGATGCGGATCGTGCCCAGCGCGCCCTCGATGTCGCCGAGGTGCGCCTCGTCGAGGACCGCGCTGCCGGGGACCGCCACAGGACGGGCCGCGCCGGGGTCGGGGCTGCTGCTTCGGGGGAGTCGGTGGGGGCGGGGGCGGGTGCGCGTGGGGTCCGTCATGCTGGGTCACCTCCCGTGGGCTCGGGCCGTGCGTGTGCGTACCTGTCAGGTGCGTGCACGGCGGCGGGCCGGTCGACCCAGCGCCTAGGCGGAGCCGGTCAGCTCACCCGGGCAGTGCACGCTCGCGTTGGTCGGGTTTCGACCTATGGTCGGCGTTCAGGGCTGCCTCCTCTCCTCGCCCGCGGCCAGGCGCGCCCCGAGCGAGGTAGCTCCCGCTGGGCGACGGGCTCACCGGGCCTTCCCGGCGCGCCGCCTCACCGAGCGAGGCGCGGCTGCTTGCACGCCGATGCTACCGCCGCCGGTCGCGACGCCGCACGTCGGGGAGTTGTGTACGTATGCCCGCCTTATTTTTCAGGCGCTCCCATCCCGAAGTCGCGCCGCCACCCGCTCGGCAGGACGAGCTCGAGCACGTCGTCGACCGTCACGACGCCGACCATGCGGTGCTCGGCGTCGACCACTGGCGTCGCCGAGAGGTTGAAGTCCGACATCTTCCGCACGACCGCCTGGAGGTCGGCGTCGGCTCGGACGCTCACCGGGTCCCGCTCGGCGACGCTGCCGAGCGGGTCGTCGGGCTCGGACCGCAGCAGCCGCACGACGGACGCCGCGCCGACGAGCCTCCCGGAGTCGTCCGACACGAACACCGTCGAGAGCGCCTCGGGCGCGGCTTCGCTCGTCCGCACGGCCTCGAGCGCGGCGGACACGGGGGACGACTCAGGAAGCAGGATGAAGTCAGGGCTCATCAGCCCGCCCGCCGTCTCGGGGTTGTAGCTGAGCAGCGCCCGGACCTTGGATCGCTGCTTCGGGGGCAGGGCGTCGAGCACGGGCAGGCGCCGCTGCTGGTCGAAGTCCGCCAGGAGGTCGGCGGCGTCGTCCGGGGCCATCGTGGCGAGCAGCCTGGCCGCCTCGTCGTCGGAGCGCTCCCTCAGGAACTCCAGCTGGTGCTCGGGATCGAGCTCCTCGAAGACGTCGGCCTCCAGCTCGTGGTCCTGGCCAACGGCCTCGATGATCTCCTCGCCCTCCTCGTGGGAGGCGGCCTCGACCAGATCGGCGATCTCCGCCGCCCGCAGCCGTGCGAGCTTGCGGTAGGGGATGCGCATCCGGGCGCTCGGGACGTGGGCGACGAAGGGCTCGATGCTGGCCCAGTCGACGACGGGCCCCGAGCGCACCCGCCGGGCGAGCGCCCGAGGCAACAGCCGCCTGAGGACGCCCTTGCCGGAGGGGTCGACGCCGACGACCCGCCACTCGCCGTCGACGCAGGCGAGCTCGATCTCGTTGGCTCGGATGAGCCGGGCGCCGACGAGGTTGATGAGGTGGCGCGAGGACAGGTCCCGCGCCAGCAGCAGCTCGCCCGGGCGGCGCTCGAAGCGCCCGAGGTCGACGGTCTCCCCGGCGAGGTGGGCCCCGTCCGACGACAGCCCTGCGACCCCGCCGATCGGGAGGAAGAGCTCACGCCGGCCGATGCTCACGACCAGGCCCGTGACCGGGGGGTGCGCCTGGCCGTCGAGGCGCACGATCGCGTCCTCGACCCGGCCCACCCGCTCGCCCCTCGCGTCCCTCAACGCGCTCCTCACGAGGCTCGAGAGGTGGAGCACCGCCGGCTCCGGCGCCGACATCAGCGCCCGCCCTCCCCGGGCCGGCGCCTTGGCTGGACCACGCACGAATCGTACCGGTCCGAGGGCAGCCCGGGCCTGCCCTCGGTATGGTTGGCCATGCGCTACCGCACGCTCGGCACGACCGGGATCCAGGTCTCGACCTACTGCCTCGGGGCGATGATGTTCGGCGCCTGGGGCAACGACGATCCGGACGACTGCGTCCGCATCATCCACGCGGCCCTCGACGCCGGGATCAACTTCATCGACACCGCAGACGTCTACTCGGCGGGCCAGTCCGAGGAGATCGTCGGGCGGGCCCTCGCGCACCGCCGCGACGACGTCGTGCTGGCCTCCAAGGTCCACGGCGAGATGGGGCAGGACCCGAACCGGCGCGGGAGCTCCCGCCGCTGGATCGTCCGCGAGGTGGAGGCGAGCCTTCGCCGGCTCGGGACTGACCATCTCGACCTCTACCAGGTCCACCGGCCCGACCCCACCACCGACGTCGAAGAGACGCTCTCCGCGCTGTCCGACCTCGTCCATCAAGGGAAGGTGCGTGCCATCGGCAGCTCGACCTTCCCCGCCGAGCTCATCGTCGAGGCACAGTGGGCGGCGGAGCGGCGCGGGCTCGAGCGTTTCCGCTGCGAGCAGCCCCCATACTCGATCTTCGTCCGAGAGATCGAGGGGTCGGTGCTGCCGACCTGCCTGCGCTACGGCATGGGCGTCATCGTCTGGAGCCCTCTCGCAGGAGGCTGGCTGACCGGCCGCTTCCGCTCGGAGAGGGACGTGGACCTCACCAAAGGCCGCGCCTCGCGCATTCCTGATCGCTTCGACCCCCGCCTGCCCGGCAACCGCCGCAAGCTCGAGCTCGTCGGCGAACTCGAGCAGGTTGCCGGCGATGCCGGCGTCTCGCTCACCCACCTCGCGCTCGCGTTCAGCGTCGCGCACCCGGCCGTCACCTCGGCAATCATCGGGCCGCGGACGATGGAGCAGCTCGAAGACCTCCTGGCCGGGTCGTCCGTCGAGCTCGACGACGAGACGCTCGACCGCATCGACGAGCTCGTCCCTCCGGCGACGAACCTGACCGCCGCCGACTCCGGTTGGACGCCACCCTGGATCGCCTCGGCCGCGAGGCGGCGCGCGCCGGGGGACCGGGCGGCGGGCTGAGCGCCGGGCGAGCCGGTCAGATCACGCCGGAGCGCAGCGCGTAGGCGACTGCGTGGCAACGGTTGCGGAGGTTGAAGCGTGAGGTGACGTCATGGATGACGTTCTTCACCGTGCGCTCCGAGTAGGAGAGCTTCTCCGCGATCTCGGCGGTGTCGAACCCGTCCGCCACCAGCCGGAGCACCTCGATCTCGCGCTCGCTGAACCCGTTGAAGTGGATCCCCCGGGGGTGCAGGACGTTGCGCTGGAGCCTTCCCACCTGGGAGAGCAGCGAACCGAGCAGGTCCGGCGGCAGCGCGCCGTGCCCCTCGGCCGTCGCGCGGACCGTCGCCGCCAGCTTCTCCGGGGCGGCGTCTACCCGCCGCACGATGGCGGAGGCGCCCGCCTCGACGGCGGTGAGCACGCCCTGGTCGTCGACGGTCGTCGCGACGAGCAGGACGTGGCCGGTGCCGCCCCGCAGGAGCGTCCTTATCGCCTGCGCCGCCTGCTCGTCGACCGAGTCGACGACGACGATCGCGACCGCCGCCCGCTCGGGATCGTCGACCACCGCGAGGCCGTGCTGCCCTCGCAGCTGCGCGACGAGCCCGGCCCTCGAGATCGGGTCTGCCGACGCGACATAGGTCGGAATGCGACCCGCCCCGAACTCCTGCTCGCGCATTCGCTCGTCCATGGCTCCCGATCAGCAGCTTCCCCCCGGGGCCCGCAGGTCCAGCCGAGCCGGGTCGTCGAACCTGTTGGCTTCAAGCTACTTGGTGACAGAAACAGAACTCGCTATCCCGTGACAGAACTAGCCGAGAGTGTAGGTAGCCGCGCCGAGGCGTGCACACATTCCCCCGTGGCCACCCCCGTCGCCGGTGGCCACCCCCACCCCGGCGCCACCGGGCCTCGGCGCCGCAGCGCCCACCGGGCCTCCCCCTTGCGGCGCAGCAGGGGGGACGGTCAGAACTCGGTGATCCCGAGCAGGCTCGAGGAGAACTCCTTGAACTCGGGCGAGCTCGTGATCGGCAGCAGCGCCATCAGCTTGGCGACGTCGCCGTCGACCCTGATCCGGCCCTGCATGAAGGCAGCGGTGGCGTCGAGCTCTCCGCGCTGGATCGCCGCCGCGTCGTCGTAGGTCTCGGTGAGGGTGACCTCGGCGTCCTCGAGCTCGCCGAGCCTGGACTCGACGAGGTGCCCGTCGACCACGATCCAGTAGTACGCGACCTCGCCCTCCGGCCCGTCGGTCACCCGGTACTGGAGCCGGGCGGTCGCGCCGGGTCGCTCCGGCTGCCCCGCCGCGAGCCGGACGCTCTCGTCGAGCCACTCCTGGCTGAGCCACTTCGCCATCGTCGCCTCCCTGCCTGCCGGCTCCCCGCCGGCTCTCACGGCCTCCCCCGGCCCCGGCCACCGCTCGCCACCCCCCACCGGCTGCGGCCGGCGGCGGGCTCAGGACGCCACGCTCGCGTCGGCGAGCTCCCGCACCCCCGCGAACAGGTCGTCCTCGGGGAGCGGCGCGTCGACCAGGCTCTCGGCCCGCACGTAGTAGTCCTTGTCGTAGATCTCGAGCTCGACCTCCTCGGGCAGGCCGAACCAGAAGCTGGAGCGCGGGTCGACCTGGGTGGCGTGCGCGAGGAGCGCCCGCTGCCGCGCTCGAGCGTGCTCGCCGAGCGCGACCGTGGTCGTCGCCGCCTCACCGGGGAGCCGGTCGAGCCAGCCGTCCGCCACCCGCTGGGCGTAGGGGGACTCGAGCCCGAGCTCGAGGAACTTCTCATGCCGGGCCCTGGCCTGCTCGCGCGACCACATGACGTAGTACAGCTTGAGCGGCTGGAAGGGCTCCCCCGCGCCCGGGAAGGACCCGGGGTCCGCCGCCCGGTGGAAGGCGGCGAGGGTGACCTCGTGGGCGCGCAGGTGATCGGGGTGCGGGTAGCCCCTCTGGTCCTCCCCGTAGCTCACCAGGACCTGGGGACGCTCCCGGCGGACGACCGCGACGAGGCGGCCGACCGCCTCCTCGAGCGGCGCTCGGGCGAAGCAGCGGGGATCGGCGTTGGCGGCGCTGCCGGGCATGCCCGAGTCGCGATAACCGAGCAGCTCGACGACGTCATAGCCGATGACCTCGGCCGCCCGGGCCAGCTCGCTGGCGCGCACCGCGGCGAGGTCGGAGCGCACCTCGGGGGTGTCCATCGCAGGGTTGAGGATGTCGCCTTCCTCGCCCCCGGTGCAGGTGACAAGGACGGTGCGCACGCCTTCGGCGTGGTAGCGGGCGACCGTGCCCGCGCCCTTCGACGCCTCGTCGTCGGGATGGGCGTGGACGGTGAGCAGGCAGAGTCCGTTGGCCATCCCCCCGACGCTACCGCCGCCGGGCCGGCCGGGCGCGTGCCGATCCACGCCGCGAAGCGGCCTGGGCGACGAGCCACGCCCGGCCGGGCGAGTGCCTGGCGACGGCTTCCGGGGCATATGCTCGTCATCAGCGCGGGCGTCGCCGCGCGCCGGGCGCGCGTCGGCCCCGCTGGCGGGCATGCGAGCCGGGTGGGAGACCCGGGAAGGGGCGATCAATGGGCGTGATGAAGCGCCTGTCGGGCATCGTGCAGGCCAAGGCGAACAAGGTCCTCGACAGGGCGGAGGATCCCCGAGAGACGCTCGATCTCTCCTACGAGAAGCAGCTCGAGCAGCTGACCCAGGTCCGGCGCGGGCTCGCCGACGTCGCCACGGCGCGCAAGCGGATCGAGCTCCAGGCCCAGCAGCTCCAGGCCAGCGCGGCGAAGCTCCAGGAGCAGGCGCGCCAGGCGCTCGGGCAGAACCGCGAGGACCTTGCACGGGAGTTCCTCGGGCGGCGCGCCTCGATCGCGACGCAGCTGCAGGACATGAAGACCCAGCACGACCAGCTGGTCAGCCAAGAGGAGCGGCTCGTCGCGACGACCCAGCAGCTCCAGGCGCGAGTCGAGGCCTTCAGGACCCAGAAGGAGACGCTCAAGGCCTCCTACACGGCGGCTCAGGCGCAGACGAAGATCGGGGAGGCGGTCTCGGGGATCTCGGAGTCGATGAGCGACACCGGCCTCGCGATGGAGCGGGCCCGCGACAAGATCGCCAACATGCAGGCCCGAGCCGGCGCCGTCGACGAGCTGCTCTCCTCCGGCGCCCTCGAGGACCTCTCCGGCTCGACAGATCCCCTGCAGGCCGAGCTGGACAAAGGGACCCGGGCGTCGCAGGTCGAGCTCGAGCTCGAGCAGCTGAAGAGCCAGCTCGGCGCCCCGGCGCCCGCCCAGGTGGGCGGCGCACCCTCGCCTCGGGCGGCGATCGAGAGCTCGGCCGTCCCGCCGGCCGGCGCGGGCGCGGCTTCGGCGGCCGGCGAGGCGAGCACGGGCGAGGAGGGCTCGGACGACGAGGAGGCCGTCGACGGCGTGCCGGCGGATGCCGTCCAGGGCTCGACGGCGCAGGAGGGCGGCGACCTGTTCAGCCTCGGCCAGGGGGCGGGCTCATGATCGTGCGCGTCCTCGAGGAGGGCCAGTACGAGCTCGAGGACGCCCGAGCGGCGGACCTCGAGCGGCTGGACGCCGCCCTCGAGCAGGCCATCGAGGACGAGGACGAGGCCGCGTTCGCCGAGGCGCTCGATGCCCTCCTGCGCGAGGTCCGCACGTCGGGCCACCGGGTCGACAGCTCGAGGATCGTGCCCTCGGACCTCGCGCTGCCGCACCCGGGCACGAGCCTCTCGGAGATGAAGGCGCTGCTCGCCGAGAGCGACGCCGAGCTCAGCGGCACCAGCTAGGCAGGGAAGTATGGCTTCGCACACCCGTTATCCGGCCGACAGGGGCCTCACCGCCCGCATGCTCTCGACGGTCTTCCTGCTCGGCCTGCTCTACGCGGCCTTCGTCGCGATCCTCGTGGCGGTCCACGTGAAGCTCGGGCTGATCCTCGTCCTGGCCTTCGGGATCCTGTTCGTCCAGTACTTCTTCTCGGACAGGATCGCCCTGTACTCGATGGGCGGACGGATCGTGACCCGAGAGCAGGCTCCCCGGGTGCCCGGGGGCACCGAGCTGTTCGGGGTGATCGACCGGCTGGTCGCGCTCGCGGACATGCCGCACCCGCAGGTCGCGATCGCGAACAGCGACATGCCGAACGCATTCGCGACCGGGCGTGACCAGAAGCACGCGGTCGTCTGCGTCACGACGGGGCTGTTGCGCAGGCTCGACGAGCCGGAGCTCGAGGCGGTCCTCGCCCACGAGCTGTCCCACGTCGCCCACCGGGACGTCGCGGTGATGACGATCGCGAGCTTCCTCGGCATCCTCGCCGGGCTGATGACCCGGGTCTTCTACTTCGCGGGGCTCTTCGGCGGGATGGGCGGCTACGGCGGCGGGCGCGGCGGGCGCGGCGGCAACAACAACGCGGCGGGTCAGATGGCTCTGATCGAGCTCGGCATGGTGCTCGTCTCGGCCGTCATCTACGCGATCAGCTTCGTGCTGATCCGCACGCTCTCCCGCTATCGCGAGCTCGCCGCCGACCGGTCCGGCGCGATCCTCATCGGCCAGCCGGCGCTGCTCGCGCAGGCGCTGGTCAAGGTGAGCGGCGAGATGTCTCGGATACCGAGCCGAGACCTTCGCTCTGCCGAGCACTTCAACGCGTTCTACTTCGCGCCGGCCCTGGCTCCGGGCGCGAGCATCTCGACGCTCTTCGCCACCCACCCGCCGCTCCAGCGGCGCCTCGAGCAGCTCGCCAAGCTCGACGCCGAGATGCGCCGGGGCGCGGCGTGAGCCGGGGCCGGCGGGCAGCCGGCCGGTAGGCGTCGGACAGGGACCAGGAGCGATGGGCCTCCTCGACGTCATCCTCGGGCGGACGAAGCCGGTCGAGGCGAACCTCGACCGGCTCTTCGCGCTGCCCGGCGCCCGCATCACCCTCGAGGCGAGCGAGGGCCTCGTGCCGACCGGCCAGGCCGGCGTCTGCTTCAAGCCCTCGGCCGGGCAGGGGTTCGCCGAGACCGAGCAGGAGATCGCCGAGATGCTGTCCGGCGACGGCTCCTCGACGCCGGTGAAGCTGAGCGAGGAAGCCGACCAGTACGGCTACCGGTGGGTGATCGTCGAGGACGCCGACTTCGACAGCCTCGTGACTCGCACCCACTTCGTGAACTCGACCCTGAGGGAGCACGGCTACGGGCCGCAACTGCTCTGCTCCGTGTTCGGCTTCTCCCCCGCCTCGGCGCCCGGTCCGGGCCAGCGCGCCCCTGCGACCACCTACCTCGTCTACCTGTACAAGCGGGGCACCTTCTACCCTTTCGTGCCCTCGGGGCCGGAGCGCCGGGACAACGAGGCCGAGCTCAGGCTGAAGGCCGAGCTCGGAAGCGACCTCGGTGTCGAGCCGGACCTCGAGCGCTGGTTCCCGCTCTGGGGCCTGCCCGTCCACTGACGCCCCTCGTCAAGGGGCGCTCGGCGCCTCCTCGTGCCGCCGGGTGCCCGGCCTCGGCGCCCGCCGCCAGGAACGCCCCGCCGGCCCGGTAGGGGTCCCAGGCTGGGGGTGCCTCGAGCAGATAGGCGCAGATCGTCTCGGTGACGAACGCCGCGTCGAGCGTGCTCTCCCCGCCGCCGGGCGCGAGGACTGGCTCGAGCGTTGCAGGCCCGTCTGCCCCCCAGGCTCGCCCATCCGGCTCGGCCTCGGAAAGTCGGGCGGCCAGGGGGACGAGGTCGCGCCGCAACGGCGGCCTCCGGCTGGCGAGCCGGACCCAGGTCTCGTACCGGTCGTGGTAGCGCAGGCGGCGGCCTTGCACCACGAGGACGCGCCCCGCGGCGGTCGCGCTGTGCAGGGCCATCGGGTGGAGCGGCCCCTCGCCGCCGCGGCCGAACCGGCGCCATCGAACGCTCGGGAGCCGGTCGTCGACCTCGAAGATCGCGAGGTCCGCCGGGCGAACCTCCCGCAGCGCGCAGCTCCCCGAGGCGAGCGCAGCCTGGCTCGCCCGCAGGCTCTCGAGCTCGGCCCGGTAGTGCGACTCGTAGGCCGTAGGCTCGTCGAGCAGGGAAGGCAGGAGCTCGACAAGCTCCCTCGGCCCAAGCCCTGCCGCGGCGAGGCCGTCGAGGGCCATGGACACCCTGGCTGCCCGCTCGTCGCGCACCACCGCGAAGTCCCCGGCGCGGGCAACCTCGACGAGCAGCTCGGCCCGCGCAGCCGCGCCGGCCGGGTCGGCGAGGACGAAGGCGGCGGTAAGGCCATCCTGGTCGAGGTGGTCGACGCTCACCGCCTCGCACCCGGCGCACCAGTGACGGCGCTCGGTCAGATAGGCGAGGGCGATCTCGGCCGAGAGGTCCCGAGCCAGGCGGCCGGGAGTCGGGCTGGAGGGCCAGTGGCTGAGGGTGAGCAGCGTTCCCGGCCTCGGTGCCCCGTCGACCATGACGTGCGGCCTGCCGCCGAGCTCCTCGACCGGGACGAAGGGGAGCGGCGAGGGCAGCCGCGCCGGCCTCATCAGGCCTGCGCCCTCCTCCGGCTCCGGTCCAGCGCCTGGAGCAGCACGTTCTCGTAGTGAACGAGACCGACAACGCTGAGCGGGGCGTCGGCGCCGGAGGCGATGGCGACCCGCTCGGGGACGACCCCCCAGATCGCCTCCCCCTCCTCCTCCCAGCCGCTCAGCGTCTCCTCGAGGTCACGAGTCCCGGTCCTGGCGGCGCAGATCACGAGGCCTCTGCGGGTGCCCGCCGGGAGCAGCTCGATCGTCGCGCGCACCCGGCTCGGCTCGGGGCCGCCGACTCTCGTCGGGATGACGACGACGTCGGCATGCTCGAGCGCCGTGCGCACGGTCTTCTCATCGCCAGGCGGCGAGTCGACGACGACGAGGCGCTCGGCAGCGGCCTCCATCGCCCGGGACAGCAGGCGTGCCGTGGGCGCCTCGACCAGGCGCACGCCGTCGATCGGCGACCGCTCCAGCCACTCGGCGCTCGAGGCCTGCGGGTCGGAGTCGACGAGGGCGACGGGGCCGCGCCCGGATCGAACGGCTGCCGCCGCGAGGTAGACGGCGGACGTCGTCTTGCCGACGCCGCCCTTGACGTTTGTGACCGCGAGGACCGTGCGCATGTCCCTCCTTCGCGATGGCGACCCGACCGCCAATCATCCTCCGGCTCGGGCCCCTCGGCCAAGCGCTTCCGGGCTCGACGGCCAGGCCGCCAAGTCGACGACGACCGGTGCGTGGTCGGAGGGCGGCTCGGAGAGCGCGCCCTTCTTCCTCGCGTCGCGGTCGACGAACGCCCGCTGGACGAGTGCGGCGAGCGGGTCCGACAACAGCGCGAGGTCGATCCGCATCCCCTCGCCCTTGTGGAACGCGCCTCCCCGGTAGTCCCACCAGGTGAAGGGGCCGGCCTCGCCGGGCGCATGGTCCCTCACCACGTCGCGAAGCCCCCAGTCGACGACCCGGGCGAGCGCGGCCCGCTCGGCCTCGCTGACGTGCGTCGCCCCGGCGAACCGGCCGATGTCCCACACGTCGCGGTCCTCCGGGGCGACGTTGAAGTCGCCGCAGACGGCTACGGCGCCGTTGGGGTCGCAGGTCGCCTCGAGCTCGGCACGCAGACGAGCGAGCCAGTCGAGCTTGGCCTCGTAGAACTGCGACCCGACGAGGCGCCCGTTCGGCACGTAGACGCTGAGGACGCGGACCCCGCCGCAGGTCGCGGCCAGCAGCCGGGGCTCTCCGGGCGAGCTGGGATCGTCGTCGTGGAAACCGGCGCAGACGTCGTCGAGCCCGACCCGCGAGACGATCGCCACCCCGTTCCAGCGTCCGGTGCCGTGATGGGCGCTGGCGTAGCCGAGCGACTCGAACACCTCTCCCGGGAACGCCTCGTCTGCGAGCTTGGTCTCCTGCAGGCACAACACGTCGGGCTGCGCTGTTGCGAGCCAAGCCTCGACACGGGCAAGGCGAGCCTTGAGGGAGTTGACGTTCCAGGTGGCGAGGCGCATGAGGGCCTCAGCCCCCGGCGAGGACGAACAGCAGCTCGGCCTCGCACGCCAGCTCGCCCGAGACGAGCGCGCGCCCGCTCCCCCGCCCGGCGCGCGAAGAGACCCGACCCAGGCGCACCTCGAGCTCGAGCACGTCGCCGGGGCCGACCTGGCGTCGGAACCGAGCGTGGTCGATCCCGCCGAAGAGCGGGAGCCGCCCGGCGAAGCGCTCGTCGGCGAGCAGCGCAGCCGCCCCGAGCTGGGCGAGGGACTCGACCATGAGGACGCCCGGCAGCGTCGGGCGGCCGGGGAAGTGCCCGGCGAAGAAATCGGCGTCGGCCGCCAGCCGCCAGCGACCCCTCGCGCGGACGCCGGGCTCGAGCTCGTCGATCTCGCTCAGGAAAAGGAACGGATGTCGATGCGGCAGCAGCTCTTCCGGGGCGGGGGGCACCGGCGAACCTCCTCGATCTCGTGGCGAGCCCGGCTGGCTCGGCCGGCTAGCGGCCCGCGCCGCGCTTCGGCGCGGCCTTCCCGGCCGCCGCGGTCGCCCTGGCCCGCTCGGCCGACGGGGCGGCGGCCTTGGCCGCCTTGGCGGCCTTGGCGGCCTTGGGGAGCCTGCCCGCCGCACCCGCCTCGGCCGGCTCGTGCGCGTCGCCCGGCGCGCTCGCCCTTCTGGTCCTCCCGGCTGGAGGGCTCGCGCCGTCGCCGCCGGGGGCAGCCTTGGACGTCCGGGGCGCGGGGGTGGCAGGACCGGGCACCGCCCTCGCCCCCCTGGCAGCCCTCACCGGCTCGGTCGCCGCCTTGGCCGCCTTGGACGGAGCAACCTTGGCCGCGGTCGACGGAGCCTTGGCCGCCTTGGAGGGCACCGCCTTGGCCGCCTTGGCCGCAGCCGCCGCCTTCGGCAAGGCGGGCGCCACCTTGGGCCGACCGCCGACCGCCTCGGTCGCCGCCTTCGCCGCCTTCGTCACCTTCGTCACCTTCGTCACCTTCGTCGGAGCCGCCGCCTTGGCCGGGCGCGGGGCGGTCCTCTGTGCCGCCTTGGCCGGCTGTCGCTCCGCCTCGGCCGCCTCGGTCCGCGGCGCCTTGGCCTCCCCGGCCGGCCGGCCGGCCTTCCTCGGTGCCGCCGTGACCGGCGGGGCCTCGCTGCTCGAGGCCGCCCTCGCGACCCTCGAGGTCGCCTTGGCTTCCTTCGCCGAGGTGTCTCCCGCCGCCCTTCCGGCGCCCGTCGCGGACCTCCCAACCGCCTTGGCCGGTGCGGCATCCGGGCGCGCCGAGTCCGTCGACGGCCTCTCCGCGGCGCCGGCGGGCGCGAGGGAGGTCCTGGCCGCCCGCCTCGGCGCCTTCCCGTCTGCGGGAGCGACCACGGCCCGGGCCGGCACGCGTGCCATGCGGACCTCTGCCTCGACGGTCTCCTCGCTCGGGTGACCGGACACGACCGCGATGTCCGGCAGCGCGAGCTCCACCCCCCTGCGGAACGGGTCGAGCGCGGTCACGACGAACTTGCGCTGCTCGCCGCGCCGCAGTACCTCGCGCGCCGAACGGGGGGGCGGGTGCCCGAGCCCGGAGAGAGGGACGTAGCACCGGACCGACCCGTAGCGGGCGACTGCGCCGTGGGAGGTGAAGCTCTCGACAACGGCCTCGATCTGCTCGCCCAGGGGGTGCTCGGCGATGAAGCCGATGAAGGTCGTCGGGTCGTTCACGGCCTGGGGAGCGGGCGTGCTGCGCCGGGCTCGCCGCCGACCCGAGGCGGCGGCGTGCCCGGGCTGGGCGTCGGGCTCGACCGCTTCCTTCGTCGCCTCGGCGATGGCCTTGACGACCTGCTCCTTCGCACGTGCCGCGTCCCGCGTGGCGATCCGGCTGCGAGGGCCGCGCACCGGGGTGCGCGGCACGAAGATCCAGCCGACCCCGGGCACCGGAGTCGCGCCGAGAAGCCGGCCGTGGTCGAACAGCCAGGCATGCTCCCCGTGGAACTCCTGGAAGGAGTCGTTCGAGAGCACGATGCCAGAGACTCGCTCGGCGATGCGCAGGAGGAACGCGTCGCCCCGGCCGATCGCCCCGGCCGGAGGGTAGACGTACTCGCCGCGCAACGCCGCCTCCTCGAAGCGAGCGAGCTCGCTGGCGTCGATCCGGTGGGCGAAGGTCGCGTCGACGACGACGGTCACCACCGCGTCCGGCAGCTCCCGCTTCAGCTCGGACACCGCTTCCTCGAGCTGCGCGAGGCTCGGCGTCGAGCGGCCCTCGGTCGCGATGTTGGAGCCGTCGACGACGACGTGCTCCGCCGTGCGAGCCGCCGCCTTATGCGCGCTCAGGCGCGCCTCCGACCGAATCGTCGAGCAGCTGCTCGAGCTCGAGCTCGTGTATCGCGTGCGACCCGGTCGCCGGGCTGCCGGACTCGCCCCGGGTCACCGCACGGATGCGGTAGCGGTCGCCGAGAAGGCGTCGCAGCTGCTCTCCGGCGAAGCGCCATGCGCCCATGTTCCACGGCTCGTCCTGGAGCCACACGAGCTCCTCGGCCGCCGGGTAGCGGTCGAGCACCTCGACGAGGGCACCGTCCGGCCAGGGGTAGAGCTGCTCGATCCGGACGATCGCGATCGGCACGGCCTCGCCGGCTCGCTCGCCGATGGAGTCCCGCCGGGCCAAGGCGTCGAAGGCGATCTTCCCGCTCACCAGGATGACCCGGCGCACCTCGGAACGCTGCACCCGCCCCGGCGCCACCGGGTCGTCGAGCACCTCGTGCCAGGTGCCCGACACGAGCTCCTCGACCGCCGAGCGCGCCTGGCGCGACCTGAGCAGGGACTTCGGCGTCAGCACGACAAGGGGCTTGCGCACCGGGCGCCGCGCCTGGGCCCTCAGGAGGTGGAAGTACTGCGCCGCCGTCGTCGGCTGGGCCACCGTGATGTTGCCCTCGGCTGCGAGCTCGAGGAAGCGCTCGGGTCGCGCCGAGGAGTGCTCCGGTCCCTGGCCCTCGTAGCCGTGGGGCAGCAGCAGCACGAGGCCGGACGACTGGCCCCACTTCTCCTCCGCGGCGACGAGGAAGTTGTCGATGATGACCTGGGCGCCATTGGCGAAGTCCCCGAACTGCGCCTCCCAGCAGACCAGGGCGCCCCTGGCCTCGACCGAGTAGCCGTACTCGAACCCCAGGGCGGCGTACTCCGAGAGCAGGGAGTCGTAGAGGAGGAAACGCCCCCGACCGACGCCGTCCGTGGCGCCGAGCGGGGCGGCGAGCGCCGCCAGCGGGACGTGCTCGGCGCCGGTCTCGTAGTCCACCAGGACCCCATGCCGCTGGGAGAACGTCCCGCGGCGGCTGTCCTGGCCCGTCAGGCGGACGTCGATCCCCTCGCCGAGCAGCGTCCCGAACGCCAGCGCCTCGCCGAGCGACCAGTCGACCTCGCCGGCGGCGTAGAGCGCGGCGCGCTGCTCGAGCTGGCGCCCGAGCTTCGGGTGGACGCTGAAGCCCTCCGGCACCTCGTGCAGCCGTGCCGCGACCTCGTCGAGCCTCGCCCGCTCGACCCCGGTCCGGAGCGAGAGGGAAGGGGCCCTGACGCTCCTGCGCTCCGGCAGGCGCTCCACCCGAGGCGGCGCGGCCGAGCGTGTCTCGTCCAGGGCCGCCTGCAGCCGGGCCGAGAAGTCGTCCAGCGCCCGCTCGGCCTCCTCGAGGTTGATGTCGCCCCGCTTGACCAGCGCCTCGGTGTACAGCTTGCGCACCGAGCGGTGACGGTCGATCTCCTTGTACATGAGCGGCTGGGTGTAGCTCGGGTCGTCCCCCTCGTTGTGGCCGTGGCGGCGGTAGCAGACGAGGTCGACGACCACGTCCTTCTTGAAGGCCTCCCGGAAACCGAAGGCGAGGCGCGCGACCCGCACGCACGCCTCGGGGTCGTCGCCGTTGACGTGGAATATCGGCGCCTGGACCATCTTCGCGACGTCGGTCGCGTAGACCGAGGAGCGGGCCTCGGTCGGCGGGGTCGTGAAGCCGAGCTGGTTGTTGATGACGAGGTGGACCGTCCCGCCGGTGCGGTAGCCCTTCAGCTGGGAAAGGTTCAGCAGCTCGGCGACGACCCCCTGCCCGGCGAAGGCCGCGTCGCCGTGCACGAGCACCGCCAGCACCGGGAAGCGGTCGGGATCGTCCTCGCGGTCCTGCTTGGCACGTGCCATACCCTCGACGACGGGGTCGACAGCCTCGAGATGGGACGGGTTGGACGCGAGAGTCAGCGGGAGCGTGACGCCGTCCCGTCCGACGAACTTGCCGGAGGCCCCCTTGTGGTACTTCACGTCGCCGGAGCCCTGGACCGTCTCCGGGTCGAGGTTGCCCTCGAACTCGGCGAAGATCTCGGCGTAGGACTTGCCGACGATGTTGGCGAGCACGTTGAGACGGCCTCGGTGGGCCATGCCGAGCACGGCCTCGGAGATCCCCTCGCGAGCCGCCGCCTCGAGGAGGGCGTCGAGGAACACGATCGCGGACTCCCCGCCCTCGAGGCCGAAGCGCTTCTGGCCCACGTAGCGCGAGTGGAGGAACCGCTCGAACGCCTCGGCCGCGTTGAGCCGGCCGAGCACGTGGCGCTGCTCCTCCGGGCTGAGCGTCGCCGGGACGCCCTCGACGTTGCGCTGGATCCACTGCTTCTCGGCGGGCTCTTGGATGTGCATGTACTCGATGCCGACCGTGCGGCAGTAGGCGTCACGCAGGATCTCGAGTATCCGGGCCAGGCTGAGGGCGTCCGTGCCGGCGAGGCCGCCGGTGGCGAAGGTCCTGTCGAGGTCCCAGACCGACAACCCGTAGGTCTCGGGGTCGAGGTCGGGGTGCATCGGCGGCGGCGAGGTGGCCAGCGGGTCCAGCTGGGCGATGAGGTGGCCGCGCACTCGGTACATGTTGATGAGCGCCTGCACCCGCATCTGCTTCTCGACGGCCGACCGGTCCCGCCGCTGGCTCGCGAGCGACCCGCTGTCCCCGCGCCAGTGGGCAGGGTGGTAGGGCACGCCGAGCGCGGCGAAGACCTCTTCGTAGAAGGCATGCTCGCCGACCAGGAGCTCGTGCACCCTCGAGAGGAACAGCCCGGACTCGGCGCCTTGGATGATGCGGTGGTCGTAGGTCGACGTCAGGGTGACGACCTTGCCGACGCCGATCTCGGCGAGCGTGGCAGGGTCGGCGGCCTCGTACTCCGCCGGGTAGCCGAGCGCCCCGATGCCGATGATCGCGCCCTGGCCGGCCATCAGGCGGGGCACCGACTGGGTCGTGCCGAGCGTGCCGGGGTTGGTGATGGTCACCGTGACCCCGGCGAAGTCGTCGACGCCGAGCTTGCCGGTCCGGGCCCGGCGCACGAGGTCCTCGTAGGCGTGGAGGAAACCGGCGAAGTCCAGCATGTCGGCCTGGCGGACGCACGGGACGAGCAGGTTGCGAGACCCGTCGGCGCGCTCGAGGTCGATCGCGATCCCGAGGCCGACATGGGGGTGGCGGATCACGCCGGGCGAGCCCCTGCCGTCCGCGTCCTCGACGAAGCTCGAGTTGAGCGCCGGGACGCTCGACAGAGCCTTCACCACCGCCCAGCCGATGAGGTGGGTGAAGCTCACCTTCCCGCCGGCGGTCCGGGCGAGGTGCTCGTTCAGCAGCCGGCGGTTCACCTCGAGCAGCTTCGCCGGGACGGGATGGACGCTCGTCGCCGTGGGCACCGAGAGGCTGCGGACCATGTTGTCGACGACCCGGGCCGGTGCGCCGCGGAGGGGCGTGGCGGCGTCGCCGGCCACCCCGCCGTTGCCGGCCGGGCCCTCGCCGGTCACCGAGGCGGCCGGGCCGAGCCCGGGCGCTCGGGGCTTGGGAGGAGACGCCCCGGGCGCCTCGGGCGCCGTCGCCGGGACAGGGGTCGCCCCGCGCCCTTGCTCGACGGGCCGGCCGTCGAGCGGTCGAGCCAGCGGGCCGGACAACGGCTCGAGCCCGGGTGGGCGCGCCGGGGCCGGCGCGCCCATGCTCTTGTAGTCCGCGAAGAACTCCTGCCAGCTGTCGCTGACCGACGACGGGTTGGCCCGGTAGGCCTGGTACATCTCCTCGACGAGCCAGGCGTTCAACCCGAAGGCGCCCGCGGACGCCCGCAGGCCCGCCGCCACCTCCCGATGCTCCTGGTCAACCACCTGGCCGATCCTACCCCGGCGGACGCCCGGGACCGGCGACGGCTCGGCCCGCCGGACCTGGCCGATCGGGGCAAACCTGTGGACAGCCCAACAGGGCTGGTAGTGTTGCCCGGACCGCTCAGGACCAGGGCCGCCGCGGCGGCGCTGAGGCGTGTCGCGGCACGGCCGCCTCGAGACAGGGCGTCGGCGCCGAGCGGGCCGGCAGGCAAGCCCGGGGAAGAGGGCGATGATCCGCTTCGAGAACGTGACGCTGAGCTACAAAGGCGGTGCACCCGCCCTCGAGGGGGTCTCGCTCGAGATCCAGAAGGGGGAGTTCGTCTTCCTGGTCGGGCCCTCGGGGTCGGGGAAGACCACCTTCTTGAAGCTCCTGCTCCGAGAGGAGGTGCCCGACTCGGGAACGATCTGGGTCGCGGGGCGTGACATCGGCGCGCTCTCCCGCTGGCGCGTCCCGTACCTGCGGCGGAACCTCGGGTGCATCTTCCAGGACTTCCGCCTGCTGCCCAACAAGACGGTCGCCGAGAACGTCGCGTTCGCCCTCGAGGTGATCGGGCGCCCCCGCAGCGTCGTCACCAACCAGGTCGCCCAGGTCCTCGAGCTCGTCGGGCTCGGGCAGAAGCACGAGCGGATGCCCCACGAGCTCTCGGGCGGGGAGCAGCAGAGGGTGGCGATCGCTCGAGCATTCGTCAACCGGCCGCTGGTCCTGCTCGCCGACGAGCCGACAGGCAACCTCGACCCTGCGACGAGCCAGGGGATCATGAAGCTGCTGGACAGGATCAACCGGACGGGGACGACCGTCATCATGGCGACCCACGACGTCGGCATCGTGGACACGATGCGGCGCCGGGTCCTCCAGCTCGAGCACGGTCGCATCGTCCGTGACCAGGCGCGGGGCGTCTACGGCTACACCGACGAGCCGACGATCTCCGGTCGGGGCATGCGGGCGATCTCGCTGCTCGACACCTCCGGCGTGGAGCTCTCCGCACCCGGCCTGCCGACGGGCCGGATGGCGACCGTGCGGGCGCGTCGGGGCGAGCGCTGAGGTCCGGCCTCGCCGATGGCAGTCCCTCTCGAGTACGCGGCCCGGGAGACCGTCGCGAACCTCTGGCGCAACCGCATGATGGCGCTCGCGGCCGTCCTCACCGTCGCGGTCTCGCTCTCGCTCGTCGGCACGGCCTTGCTGCTGCGCCAGGCCGTCAGTCGCCAGATCGGGCAGTGGAGCGACAACGTCAGCCTCCAGATCTTCATGAAGGCGGACGCCACGCCGCAGCAGCTCGGCGACGTGAGGACGATGATCGCCCAGACGCCGCAGATCACGCGCTGCGGCTACCTCGACCACGAGAAGTCCTACGAGCAGGCGAAGCAGGTCCTCGCCGGCTCGCCGACGGCGATCGCGGCGCTGACTCCCGCCACCACGCCGACGGTGTTCAAGTGCCAGCTGCAGCGCCCCGGTGACGCCCCGACCGTGGCGGCCACGTTCAACGCCGGGGTGCCCGGCGTCTACCAGGCGACTTCGCCCAGCCGGAGCATCCACGTCCTCCAGCAGGTCACCAACGTGCTCCAGCTGATCCTCCTCGTGATCGCGATCGTGCTGCTGGTCTCGTCCTTGGTGCTCATCCTCAACGCGATCCGCATGGCGATCTTCGCCCGACGGCGAGAGGTCGGCGTGATGAAGCTCGTCGGGGCCACGAACTGGTTCATCCGCGTGCCGTTCATGCTCGAGGGGCTCGTGCAGGGGCTGATCGGGGCGATCGCCGCCGTCGTGATCGTGCTGCTGTCGAACATCGGCGTCGGCTACCTGATCCGCCACTACAAGATCTCCGTGTTCGGCGCGGCGGTGCTGCCGACGCACGACCTCGTCATGACCGAGCTCGTCGTCGTGCTGATCGGGCTCGTCGTCGGGGTCGCCGGCTCCTCGATGGCGGTCCGCCGCTTCCTCGACGTTTGAACCGGGTGCCGGTCCGGGCGCTCCGGGCGGCCTCGAGCTGGGGCGCGGATCTCGTCGCCTCCGCGGTCTCTTCGCTCGACGGCGTCCTCGGGACCTACGGCGAGGTCGACGTCGGCCTCCCTTGGGCCTCGGTGACGAAGCTGTGCACGGCGCTCGCCGTGCTCGTCGCCGTCGAGGAGGGCACGGTAGGGCTCGACGACGAGCTCGGGCCGCCCGGCTCGACCGTCCGGCACCTCCTCGCCCACGCCTCCGGGCTCGGCCCCGACGACCGCAGCCGCGTGCTCGCTCGCCCTGGCACCCGCCGCATCTACTCCAACGCCGGCTTCGAGCTGCTCGGCGAGCACCTGGCAGATCGCTCTGGGATGCCGTTCGAGCGCTACCTCGCCTCCGGCGTCCTCGAGCCGCTCGGCATGCGGCGGACCACGCTCAACGGCACTCCTGCCGCGGGGGCTGCGGGGCCGCTGCGCGACCTGCTCGCGCTCTCGGCCGAGCTCCTCGCCCCGACCCTCGTGTCGAGGACAACCTTCGAGCTCGCCACCTCGGTGGCCTTCCCCGGGCTCGGCGGGGTCCTCCCAGGCTTCGGACGGCAGGAGCCCTGCGACTGGGGCCTCGGCTTCGAGCTCAAGGACGGCAAGTCGCCGCACTGGACCGGCACGCGCAACTCCGCCCGCACCTTCGGCCACTTCGGCCAGGCAGGCGCCTTCCTCTGGGTGGACCCCGACGCCGGGCTCGCCTGCGCCGCGGCCTGCGACCGGCCGTTCGGGCCCTGGGCGGTCGCCGCCTGGCCGGCGTTCTCCGACGCCGTCCTCGACGAGGTGCTCGGCCCGCCCGGGTGACCGCCCCGACCTGCTCCCGCGCCGCGGGTACGCTCGTCGCCCGTGAGCCTGGCGCCGCGTCGAGCGACCGAGGCCCCGGCCCGGCCCGGACCGGTCACCGGCTCGGACGCCGGCACCTCGAGGTGGCGGGCGTGAAGGGCGTCCTCCTCGCGGGGGGCACTGGTAGCCGCCTCCATCCGCTCACCCGGATCACGAACAAGCACCTGCTGCCGATCTACGACCGCCCGATGATCTCCTACGCGGTCGAGGCGCTCGTCAAGGCCGGGGTCGTCGAGATCATGGTCGTCACGGGCGGCACCCACGCCGGGGAGTTCCTGCGCCTGCTCTCGAGCGGCGAGGAGCACGGCGTCGAGGTCCTCTGCTACGCCTACCAGGACCGCCCCGGGGGCATCGCCGAGGCGCTCGGGCTCGCAGAGCGCTTCGTCGGCGAGGACGACATGGTCGTGATGCTCGCCGACAACATCTTCGGGCGGACGATCCGGCCGACTGTGGAGGCCTTCGCAAGGCAGGAGGACGGCGCCCGCCTGCTGCTCGCGCCGGTGGCGGAGGCCGAGCACCTGCGCCACCTCGGCGTGCCGGAGCTCGACGAGCAGCGGCGCATCGTCCGCATCGTCGAGAAGCCGGCCGTCCCGCCGAGCCGCTACTGCGTGACCGGGCTGTACTGCTACGACCCTTCGGTGTTCTCGATCATCTCCCGCCTGGAGCCCTCGGCCCGGGGCGAGCTCGAGATCACGGACGTGAACAACCACTACATCGCCAAGGGCTTGATGGACTACGACGTGCTCGAGGGGTTCTGGGGCGACGCGGGCGAGTCGATCGACGCCTACTACGCGGTCAACGACGAGGTGCGCCGCAACGGGGCGAACCGGGGCTGAGCACGCCGGGAGCGAGCCTGCCTTCTACGCGAGGCCCTCGAACAGCAAGCGGGCGGCGCCGAGGCGGGTGAGCCGCCCGGTCCCGGTCGCCGCGACCACGGCGCTCGCACCCGGCGGGCTGGACATCGCGGTGGCGATCACCGCCGAGATCCGCTGCTCCCGCAGGATCTTCCGGCGCACGGCCGAGACATAGCCGCTGGCGGCGGCCTCGGGCCCCGCGGCGCCGTGGCGCAGGATCGCCTCCGCTGCGGCGATGCCGGTCTCGAGCGCCTGGCCGACCCCCTCGCCGCTCAGGGGGTCGGCCACACGGGCCGCGTCCCCGGCGTAGAGCACGCGTCCGGCCGGACCGACGAGCCCGGCGGTGGTCGCGCCGGTCGGGATCGGCCACGAGCGCACCGGGCCCTCGAGCTGCGCGCCGGGCCCGACGAGCGAGTCGAGGAACGTCGCCGAGAGCGCGTCGCGCCAGGCCTCGGCGAGCCGTCCGCCCGGCGAGCCCGGCGGACGGGGAAGGCAGATGCCGACGTTGGCCCTCGAGCCGGCAAGCGGGAAGCACCAGGCATAGCCCGGGAGGAGCCCCGGCTCGAACCACACCCACATCCCCTCGGCCGCGACGGGACCGATGCCCGTCACGTAGGTGCGGAAGGCGTGCAGCGGAGCAGGCCAGGGCCGCCGGCGTGCACGCTCGGCCCGGGGAGCCCCCCTTCCGGAGATGCGCGCCCCCTCCGTGGCGAGGGCGCGGACCTTGGAGAACGCGCCGTCGGCGGCGACGAGGAACCTTGAGCCCAGCACCGTCCCGTCGCCGAGCGTGCAGGTGACCGGGCCGGTTACCGGAGCAGCGTGGCGAGAGGGGCGGACCTCGACGCCTTCCAGGGCCGATCCTTCGCACATCCGGGCGCCGGCCTCGGTCGCGAGCGCGGCCAGCGCGGCGTCGAGGTGCAGCCGCCTCGCCACCCCGGCGAAGCTCCGCCGTCCTCGAGCAGGCGAGAGGTCTGGCGAGGTAGAGGTCGGGAGGTCGACGATCCGCCCCGCCGGGGAGCGCACCCGCATACGGCTCACCTCCCTGAACGACGCCAGCGCGCCGGGGTCGAGGCCGAGCTGCTCGAGCCGCCGGAGCGCCCGGCCGGTCAGCCCGTCGCCGCAGCACTTGTCCCTCGGGAAGTGGGAACGGTCGACGAGCACGACGTCGAGCCCGCCTCGGGCGAGGACCGCCGCAGCGGCGCTGCCCGCGGGCCCGGCCCCGACGACGACGACGTCGGCTTCGAGCGACGAGCTCACCTGGCGCCGGCGCCTCGGCTCCCGGCCGCCGAGGACGAGGAGAAGGCGGCGAGAAGCGCCTCGTCGAGCGTCGGGTGCACGAAGCAGTAGCCGCTGCGCTCGAGGACCGAGGGCAGGACCCGCTGGCTGGCGAGCAGCATCTCGTCCGCCACCTCCTTCCCCGACAGGAGCCGCAGGGCGGTCGCCGGGACGGCGAGGCGCGCCCGGCGGCCGAGCGCCGAGGCCAGGGCGGCAACGAGCTCCTCGTTGCGCACGGGAGCCGGCGAGGTCGCGTTGCAGGGCCCTGAGAGCTCGGACCTCGTCGCGACGTGGAGGAGGGCGCCGACCATGTCCTCCAGAGAGATCCAGCTGGACCACTGCCGCCCCGAACCGAGGCGGGCGCCGAGGCCCGCCCGGCTGAGCGGCGCGAGCAGGCGCAGGAGGCCGCCGCCGGGGCCGAGCACGAGGCCGGCACGCAGGTTCACGACCCGGGCTCCGGCCTCGGCCGCGGGCCCGCTCGCCTCCTCCCAGGCGCGGCAGACCTCCGCGAGGGTTCCGCTCCCGGGAGAGCTGCGCTCGTCGAGGAGCTCCTCGCCGCGGTCGCCGTAGTAGCCGACCGCCGACATCACGACGAGCACGGGCCGCCGACCGGGCAACGCCGCGACGGCCCGGGCGAGCACGTCGGTGGTCGTGACCCGGCTCGAGCGGATCCGCTCGCGCTTCCCGGCGCTCCAGCGCCAGGGCGTGATCGGCTCGCCGGCGAGGTGGAACACCACGTCGACCTCGCCGATCCCGGTCCCCGAGCGCGGCTCGACGACCAGGCGGCGATCGAGGTCCAAGCGCGCGTCGGACGGGCGCGGGTCGTGCCGGACGAGGCGGACGACCTCGTCGCCGTCGGCGACCAGCCTCGCGACGAGGGCGCTGCCGATGAAGCCCGAAGCCCCGCTGACCAGTGCTTTCATGTCGCTCGGGCTCGCCGCCAGCGCAGGTAGCCGACCATCAGCTCGTCGATGTCCCCGTCGAGCACGGCCTCGACGTTGCCGGTCTCGACCTCGCTCCGGAGGTCCTTGACGAGCTGGTAGGGCGCGAGCACGTAGGAACGGATCTGGTTGCCCCACTCCACCTTCGCCTGGGGCCCCGTCAAGGCCGACAGCTCGGCGCGGCGCGCCTCCCGCTGCACCTCGGCGAGCTTGGCGGCGAGGATCTGGAGCGCCTTCGCCTTGTTCTGGTGCTGGCTGCGCTCGTTCTGCACGGCGACGACGATGCCGGTCGGCAGGTGGGTGATCCTCACCGCCGAGTCGGTGACGTTGACGTGCTGGCCGCCTGCCCCGGAGGAGCGGTAGGTGTCGATCCGCAGGTCCTTCTCGTCGATCTCCACCTCCCCCGAGAGGTCCTCGAGGAACGGCGCCACCTCGAGGGAGGCGAAGCTCGTCTGGCGCCGGTGCTGGGAGTCGAAGGGCGACATGCGCACGAGGCGGTGCACCCCGCGCTCTGCGGCGAGCAGGCCATAGGCGAAGCGCCCCCGCACGATGAACGTCGCCGAGAGGATGCCGGCCTCCTGGCCCGGAGAGACCTCGTCGAGCTCGACCTCGAACCCCCTGCGCTCGGCCCAGCGCAGGTACATCCGAAGGAGCATCTCCGCCCAGTCCTGCGCGTCGGTCCCTCCGGCGCCGGCGTGGATCTCCGCCACGGCATCCCTCTCGTCGTGCTCCCCGGCGAACAGGCTGCGCAGCTCGAGGTCCGAAAGCTCCTGCTCGATCCCCTCGGCCGCCTGCTCGAGCTCGTCGGCGATGCCGGCGAGCGCCTCGCCGCCCTCCTCGGTCGCCAGCTCGTGGAGCGCGACGGCGTCGTCCAGCCGGTGGCCGAGGCTCTCCAGCCTGTCCACGTCGCTCTTCACCCGGCCGTAGGCGGTCGTCACCTCCCGTGCCCGCTCGGAGTCGGACCACAGGTCGGGCGCCGCGACCTCGAGCTCGAGGCCGGCGAGGCGCGTCCTCAGCTCGTCGAGACGGAGGTAGCCGGCTGCGGCCTCGAAGCGGCGCCGCAGCTCGGTGAGGCGCTCGCCGATCTCGGGACGCTCCTCGCCCCTGCCGGAGGCCGCGCCCGAGAGGCTCGCGGTCATCGGCGCCTACTCCGCGCCGTGACAGAGCTTGTACTTCTTGCCGCTCCCGCACCAGCACGGGTCGTTGCGGCCGATCTTGCGCGGCCCCACGCCCGGACGCGAAACCCCGGCGAGCGGTGCTCGTGGGGGCACCGAAGCAGCCGGGAGGCCTCCGGCAGGATTGGCGGGCGCCCCGCCCGCCGGAGCCGCGCGCCGGGTGGCGGGCGCCGGCTCTACCGCTGCTCCGGGGGCCGCCGGGGTGGAGGGCGGGACGGCCCTGTGACCGACGGCGGCGTCCGCCCTGGCCGCCGTGGGCCCCTCGGGCGGGCGGGGAGGGACGCCTCCGGCAGGAGCGGCCGTGCGGGCCCGGCCCGCCTCGACCGCGGAGACCAGCTGGGCGGCGGCCGCGCTGTCCAGGGCCACCTCGAAGCCGCCGGCCGGATCGGCCGCCGCCTCGAAGCTCGCCTGGGTGAAGTCCGGCGCAGCCTCCTGCTCGACAAGGACCTGCACGTGCATCACGTAGCGCAGGTAGTCGTCGTCGATCGCATCCATGAGCTGGCCGAACATCTCGAAGCCCTCCCGCTGCCAGGCCACGAGCGGATCGGTCTGGGCGATGCCGCGCAGGTGGATGCCTTCCCTGAGGTGGTCCATCTCGGCGAGGTGGAGGCGCCAGCGGGCGTCGATGATCTGGAGCATCACCTGGCGCTCGACCTGGCGCGCGGTCTCGGCCCCGCCCGGCATCTCCTGGTCGCGCTGCTCGTAGCGCTCGATCGCGTCGGCGACGACGCTGTCGACGATCTGCCCGACGCTCTCGGCCTGCTCGAGGTCGGCGACGGTGAACTCCGTCGGGTAGTACTGGGCGAGGTCGTTGACGAGGCGCTCGAGGTCCCACTCCTCGGCGAAGTCGGTGGGGCACGCGGCGCGCACGACGGCCTCGAGCGTCGAGGACAGGAGCGAGATCGTGTACTCGCGCATGTCCTCGCCGTCGAGGATCTGACGGCGGCGCTCGTAGATCACCTTGCGCTGCTCGTTCATGACCTCGTCGTACTTGAGGACGTCCTTGCGGATCTCGGCGTTGCGCTGCTCCACCGTGTTCTGCGCGCGCTCGATCGCCCGGGTCACCATCCGCGCCTCGATCGGCACGTCCTCGGGCAGGGCGCGGTCCATCACCCAGCTCATCGCCCCCGTCGCGAACAGCCGCATCAGCTCGTCCTCGAGCGAGAGGAAGAACCGGCTCTCCCCCGGGTCGCCCTGGCGCCCCGAGCGGCCGCGCAGCTGGTTGTCGATCCGCCGGCTCTCGTGGCGTTCGCTGCCGAGCACGTAGAGCCCGCCGAGCTCCCGGACCTGCTCCGCCTCGGCCGCGCACTCCGCCTGGAACTTCGCGAGCAGCTCGGAGAAGCGCCGCCCCCCCTCCTCGCTCGCCGGGTCGAGGCCCTCGGCGATCACCGCTTCCCGGGCGAGGCCCTCGGGGTTGCCCCCGAGGAGGATGTCGACCCCCCGGCCGGCCATGTTGGTCGCGACCGTGACGGCGTGCAGCCGGCCGGCCTGGGCGACGATCACCGCCTCTCGGGCGTGCTGCTTCGCGTTGAGCACCGTGTGGTCGATGCCTCGCTTCTCGAGCAGCCGGGAGAGGTGCTCGGACTTCTCGACCGACGCGGTGCCGACGAGGACCGGCTGGCCGCGCTCGTAGCGCTCGGCGATGTCGTCGACCACCGCCTTGAACTTCGCCTCCTCGGTCTTGAAGACGAGATCGGGCCGGTCGACGCGGATCATCGGCTTGTGGGTCGGGATCGGCACGACCTGCAGCCCGTAAGTGGAGGCGAACTCGGCGGCCTCGGTCTCGGCGGTCCCGGTCATCCCGGCGAGCTTGTCGTACATGCGGAAGTAGTTCTGGAGGGTCACCGTCGCCCAGGTGTGGTTCTCCTCCTTGATCCTGACGCGCTCCTTTGCCTCGACCGCCTGGTGCAGCCCGTCGGACCAGCGGCGACCCTCGAGCACCCGCCCGGTGAACTCGTCGACGATGCGGACCTCTCCCTCGGCGACGATGTACTCCTTGTCGCGGTGGTAGAGCTCCTTGGCCTCGAGCGCCTTGCCGAGCTGGTGCACGTAGTTGACGGCGACCGCGTCGTAGAGGTTCTCGACCCCGAGCTGCCGCTCGACCTTGGCGATTCCCGCCTCCGTCGGGACGACCGTGCGCTTCTCCTCGTCGACCTCGTAGTCCTCGTCCCGCTTCAGCGTCCGGACGATGCTCGCGAACTGGTAGTAGAGACGGGTCGAGTCGTCCGAGGGGCCGCTGATGATGAGCGGGGTGCGCGCCTCGTCGATCAGGATCGAGTCGACCTCGTCGATGATCGCGAAGCGGTGGCCCCGCTGGACCATCTGGTCGCGGTCGACCGCCATGTTGTCGCGGAGATAGTCGAAGCCGAACTCGGTGTTCGTGCCGTAGGTGATGTCCGCCCGGTACGCCGCCCGCTTCGCCGACCAGTCGTCGACCTCCGAGGTGACGAGGCCGACCTCCAGGCCGAGGAAGCGGAAGATCTGCCCCATCCACTCGGCGTCGCGGCGCGCGAGGTACTCGTTGACGGTGACGACGTGGACGCCCTTGCCCTCGAGCGCGTTGAGATAGCTAGCGAGGGTCGAGGCGATCGTCTTGCCCTCGCCGGTCTTCATCTCGGCGATCCACCCGAAGTGCAGCGCCATCCCGCCCATCAGCTGCACGTCGAAGTGCCGCTGGCCGATGGTCCGCCGGGCCGACTCCCTGACGACGGCGAACGCCTCGACGAGCAGGTCGTTCAGCTCCTCGCCCTGGTCGAGCCGTTCTTTGAACTCGACGGTCATGTGCGCGAGCTCGGCGTCGGACATCGCCTCGACCTCGGGCTCGAGGTCGTTGATGAGCGGTACCACCGCGGCGAGGTTCCTGACCTTCTTGCCCTCGCCGGCGCGCAGGACCTTCGCGAAGACGCTCACGACGGCACAGTCTAGGTCGGGGCCCCGCGACCTCCTCGCCGCCGGAGCTCCTCACCGCCGCCTCGGCGCGAGGCGCGGTCGGGGCCGGCGAGGGCGCTCGGCGCTGCGGCGGAGCGGAGCTCGAGGCCGAGCGCGACCACCTTGCGCGCGGCGGCGACGTCGGCGGCCCGCGGCCCGTTGCCGTCACCAGGCACCTCGAGCACGGCCGGGACCTCGCGCAGCGCCGGGTGCCCGAGCAGGCAGGCGAGCGCCTCCACGCCGATCTCGCCCTCGCCCAGGTTCTCGTGACGGTCCCGGTTGGCGCCGAGCGGCACCTTGGAGTCGTTGAGATGGATGCAGCCGAGCCGCCCGAGGCCGACGGTCCGCTCGATCGACCGCACGACCTCGTCCGCCGCCTCGATGCTCGAGTAGTCGACCCCCGAGGCGAACAGGTGCTGGGTGTCCAGGCAGAGACCGAGCCGAGGGTCGTCCCCGGCCCGCTCCACGATGGCGCTCAGCTCTTCGAACGTCCTGCCGACCGTGCCGCCCGCGCCGGCCGCGTTCTCGAGCAGGAGCGGGCAGGTCGGCCCGTCCCCTCCTGCCGCCTCGGCGGCTCCGGCCACCCGTACGTCCCTGGCCGCGGTGTCGAGCGCCCGGAGCAGCTCGTCCGCGACCTGGCCGCAGACCGTCGCGAGCCCGGCGCCTCGGTGGCTGCCTACGTGGAGGATCAGGCCCGACGCACCGATCGCCGTGGCGACCGCGAGGTTGTCGGCGAGGCAGGCGCGCGACCGCCCGAGGAGCTCTTCGTCGGAGCTGGCGAGGTTGATGAGGTACGTCGCGTGGCAGAAGGTCGCCCGCACCCTGTCGCTCCTCGCCTGCTCGAGGCGGTAGGCGGCGAGCTCCTCTTCGCCGTGCGCCGGGCTGCGCCACGCCCGGGGGCTCTGGGTGAAGATCTGGACGACGTCGGCGCCGAGCGACGCGCCGCGCCCGAGCGCCGTGCGAAGGCCGCCTGCCGTGCTGACGTGGGCGCCGACCAGCACGCGAGGGACAGTACCCGAGCCCGGGCGCACGGCCTTGGGCGGCGGTCGCGTAGCCTTGGGGCGTGGCTCGGAAGTTCTTCGTCCGCACCTTCGGGTGCCAGATGAACGAGCACGACTCGAGGCGCATCGCCGCCGACCTCGTGTCGGCTGGTCTCGAGCCCGTCGACGACGTCGAGCTCGCCGACGTCGTCGTGCTCAACACCTGCTGCATCCGCGAGAACGCCGACAACAAGCTCTTCGGCCATCTCGGCCAGCTCAAGTCGTTGCGCGAGCGCCGGCCCGAGCTGCAGATCGCCGTCGGGGGGTGCCTCGCCCAGCGGGAGGGGGAGCAGCTGCTCCGCCGGGCGCCGCAGGTGGACGTGGTGTTCGGCACCCACAACGTCGGTCGCGCCCCGGCCCTGCTCGAGCAGGCGGCAACGGCGAGGGCCCCGGTCGTCGAGGTGCTCGCTGCGCCCCTCGACGACGGCGACGCCTTCGCGACGGCGCTCACCGTGCGCGACGACCTCCCGCACTCGGCATGGGTGACGATCCAGGTGGGATGCGACAACTCCTGCGCGTTCTGCACCGTGCCGGCCGTGAGGGGACCAGAGCGGAGCCGGCCTCCGGGTGAGATCGTCGCCGAGGTCGAACGGCTCGCGGCGGCGGGCACCGTCGAGGTGACGCTGCTCGGCCAGAACGTCAACTCCTACGGCCGCGACCTCACCCGGCGCCGGCCGCTCTTCGCCGACCTGCTCCGAGAGGTCGGCGCGATCGAGGGCATCCGCCGCATCCGCTTCACGAGCCCCCACCCGAAGGACCTCCGACCCGAGACCATCGCGGCGATGGCCGAGACGCCCGCGGTCTGCGAGCAGCTCCACCTGCCGCTCCAGTCCGGGAGCGACAGGGTGCTCAAGGCGATGCGCCGCGGCTACACCTCGGCCCGCTACCTCGAGCGGTTGGCGGCGGCCCGGGACGCGATCGGCGACCTCGCGGTGACGACGGACCTGATCGTCGGCTTCCCCGGGGAGACCGAGGAGGACTTCGAGCAGACCCTCGAGGTCGTGGCCGAGGCCGGGTTCGACAGCGCCTACACCTTCGAGTTCTCGCCCCGCCCCGGCACCCGAGCCGCGTCGATGGTCGACCGGTTCGTCCCGAAGCAGATCGTGGCCGACCGCTTCTCGAGGCTGGCGGCCGTCGTCGAGCGATCGGCGCTCGACCGGCACCGAGGGCGGGTCGGGCGCGTCGAGGAGGTCCTCGTCGACGGTCGCTCCAAGAAGGACCCGGCGATGATGAGCGGGAGGACCCGCCAGGGCAAGCTCGTCCACTTCGCGCCCTCCGGCACGGCGCCCGGCGAGCTGGTCGGCGTCGCCGTCACCGGGGCGGGCCCCCACCACCTGCTCGGCGAGGTCCGGGGCCCGGCCCTCAGCGACGCCGGTCGCACGAAGACCAGGATCCCGGTGCGCGCCGGCTGAGCGCGGCGCACCGGGGGCACCGGCAGGCTCGGCCGGGCGCAGTCGACCTTGCCGGCAGGTGCGGCGGGCTCGCCTGGGCCGGGCGAGCCCGAGCTACTCCGCCGCTGCGGAGACAGCCTCCGCCAGGGCCGGGTGCACGAAGAGCGCCTCGGCGAGGTCGTGGACCCGGAGCCGGGCCGTCACCGCGATGGCGATGACGCTGATCAGCTCGGCCGCCCTCGACCCGACGATCGAGCCTCCGAGGACGGTGCCGGTGGCGGGGTCGGAGATGAGCTTGACGAACCCGCGCGGATCGCCGTCGATCATCGCCTTGGCGTTGACGGCGAAGGGCACCTTGGTCACCCGGATCTTGCGGCCCAGCGCGAAGGCCTCCGCCTCGGCAAGCCCGACGTCGGCGATCTCGGGCTCCGTGAAGATCGCCGAGGCGGCCTTGTCATAGTCGAGGTGCCGGTGCTCCCGGGTATGAAGGCCCATCGCGTGCTCTGCGACCTTGCGCCCCTGCATCGCGCCGACGGAGGCGAGCTGCAGGCGTCCGGAGAGGTCGCCGGCTGCGTAGATGTGCGGGACGTTGGACTGGCAGTGGTGGTTCACCGGCACGTAACCGCCCTCGTTGGTCTCGACACCGGCCGACTCGAGGCCGAGGCCGGCCGAGCAGGGCACCGAGCCGACGGCCAGCAGGACGTGGCTGCCGGTGATCGTCCGGCCGTCCTCGCAGACGACGGTCACCTTCTCGCCGCTGCGCTCGATCCCGATCGCCCGAGCTCCCTTCGCGAGGGTGACGCCGGACTCGAGGAAGTCGGCCTCGAGCGCGGCGGCGACCTCCGGGTCCTTCTGCGGGAGCACCTGCTGGCGAGAGACGATCAGGGTCACCCGGGACCCGAGCGAACGGAACATGTGGACGAACTCGACGCCGGTGACCCCCGACCCGATCACCACCAGGTGCTCGGGGATCGTCGCCGGCGGGTACGCCTGGCGCGTCACGAGGACGCGCTCCCCGTCGACCTCGGCCCAGGCCGGGACCCTCGGGCTCGAGCCAGTGGCGAGCAACGCGGCGTCGAACTCGCAGACGAAGGGGGCCGAGGCGCCTCCGGCCGAGGGCGTCGGGGCGGGGGTCACCTCCATCGCGTGCGGGCCGACGAGCCTCGCGCTGCCGCGCACGAGCCGCACCCCCTGGCTCTCGAGCTGGCGGGCGGTCGAGGCCGAGAGGCGCTCGGAGATCGAGATGACGCGCCGTCGGAGCGCCTCGAGGTCCGGAACGGCGGGTCCGAGGCTCAGCCCGAGGGCGGCCGAGCGGAGCGTCACGCCGATCGCCCCGCCGGTCGCGATCATCGCCTTGGAGGGGACGCAGTCCCACAGGTTCGCGGCGCCGCCGACGACGTCGCGCTCGACGAGCGTGACCTCCGCCCCGAGCCGGGACGCCGTCGCGGCGGCCTCGACCCCCGCCGGTCCGCCTCCGATGATCGCGAACTGGACTGGCACGGCGGCGAGGCTAGCTGCCAGCCGCCGGCACCAAGAACGGGGCGTCGAAGCGCGCGCCGCCCCGGGGGCCCTGCCCGCAAGCTCGGCCGGCGCCGGAGCGCGGGCAGCGCGACGAGCTGCGAATCTTGCGCCTGTGAGCGAGGAGACCTTCGACTACGTGATCGTCGGCGCCGGCTCGGCGGGCTGCGTCCTCGCGGCTCGGCTGAGCGAGGTGGGCGCCAACAAGGTGCTGGTCCTGGAGGCGGGGCCGGAGGATCGGAACCCGCTCATCCGAGTGCCTGCCGCCTTCCCGATGCTCTTCCAGAGCGGGATCGACTGGGCCGACCGGACCGTGCCCCAGCCGGCCCTCTCGAACCGCCGCATCTACTGGCCGAGGGGGCGGGTGATCGGCGGATCTTCCTCGCTCAACGCGATGATGTGGGTACGCGGCCTACCCGCCGACTACGACCGCTGGGCGGAGCTCGCCGGTCCAAGCTGGTCCTACCGGTCCGTGCTCCCCTACTTCCGGAGAGCGGAGGGCGTCGAGGTGGAAGCGGCCGCAGACGGCGGGCAGGCAGGCGGCTCCGACCCGCCGGCTCGGCCCGAGCTCGGGCGGTCCGGCCCGATCCCGGTCCGCCGGCTGCGCGACCCGAACCCGTTGACCGCGAGCTGGATCGCCGCCGCCCGACGTTGCGGCGTCCCAGCGGCGCCGGTCCCGAACGCGGGTCACCGAGAAGGCGTCGGCGAGGCGCTCGTGACCCAGCGGCGAGGGAGACGGGTGAGCGCCGCGGACGCCTACCTCGACCCGGCCCGGCGCAGGCGGAACCTCGAGGTGCGGACGAAGGCCCGGGTCTTGGCGGTCCGAGTCGTCTCCGGACGGGCGGCCGGCGTCGTCTACCGGCGAGGGCGCGAGCGGACGACGGTCCTCGCACGCCGGGAGGTCGTCCTCGCCGCCGGCGCCGTCGGGACGCCACAGCTGCTCATGTGCTCCGGCATCGGCCCCGGGGCGATGCTCTCGGCCGAGGGCGTCGAGGTCGTCGCCGACGTCCCCGGCGTCGGCCAGAACCTCCAGGACCACCTCGTGGCGGGCCTCGCCCTCTCGACCCGCCGGCCCGTGACCCTCGCCAAGGCGCGAAGGGCGGGCGAGCTGGCACGCTTCGCGTTCCAACGCCGGGGAATGCTCACCTCGAACGTCCTCGAGGGCTACGGGCTCGTGCGCAGCGGCCCGGGGCTGGACCAGCCGGACATCGAGCTCGGCTTCGTCCCGGCCCTGTTCCTCGACGAGGGCCTGACCCTGCCCCGCGAGCACGGGGTGAGCCTCGCCGCCGTCCTCCTCCAGCCGGCAAGCCGCGGCGAGGTCCGCCTCGCCGGGCCCGACGTCGAGACCCCCCCGGCGATCGACCCTCGCTACCTCAGCGACCCAGGCGGGGACGACGCAGCGACCCTCTCCTCGGGTGTGCGGCTCTGCCTGGCGATCGCCCGCACCCCGCCGCTGTCGGAGGAGCTCGGGGCGACGGTCGCCCCGGCCGGGATCGCCCGTGACGACGGCGAGCTGGTCGAGCGAGCCGTGCGCGACCTCGCCCAGACGCTCTACCACCCCGTCGGGACCTGCCGGATGGGCACCGACGCGGGCTCGGTCGTCGACCCGCAGCTCCGTCTGCGAGCGGTCGCCTCGCTGCGGATCGCCGACGCCTCGGTGATGCCGAGCATCGTCCGGGGCCACACCCACGCCCCCACGGTCATGGTCGCCGAGCGAGCCGCCGACTTGATGCTCGGGCGGCTCGGCGCGACCTGAGAGGACCATTGGGACCTTCGACCCTGGAGCGTCCCTGTATTAGGGTCCAGCCTGTAGTCCCGTCGATCCGTTGTCGGGAGCGGCAGGGCGGACGGGAGCGTAGGGGAGCATGCGATGACCTCGGTCGCAGCAGTACTTGCGTCGGCGATCGACCTCAACCGGCCCGGGCACTACATGCACTGGTCGATCTTCCAGGTCTCCGAGTCGAACCTCGCGCTCATCCTGGCGATGGTCGTCGTCTTCGGCGCCGCCCTCCTCCTGCCCTTCCCCCACCCTGGGGGGCGGGCCGCACAGGGCGCCGAGGCACCGGGCACCCGGGAGGCCGGCGGGGACGGCGGGGACGGCGGGGACGGCGGGGACGGCGCCGGTGCGGACGCGCAGCACGAGGAGGACGGCGGGCGCACGGCGGCGAGGGAGCGGTCCGCCGACGCGAGGATGTGGACAGCGCGAGTCCGGCGGCTCGCGCTCGGCGCGCTCCCCCCCGAGAAGCTGCTCCCCGACCGCCAGCCTGCGTACGTCGCGTCCTGGGTCTACGTCTTCGGCGTCGCCTCCCTGGCGGCGCTCGGCACGGCGATCCTCTCGGGACTCGCCATTGCGCTCGGGGGCGTGGACTGGTGGCACACGAACCCGGTCGGGCACTTCTTCAACAGCCTCCACCTCTGGAGCGTCGAGCTGTTCATGGCCCTTTTGGTGATCCACCTCTGGGGAAAGTTCTGGATGGCGGCGTGGCGCGGCAAGCGAGCCCTGACCTGGATCACCGGCGTGGTGGCCTTCGTCGCGTCGGTCGTCGAGTGCTTCACCGGGTACAACTCCCAGCAGAACTTCGACTCCCAGTGGATCTCGACCAACGGCAAGGACGCGATGAACGCCGCCGGGATCGGGTTCTTCAACCTCATGAACTTCGGCCAGATGCTGCTCTGGCACGTCGTGCTGCTGCCGCTCGTGCTCGTCGCCATCGTCGGGGCGCACATCCTGCTCGTGCGCGTCCGGGGCGTCTCCCACCCCCTCCCGGTCCGCCGGACGGCCCCGGGCAGGCGCGGCGCCGAGCGGCGGCGTGCGCTCGCGGCGTCGGACGCGGCCCCCTGGCGCGGCCCGACCCGCCGCTACGACATCCTGAAGGAGGCGACGGCCGCGACGGCCGTGGTCCTCGTCCTCGTGTTCCTGCTCGCCGGGCTGTTCTCCTCGCCGGACGAGCCGCCCGTCACGCTCGCCAGCTGGGCGAAGGCGGCCCCCGCCGACTTCCTCGGCACCGCGGCGAGCGAGCTCGCCGGGACGAGCGAGACGGCGACCTACGGGCCGCCGTACAACAACGGCAGCGCATTCGTCCAGGGGATCGGCGTCTCCTGGCAGCGCGCCACCGGCGTGCTCGAGCCGATCGACCCTGCGCGCTCGTTCGTCCTCGATCCCCTCTCGCGCATCGCCCCGACGGACCCGGCGGTCGCCCCCGAGCTCTCCCGCTACGAGTCGGCGCCGGGGGCCACCCGGCGAGCCTGGCTCGCCGCGTACCAGCGGGTCCTGCCGCACGTGCGCTTCACCGCCGGGGGCGCGCCGGTGCTCCCGAAGGCGGCCGACGGACCGGTGCCCGTGCTGCTCGACACCGAGCTCACGATGGCCCGAAGCGGCGCCCTCGACGCCGACCTCGTGGCGAAGCAGCCGTTCTACGGCACGAACTTCACCAAGCCGTTGCTGTTCCTCGAGGACGGCCAGTACTTCGCCTCGCTCGCCGCCGCCCAGCACCTCACCGGCAACCAGTGGGGTGTCATGAACGAGACCGGGAGCTACCCCGGCCAGCCGTGGCTGTGGCTGTACACGCTGTGGTACCAGGTGCCGGGGATCCGCAGCTCCTCGAGCGTCGACCTCATCGCCGTCTACCTCACCGGGGTGGCGACGATCCTGCTCCTCGCGGTCCCGTTCCTCCCCGGGCTTCGCGACGTGCCACGGCTCGTCCCCCTCCACCGGCTGGTCTGGCGCCAGTGGAACCGCTCTGGCGGCGCGGCCCACGACACCGGGCCAGGGCACGGACAGCCACCCGGCGAGGGCCTCGCCGAAGAGCTCGGTGCCTCCCACGGCGGCGCCGGCCTTGCCGGCGCGGGGCCCGGGCCGGAGGCCTAGCGCGGCGGACCCGAGCCGATCAGCTCGTGATCGACAGGCCGCTCGCCGGGTCGAAGAAGTGGAAGCGCGCCGGGTCGATGCGGAACCGCACTCGGCGCCCCACGACGAGCTGCGAGCGGGGCTCGACGCGTGCCACGCCCTCGCCGCCTTTGGTGAGGGCGCCGGCGCTTAGTCCCTCGGAGTCGGCGTCCTTCGCCCCCTCGGCCTCGACCCGGTGGGCGTCGGTCGTGAAGTGGACGAGCAGCTCGGACCCGAGCGCCTCGACGAGCTCGACGTCGCCCTCGAAGTAGACCGCCTCGTCGATCGCGGCCGGCTCGTCGCCCGCCACCGGCAGGTCCTCCGGACGGATGCCGATGATGACCGGCCGGTTGGCGTAGGACTTGAGCGCCGGGCGGATCGCGTGGAGCGAGCTCGGCAGTTCGAGCTTCTGGCTGCCCACGAGCGCCGTCGCCGCACCCTCCCCGAGCGTCGCGTCGAACAGGTTCATCGCCGGCGAGCCCATGAACCCGGCGACGAACAGGTTGACCGGGTGATCGTAGAGGACCTGGGGCTTGTCGCACTGCTGCAGCAGCCCGGCGCGCATCACGGCGACCCGGTCGCCCATCGTCATCGCCTCGACCTGGTCGTGGGTGACGTAGAGCGTCGCGACGTTGAGGCGGCGCTGGATGCGGGCGACCTCGGCGCGCATCTGCACCCGCAGCTTCGCGTCGAGGTTCGACAGCGGCTCGTCCATCAGGAAGACGCTCGGCTCCCGGACGATGGCCCGACCCATCGCGACCCGCTGGCGCTGGCCCCCGGAGAGCTGCCCCGGCTTGCGATCGAGCCACTCGGTGAGCCCGAGGATCGCCGCGGCGTCCTCGACCTTCTTCTTGATCTCCGCCTTCGGTATCTTGCGCAGCTTCAGCGCGAAGCCGATGTTCTCGGCGACGGTCATGTGGGGGTAGAGGGCGTAGTTCTGGAACACCATCGCGATGTCGCGGTCCTTCGAGGACACGTCGTTCACGATCCGGTCGCCGATCCGAAGCGTCCCGCCCGTGATGTCCTCCAGGCCGGCCACCATCCGCAACGCCGTGGTCTTCCCGCAGCCGGAGGGGCCGACGAGCACCATGAACTCCCCGTCCGCGACGTCGAGGTCGAGCTCGTGTATGGCTTCGAAGCCGTTCGGGTAGATCTTGGTGACCTTCTCGATCGAGATCGAAGCCATCAGCTCTCCCTCCCCGGAACCCCGGGACGGTCCCGGGCCACGACGCCGAGGTCACCGAGCGTACCCGCTCCGGACCCCTGGTTGCTGACGGCGAGCACGTCGTCGCTGGCCACGACGGCCTCCCAGGGGTCGAGGACCAGCGTGCCCGACGCCGGCCGGGGGCCGGGCGCGGCCAGGTCCCGGTCCGGGCGGCTCGAGCAGGCGAGCCGGGCGGGCAGGCCGCCGACCTCGGCGGGTAAGGAAGAGAGGTTGGCGGCCACGACGAGGCGGCCGCAGCGGTAGACGAGCTGCTCGGCGCCCGACCGCATCCAGCCGAAGGGCGCGACGCCAGGTGCGAGGTACAGCCGGCGGACCTCGAGCAGCCGTCGGGTGAGCGAAAGCGTCGAAGCCGGGTCGTCGCGCTGCGCGGCGACGCTCAGCGCCGTCGTGTCGCCGAGCGGCAGCCAGGGTCGGACGCCTGACGCCGTGAACCCTCCGGACGGCACGGGCTCCCATGGCATCGGGGTACGCGCCCGGTCCCGGTTGTGACGGCGGCCGCGGCCCGCCCTGGTCATCTCGTCGCGCTGTAGCTCGAGCGGGACCTCCACATCGGCCATGCCGATCTCGTCGCCGTAGTAGAGGACGACGGTCCCCGGCAGCGTGAGCAGCAGCGTGAGCGCGAGCCGGACGCGCGCCGGCTCGCCCTCGCACCATCGGGTCGGGAAGCGCGAGATGTCGTGGTTCGACGCGGTCCACACCGGGCAGGCGCCCGGGGGGAGCTTCGAGAGCGTCTCGTCGACCACGGCGCCGATCTCGGCGGCCTCCAGCCTGGCGAACACGAAGCGGAAGTTGAAGGCGAGCTGCAGCTCGTCGTCGTCGCCGTAGTACCGGGCGAGCTCATCGATCGTGCCTACCCAGGTCTCGCCGAGGAGCAGGGCGGGGGGCTTCCTCTCCTCCGCGATCTCCCTCCACCGGCGGTAGACGGCATGGACCTCCGGCCGGTGGGAGCTGTAGACGGGGAGCAGGTCTCGGTGAAGAGGGTCGCCCGGTGGGGCCGGAGGGTCGTCGCGAAGCTCGGCGTCCTTGTACAGGCCGTGCGCGACGTCGATACGGAACCCTGCGACTCCGCGGTCCAGCCAGAACCGGAGGATCTGCTCGAACTCCCGGTGCACCGCGGGCTCCCACCAGTTCAGGTCGGGTTGGGTCTCGAGGAAGTTGTGGAGGTAGTACTGGCCGGTCGTCGCGTCGAACGTCCAGGCGGGCTCGCCGGTCGAGTCGAGCCAGTTGTTCGGCGGTCCCCCGCCCGGCGCAGGATCGGCCCACACGTAGTAGTCCCGAAGCGGCGAGTCGCGAGCCGATCGGGCCTCGACGAACCAGGGATGGGCCGAGCTCGTGTGGTTCGGCACCAGGTCGAGGAGCACCCGCATTCCCCTCCGGGCAGCCTCGGCGACGAGGCGGTCGAGGTCCTCGAGCGTCCCGAGCTCGGGGTGCACCCCCAGGTAGTCCGAGACGTCGTAGCCCCAGTCGTCGTCGGGCGACGGCATCGTCGGCGACAGCCACACGCCGTCTGCGCCGAGCCAGACGAGGTAGTCGAGCCCCTCGATCACCCCCGGCAGGTCGCCGTAGCCGTCGCCGTTGCTGTCGCGCCAGGAGCGCACGTAGAGCTGGTAGATGACAGCTCCCTGCCACCACGGTGAGGCGTCCCCCGCCGGCTGCGGGTCACCGGGCGCGGCCGCGGAGCGTCTTTCGGCAGGGGTCATCGGTTCCTCCAGTGCTCGGTCGGGCGAGGGGCTCGCCGCAGGGTGGCGGTCACCTCGAGCTGGTGCTTGCGGGCAAGAAAGTCGGTCAGCCTTTCACCGCGCCCGAGGTGAGGCCGGAGACCACGGCCTTGCGGAAGACGAGCACGAGGATGGCGATCGGGACGACGGCGATCACGCTCGCGGCGAAGTAGGCCCCGTAGGGCACCGTGAACTGCGAGCCGAAGGACGCGATCCCGACGGGGATCGTCTTCTTCCCGAAGTCGAACGACAAGGCCATCAGGAACTCGGTCCAGCAGGCCGTGAAGGTGAACACCCCCGCGGTGAACACTCCGGGCGTCACCTGCGGGAGCACCACCGTGACCAGCGTGCGAAGAGGCCCGGCGCCGTCGATCCGGGCGCTCTCCTCCATCGACATGGATATCCCGAGGAAGTAGTTGCGCAGGATCCACACGGCGAAGGGCAGGTTGAAGGCCGTGTACGGGAAGATCAGGCCCTGGTAGGAGTTGAGCCACCCGATGTCGCGCATCACGAGGTACAGCGGCGCGATGACGGCGATCTCCGGGAACACCGAGATCATGAGCAGGGACACCATGATCGGGTACTTGCCGCGCATGGGGAGCCGCCCGAGCGCGTACCCGGCGAAGACGCCGAGGAAGAGCACGAGCGCCGTCGAGCAGCACGCGACCACGAGGGAGTTCACCACGAACCCGCCGAACCCGTCGGCGAACGCCGCGTGGTAGCCCGAGGTGCTGATCGGCACGGGGAAGTACTGCGGCGGGTAGGCCCCGACGTTGCTCTGGGACTTGAAGCTCGAGGCCAGCATCCAGTACATCGGCAGGAGGATGAACAGCGCGATCAGCGCCGCGCCGATATAGGGGCCGTTGATCCATCGCCTCCAGCCGTGGCGGGCACGGTTACGCACTGATCGTCTCCTTCCCGACCTGCTGCTTGAAGGCTCGCAGGAACACGAGGCACATGACGAGCACGATGACCGCCGTGCTCACCGCCACGGCCGCGCCCGGGCCGAAGTTGATGTCGGTGAACATTGTGTTGTAGCCGAGCATCGCGAGCGACTGCGTCGAGGTCCCCGGGCCGCCGCCGGTGAGCACGTAGGGGAGGTCGAACAGCCCGAAGGCCTGCAGGACCCGGAACAGGACGGCGATGCCGATCGTCGGCCGCAGGAGCGGCACGGTCACCTTCCAGAAGGTCTTCCAGCCCGTCGCCCCGTCGACCTCGGCCGCCTCGAACAGCTCCGTCGGGATCATTACCAGGCCCGCGAGGACGATGATCGCGACGAACGGAGTCGTCTTCCAGATGTCGGCGAACATGAGGGCGATCGTCGCGTCGAGCGGGTAGCCGAGGAGGTTCGGCGGCGAGGCGCCGGTGATCACGTGCCAGATCTCTCCGAGGACCCCGTAGGTTGGGTTGTAGATGTAACTCCACAGCTCGGCCGAGATCACCGTGATCAGCGACCAGGGGATGAGCAGGAGCGCCATCATCATCCCCCTGCCCTTGGTGAGGCGCTCGAGCACCAGGGCGAAGACGGTCCCGAGCACGAGCTCGCATGCGACGGTCACGACGGTGTAGATCGTCGTGAACCACAGGGCGTGGTGCCACAGGCCCGCCGTCAGCATCGCGTGGTAGTTCGCGGTCGTGAACCCCTGCAGGCCGAAGCCGCTCCCGGTGACGTTGACGTTCTGGAACGAGAGCACCACCGCGAAGATGATCGGGAAGATGGTGAAGGCCGCGATGACCCCGAACGCCGGGCTCGAGAAGCCCCAGCCCACCCGGGCGAAATGGCGGGTGTTCGGGTCGCGGCCGATCGGCCCCGGCGAGCCCTCCGCCATTGATCGCGCTCGCGGCTCGTGCACCAGCTCGGCTGTCGCCATCTCGGCTCCTCGCACCGTGAGGGCCGTGCCGGTGGCCGCAGGCGGCCACCGGCACGGGTTCTTGTGGTCTACAGGCTCGCCGCTACAGCCCGCTCGAGCTGACGGCGGCGTTGAGCTGGCTTGCCATCGCCTTCGCAGCCGCCGCCGGGCTCGTCGAGCCCGCCACGGCGGAGTTCATGTTGGTGTAGATGGCCTGGGAGATCTTCGGGTAGTTCGGGTTCTGCGCCGGCCTGGGGACGAGCTTGGTCTGCGCCAGGACGGCGAAGGGCGGGTTGAGCTTCCTGATGGAAGGGTTGGCCCGGACCGCCGCGTTCGTCGGTATCTCCGAGAACGGCGGCTTCGCCTCGATCGTCTGCGCCTGGACGCCGGTGATGAAGTTGATGAACTTCAAGTCGGCCGGGATGTTCGTCGAGTGCGGGTTGATGTACAGGTTCCAGCCGCCGATGTTCGAGTAGCCCGGGTACGGCCTGCCGGCGAACGTCGGCAGCGGGGCGACGCCGACCTTGCCGATCACCTTGGACCCCGCCGCCTGGGACGTCGAGTAGGCGTAGTCCCAGTTCCGGAGGAACGCGGCCTGGCCGTCCTGGAAGGCGGTCATCGCCTGCGGCTCCTGGAAGGTGTCGACCGCGGCCGGGGAGGCGCCCGAGGTCACGAGGCCCCTCATGAACGTGAGGACCTTCGTCACGTCCGCGACGTTCAGCACCGACTTGGTGTCCGTCGAGTTCAGCACCTGGCCACCGGTGTCCGCGTAGTACTCCATGAAGTCACAGGTGCCGCCTTCGTAGGACGCGCCCTCCCACACGAATCCGTACTTCACCTTCCCCTGCTTGACGAGGGTGACGGCGTCGGACTGGAGCTGCTCCCAGGTCTTCGGCACGGCCATGTGGTCGGCGGCAAGGAGGTCCTTGCGGTAGTAGAGGAAGCCCTGGTCCTGGAAGAACGGCGCCCCGTAGACCTGGCCGTCGTAGCTCGCTCCCTGGACCAGGCCCGGTGCGAAGCGGTTGAAGAAGCTCTTCGGCAGGTACTTCGAGAGCGGCAGCGCCAGGCCGTGCGCGCCGAACTGGCCGGGCCAGATGACGTCGCCCATGAAGACGTCCGGGGTCTTCGCACCACCGGAGATCGTCGTCACGAGGTCGGCCCTGTTGGTGTCGGTGTTGGTCGGAGCGGTCTCGAGGTTCACCTTTATCGTCGGGTTCGCCTTCTCGAACGCGGCGATCAGGGTCTTGCGCAGGTCGGGCCCGCTCGTGCTGATCGGCGAGGCCCACCAGGTGATCGTCGTCGTGCCCGCGTGGGCCACCGAAGCCGAGGAGCTGGGCGCGGCGGTCACCACCGCCATGCCGAGCGCCGCGGCGAGCGCCCCAGCGCCCGTGGCCGAGACGCCCCAGCGTCGCCTTGCTCGCCCCGAAGGCGCTCCCTTGATGGTCGATCTCATGTGCTTTGTCTCCCTTCCTTCTTCCCCCAGAACGACGGTGGTCACCTCTCGGCGGCCAGCCGATGGAGCTCGGGCTGCTCGCTGAGCAGCTGCCGGTGCTCCCCCCTCACCCTCCTTTCGTGGTCGCCCGATGTGCCGAAGGCGTTCTGCCGACCCGCGCTCCCCCCGCCCGCGGCCCGGACCGTCCCGGCGCCTGCCGCAGGCGGAGCGGAGCTCGTGCGCGCCACGATCTCGAGCGGCAGCTCCTCCCGCAGCGGGCGGACCCGCTCGTGGCGCAGGAGCAGGCACAAGCGCTCTGCACCTCTGGCACCGCTCTCCTTGAGCGGCTGGCGCACCGTCGTCAGCCCGAGAAGAGCCGCCGCCTCGACGTCGTCGTAGCCGACGACCGAGAGGTCCCCCGGGACCTCGACGCCCATCCGGTCCGCCGCGGCGAGGACGCCGATCGCCTGGGTGTCGGAGATCGCGAAGATCGCCGTCGGGGGGTCGGCAAGGCCGAGCAGCTCCTCGGCGAGGAGCGAGCTCGTGGCCGCGCTGTGCGATCCCTGGCGGACGAGCGCGCCGTCGTAGGGGATCCTCGCGGCCTGCAGGGCGGCGCGGTAGCCGGAGAACCTCTGGCGGGTCGAGTGGTTCCCGATGCCCTCGAACCCGAGGTCGCCGACGAAGCCGATCCGGCGATGGCCGAGCGCGATCAGGTGCTCGGTCGCGAGCCGCCCGCCTCGGGCGTCGTCGGCGATCGTCCTCGGCAGCCCCGGCGCCTCGGTGTCCACGAGCACGACGGGGATGCGCGCCTTGCGGAACGCCGCGAGGAACGTCGCCGGGATCGGGATCGACAGCACGACCACCCCGTCCGCCCGGTGTCGCGCGGTCAGCGACTTGAGGTGGCGGTCGCGCTGCTCCGCCGTCTCGACGTTCAGCACGACCGTGTCGTAGCCGTGCTCGTCGAGCACCGAGATGGCGCCGGCGAGGCGCTCGACGACCGACGGTCGCGTCATGAACGGGACGACGATCGCGACCGTCCGGGGGCTCCCTCTGGACAGCCCGCTCGCGAGGCGGCTCGGGTGGTAGTCGAGGCGCTCGATGACCTCGAGCACCCGGGCCCGCGTCGTCGGGCGGACGTTCGCGCTGTCGTTCAGGACACGTGAGACGGTCCCGGTGCCCACCCCGGCAGCCCTCGCCACCTGGGTGATGTTGACGCCCCGCGATGCGATGCCGGTCACCCCCCGACGACCAACTGCCGCGCCCTCTTCCCGGGCGCGGCACGACTTCATGGAACCGGTTCCGCCCTGGAACCGCTTCCACGGCTGCCGCCGAGAGTTCTACCCCCTCGGCGCCGAGGAGTCAACGGCTGTGACAGAAGACGGCCGCGCCGGCGCGAGATGCACGGCGCAGCCGCTCGGAGACCGGACCGGCGAGCCGGCGCCGGGACTACGACGCCCTGGCCAGGCGCCGGGCGCCCCGGACCACCGACGAGACCCGTGAGGCCCTCTGCTCCTGCCTACCCTGGCGCGCCGTTGACGGGGCCAGGAGGCTCGCCCGGACGACGGCGTCGAGGACCGCCCACGCCGCGTCGAAGTAGCGGGCAGCGCCGATCCGGCGCTGGGGGACCCGCTCGAGGGGCCGGAGACCGATCTCGACGAGGTTCGAGGAGTAGCTCGTCACGACCAGCTCGACCTTGAGCTTCACCGGGATGAGCCCGGGGAAGGTGAGGGTCGCGCTGTAGCTGCGGTGGTCCTCGAGCGGGCGCTCCCCCTCGAGGAGGTCACCGATCGCGAGCGTCTCGCCCGAGGGGGCGACGACGCCGCCGAGCAGGCCGAGCGACCGCTGCCGCTCGCCTGAGAGCTTCACTATGCGGGAGACGTACCAACCCACCGGCCGCTCCGCCTCGTACCCTACGGCCATCACTCACTCACCTCATCGCTCTCACGTCGCTCTACGTCTCTTCGCGAGGCCCGCTCCGGACCGGTCCGAGCCCGTGCTCCCGGGGCTACCGACCTGTGCGGAACTGCCTCGCTCTCAGTATCGGCATGCCGAGCTAATCTGTCCAACAGCTTATATCGATCATGTAGATCTCTACCCGCGATACTGCACCTGGGAGGCCTGTCGGTGATCCTCGTCTGCGGAGAAGCCCTGCTCGACATGCTCCCGGACCCCGCGCAGGCGCCAGCAGGGCGGCCGGCTCGCTTCGTCGCCCTCCCGGGCGGTAGCCCGGCGAACACGGCGGTCGCCCTCGCGAGGCTCGGCACGAGCTCCGCGCTCGCCGCCAGGATCTCCGGCGGCCCGCTCGGCGCCCTGCTGCGCGAGCACCTGGCGGCCAACGGGGTGGACCTCGGCTATGCCGTGGAGGCCGCCGAGCCCGCGAGCCTCGCGTTCGCGAGCATCGGGCCCGACGGCTCAGCCTCCTACAGCTTCTACGTGGCAGGGACCGCCGACTGGCAGTGGCGCGCCGCCGAGCTGCCCGCGGAGCTTCCTCACGACGTGACGGTGCTGCACACGGGCTCGGTCGCGGCGGCGATGGCGCCGGGGTGGGAGGTGATCTCCGGATGGCTCCGAGGCCACCGGGGAGCGCGGCTGCTGTCCTACGACCCCAACATCCGACCCGGCCTCGTCGGCACGCCGGAGGAGGCGCTCGAGCGGGTCGAGGAGTTCGCCGCCTGCGTCGACGTCATCAAGGCGAGCGTCGAGGACCTCGCCTGGCTCTGTCCCGGGCGCTCGATCGAGGAGGTGGCCGCGTCCTGGAGGAGGCTCGGCGCCGCGCTCGTCGTCGTCACCCTCGGCGCCGAGGGATGCGTCGCCTATGGATCGGGAGCCCCCGTCAGCCGGAGGGCGCCCGACGTCGCCGTCGTCGACACCGTCGGGGCCGGGGACGCCTTCAGCGCCGGCTTGCTCCACCACTTCGAGCGCGAGGGCCTGACCGACGCGGTGAGGGACCGCCGGCTCGCGGAGGAGCAGCTCGGAGAGGCTCTCGAGTACGCGAGCGCCGTCGCGGCGCTGGCCTGCACGAGGCCGGGCGCCGACCCGCCCTCGGCGGAGGAGGTGGACCGTCTGCGCCGAGCGCCCGGTTAGTGTCGACCTGTCGGGCCGCCCGGGCGACGCCGCCGGCCCCAACAAGCCGAGAGGAGCTCGAATGCGACAGCGAACGATCGGGGCGAGGCAGGTCGGAGCGATCGGCCTCGGCGAGATGCCCATGTCGATCGAGGGCCGCCCGGACGAGGAGCAGTCGATCCGGACGATCCACGCCGCGCTGGACGCCGGCGTGACGCTCATCGACACCGCCGACGCGTACTCGCTCGGTGGGCAGGACACCGGTCACGGGGAGCGGCTCGTCGCCAAGGCGCTCGCCTCCTGGGGAGGGGACCCCGACGCGGTGCTGGTGGCGACCAAGGGCGGCCACGTCCGTCCGGGAGACGGCTCGTGGCAGGTCGACGGCAGGCCCGAGCACCTTCGCTCGGCGGCCGAGGCCTCGCTCCGCCGCCTCGGCGTCGAGGCGATCGGCCTCTACCAGTTCCACCGCCCCGACCCAAGGGTCCCCTACGAGGACTCCGTCGGGGTGCTGAAGGAGCTCCTCGAGGAGGGCAAGGCCCGCATGGTCGGCATCTCGAACGCGAACAACGCCCAGATCGACCTCGCCGTCTCGATCCTCGGCGAGGGCCGGCTGGCGAGCGTCCAGAACCAGTTCTCGTTGAGCTTCCGCTCGAGCGAGGGCGAGCTCGAGCACACCGGGAAGCTCGGCATCGCCTTCCTTCCCTGGAGCCCCCTCGGCGGCATCGGGAACGCCTCGGCGCTCGCCAAGCTCCGGCCCGCCGTGGCGGAGGTGGCCCGCGCCCATGGCGTGTCGCCCCAGCAGGTCGTGCTCGCCTGGATGCTCGCCAAGGGCGACCACGTCATACCGATCCCGGGCTCGAGCCGCCCGGAGACGATCAGAGACTCCGTCGCCGCCGCAGAGCTGCAGCTGAGCCCCGAGGAGCTCGCGCTGGTCGACGGCTGACCCCGAGGCTCCGGTCGCCCGGGGGACCCTGCGCGCCGGCGCCGGTGCCCCGAGACCCCGTCGCAAGCGGGACGATCACCTCGTCGATGAGCCGGTCGAAGAACGGCGGGGCCGGAAGGTCGCCGGTCGTCACCACCCGGTGGATGACCAGGGCCGGGAGCAGCGTCGACAGCAGCGCCGGGTCGGCCCCGGGGGCGAGCTCCCCCCGGCGGGCGGCCCGTTCGAACAGCTCCAGCATGAGGGCGTGCCTCGGGGCGACGAAGCGCTCGATGAAGGCCGAGCGCAGCTCGGCGTCGTCGACGATCGCGGGGCAGAGCCCGGCCATCACCCTGGCGGCCAGGCTCTCGGTGAGGTCGGGGCTCGTCAAGCAGAGGCCCCGCAGGTCGCCCGCGAGCGTGCCGGTGTCCGGAGCCGCCGAGGGCGGCTTGAGCGCGATGACCGCGTCGATGACCAGCTCGGCCTTGGAGCGCCACCTTCGGTAGATGGTCGCCTTGCCTGCCCGGGCACGCGCCGCGACCGCGTCGATCGTCAGGCGGTCGTAGCCGTGCGCCGCGACGAGCTCGATCGCCGCGGCGACGATCTCGGCATCGCGCGAGGCATCCCTCGGCCGGCCGCCACGCCGCGAGGTGCCCGGGCGCTCATCACCCCTCCCCTCGAGATCGCCTTCCTGCCCCTTGTCCAACGATCCCCCTCTCATTACGGAACTATATCGTGTCGTTACATCGAGGCCGGGCCAGGGACCGCATCCGGGCTCGTCGCCGGCGTACCGTTGGCGACCATGGTCATCTCTCGGATCTGCGTCTACTGCGGGTCCTCGCCCGGCGACCGGTCCGAGTTCGCCGAGGCGGCACGATCGCTCGGCACCTTGATCGCCGAGGAGGGCCTCACCCTCGTCTACGGAGGCGGCGCCGTCGGGCTGATGGGGGTCGTCGCCGACGCCGCGCTCGCCGCCGGAGGACACGTGGTCGGCGTGATCCCGCGCCACCTCTTCCGCCGGGAGATCGCGCACCCCGGCCTCGGCGAGCTCGTCGAGGTCGGTTCGATGCACGAGCGCAAGCAGCGGATGTTCGAGCTCTCGGACGCGTTCGTCGCGCTCCCCGGCGGCCTCGGGACCTTGGAGGAGCTGACCGAGATGGCGACCTGGGGCCAGCTCGGCATCCACGACAAGCCGATCGCGACCCTCGACGTCCTCGGCTACTGGCGGCCGTTCCACGCCCTGTTGCGCCATTCGGCGGACTCGGGATTCATGCGCCCGGCGCAGCTGCGTCTCTTCCTCGACGTCGAACGGGTCGAAGACCTGCTCCCGGCGCTCTCGGCCTACTGCGCCCCCTACGTCGAGAAGTGGCTGGACCTCGACGAGACCTGAGCGCGCCGGGCCCTTCGCACAGATCGCAAGGACCGATGCCTGGAAGGAGGCAGGTCCAACGAGCCAGTGCCGCGCCCGGGCCGCGACCTATTGGCACGCCTGGCCCGGATGGGTCCTTCGACCCTAGCCCGCGACGGCCGGATCGTGGTCGGCTGGAGGCATCGGGAGGTTCTTCGTGGAGGCCAGCATCGAGCACGCGGAGGGGCTGGGGGGCACGAGCGGGGAGGGCGGTCGGGGCAGGTCCTCGACGGCACTGGCGCCGCAGCGCTCCTCGGGCACCGTGCTGGGTATCCCCGTCCGCCCGGCGGGACCGGGCGCCACCGGGGTCCCGACCGACCTCGCGGCCGAGCACCCGGGCCTCGCCACCTACCTCGCCTTCGTCAAGCCGCACATCGACGTCACCTTCGTCCTCGTCGCCGTCACCGGCACCGTGCTGGCGACAGCGGGGCGGGGCGGCGTGCCGGGATGGACCCTGCTCGGCGTCGTGCTCGCGGTCGCCGCGCTGAGCGCCGGCGCCGAGTCCCTCACGAACGTGATCGACCGCGACATCGACGCCGTCATGCCGAGGACCGCGGGGAGGGCGCTCCCGACCGGCCGCATCGAGGTCCGCTCCGCCGTCGCCCTCGGCGTGGCGCTGAGCGCCGCAGGTCTTGCGATCGCCGCCGCGCTCGGCCTGTTCCCCTTCGTCTTCCTCCTGCTGGCGCTCGTCGACAACGTCGTCGTCTACAGCGCCCTCACGAAGCGGTCGACGCCATGGAGCGTCGTGCTCGGCGCACCGGTCGGCTCGCTCGTGCTCTGGGCCGGCTACACGGCCGTGGGCCAACCGCTCTCGGGGTCGGCCTGGCTCCTCGGGGGAATGGTCGCGGCCTGGGTCCCGGTGCACATCTGGGCGATCGCCTCCCGCTACCGGAGCGACTACGCGCGGGCCTCGGTGCCGATGGCGCCGGTCGTGTGGAGCCGTCCTGTGCTCGGGCTCGCATCGCTCGCGGCGGGCGCGGCGATGGGCGCCCTCGCGACCGGCGGCATCCTCGCCATCAGGGGGACGGCGTCGGCGTTCGTCGCCGGTCCCGTCGCCCTGCTCTCGGCGGCGGCCGCCGCGGGCGCGTGCCTCCTTCCCTGGCAAGAGAGGCTTGCCCGGCCGATGATCCGCCTCGCGACGGCCTACCTGATCCTCGTCCTGCTCGCCGCGATCGGTCTCGCAACCTGAGCGGCGCGCCGGGGAGGTGCCTGACGACGCCTGACGACTACCAAGGAGCAGAAGATGGCAAGTGAAGCCCTCACAAGAGACGGAAGGCTGACGGCGGAACAAGCCGACGGGAGCCGCGCGACGGGGGACTTCTACCGGTACTCCTCGACGATGTCCCGTCTGCTCGGCGCGTGGATCGTCGTCATCGGCGTGCTCAGCTTCACGACGGTCCCGTTCCTCAAGGCAGGCAACAACGGCGACTTCACGACGTCGATGACGTGGTTCTACCACGCCCTCATGCTTCCCGCCGCGCTGTTGTTCCTCATCCTCTGCACCCGGGTGTTCGTCACCCACGACTGGGTGCGCTACCTCGTCTCTCACTCCGCGCTCGTCGCTTTGTTCGAGGGAGCGGGCTTCCTCGTCCTCGGCTACGGCGCGCTGCACCACGTCTCGTCGCTGACCGACTTCGGCTTCTGGATCGTCATGCCCTGCACCATCGAGCTGTTCGCCGTGACGCTCGTCTTCGTCGCCGACCTGGCCTACGCGGCCTTCGTCCCGCCGAACGGCGAGAAGATGCCCGGGCAGAAAGCCGAGATCCACTGGGCGCTGTTCTTCTCCGGGGTGTCGGTGCTCACCTGGGTCGTCCTCGGCATCGCCGCCGCCGCGTCGGTCGTCGGGATCAGCTGGTCGTTCTGGGCGAACTGGCAGCACGAGTCCACGTCCACGCTCTTCGGCAACCTCGTCACCTCGCACTCTCACGGCATGCTCCCGTCCTTCATGGCAGGGATCGTCTTCCTCGCCGCCGAAGCCTTCGGCTACTCGCGCCTGGTTGGCATCCGCAAGCAGATCTCCCGTCTTGCCGTGGGGATCATGCTCGGCGGGATCGCGCTGTACTCCGGCGTCTACGCCGTCTCGGCGCTCGGGACCTTCGCCATCCCGGCGTGGTTCCCCTTCGGCAAGGGCGGGGCCAACGGGCTGGCCATGGACGACACGATGACCGGACTCGTCGGCCTCGGCGCGCTCATACTTGCCGCGGCGATGTCGCCCGAGATCTGGGGGAGCTTCCACAGAGTCGCCGGCGCCGTCAAGGCGCGCTTCAACCCCGTCCGCCTCGCGGTCTACATGACCTACGTGATGGCCTCGGTCGCCATGTTCCTCTACGGCTACTACATCGAGATGAACGAGACGTCGTTCGGCTTCGCCACGATGCCCGCCGCGAGGGCCGTGGACGACCAGATCTTCACGAGGGCCCACCTGCTCCTCGTGTTCGGCTCGCTGCCTGTCATCGCCGTGTTCCTCATCGCCGCCGAGCTCCTCGGCGACACCTCGGGAGCGCGCGCGACCGTCAAGCACTGGATGGCCGGGTCCGTGCTCCTCGGGATGCTCGTTTCGACCGCCGGCATGGGCGCCTGGGTGTTCTCCACGCCCGGGCACGAGACGAGCTGGGACGTGAGCAGCGCCGGGGCGATCCTCTACATGCTCGGCCAGGGCCTGATCCTCGTCGGCGCCATCTTCGAGCTGTTCACCTTCGGCGGAGCGAGGGCGGGCGAGCTCGCC
>JAJYNS010000057.1:2502-21187 GCA_021786195.1 Actinomycetes bacterium | reverse complement strand
TTGGTGGAGCTGATGGGACTCGAACCCACGACCTACTGGTTGCAAACCAGTCGCTCTGACCAGCTGAGCTACAGCCCCTCCGCCGCTCGGTCACGGCAGCACCATGGTAGGCCCCTCAGTGCGTCCCGAGGGCCGCCCGCAGCGACTCCCTGAGCGACCTCGTCGTGGCCGCGACGGCCGTCGGCTCGTAGCCGCAGTGCGCCATGCAGTTGTCGCAGCGGGGATCCCGTCCGCGCCCGTACTTCTCCCAGTCGGTCGTCTCGAGCAGCTCCTTGTACGTCTCGGCGTAGCCGTCAGCCATGAGGTAGCAGGGCCGCTGCCAGCCGAAGACCGAGTAGCTCGGGATGCCCCAGGGGGTGCACTGGAAGTCCCTCTTCCCCTCGAGGAAGTCCAGGAACAGCGGAGTGTGGTTGAAGCGCCAGCGCTTCCTCCGCCCCTCCGAGAACGCCTCGGCGAACAGCGCCTGGGTCTGGCGCACGCCGAGGAAGTGGTCCTGGTCGGGCGCCTTCTCATAGGCGTAGGCGGGGGAGATCATCATCGCGTCGACGCCGAGGTCGTCGTTCAGGAAGTCGAGCACCTCCCTCACGGTCTTCGGGGAGTCGGTGGAGAAGAAGGTCGAGTTCGTCGTCACCCTGAAGCCCCTTCGCTTCGCCTCTCGGATCGCCTCAACGGCCTCCCGGAACACGCCCTCCCGGTCTACGGCCTTGTCGTGGCGATCCTCCAGGCCGTCGACGTGCACGACCCAGGAGAAATAGGGAGAGGGCTTGAACCGGTCGATCTTCCGGCGCAGCAGCACCGCGTTGGTGCAGAGGTAGACGAAGCGCTTGCGGGCGATGAGCCCGTCGACGATCTCGCCGATCTGGGGGTGGAGCAGCGGCTCGCCGCCTGCGATCGAGACCATCGGCGCCCCGCTCTCCTCGATCGCGGCGAAGGACTCCTCCGGGCTGAGGCGCTTGCGCAGGACCTCGGTGGGGTACTGGATCTTCCCGCAGCCGGGGCAGGAGAGGTTGCAGACGAACAGCGGCTCGAGCTCGACGATCAGCGGGTACATCTTCGCCCGCTTCAGCCTCTGGCGGATGAGGTAACGAGTCATCGCGAGGTTCTGCCGGACGGGTATGCCCATCACAGATCACCGACCTTCTGGTAGTAGGGCTCGAAGGCGCCGGCCGGCGACCAGCGGGCAAGGGCGCGCGCCGAGCGGACGAGCGCGCGGAAGGCGAAGGCGGCTGCCGGCAAAGACGCCGGCGACCAGAGGTCGCGGCCGGGGATGTCGAGCACGACCCGCACGACCGCGAAGGGACGGTCGGCCGAGAGCGGCAGGCACCAGTACGACTCCATGTCGACCGCGACCGCGCCGCCAGAGGCCGCGTCGAGCCGGGCCTGCGCGCCGCTGACGATCGTCGGCGAGGAGACCACGGGCGCCTGGAGCACCGAGAGGCCGGCGAGAGAGAGCAGCTCGGCCACCTCGGCTGCCGAGCGGAGCGGGACGCTCGAGCCGCCAGTGGTGGAGGAGAGCTCGCTCGCGACGACGACCTCGCCCGGTCGGGCTCCCTCGACCAGGGCGCCGGCGACGCCGAGCACGACGGCCGGCGACCCGGGTGGGATCGAGCCCTGGAGCCGGGCGGCGGCGGCCTGGGCCCGGCCGGGACCCATCCCGAGGCGCTCCACCCTGCAGCCGGGCGCGCCCCGGCGAGCGGCGAGCGCCTCCAGGCGCAGCGGGGCCAGGAGCACCGGGCTCGGCCCGCTCACGGGCTGGGCTCCTCGTCCCGGGGCGAGCGCCGGCGACGCGACCTGCTCTTGGTGCCCGTTCCGCGATCGCCCGAGCTCGCCGCCTCGTCGGGCCGCCGGGCTGGCCCGCTGCGCCTCGCCTCGGCATCCTCCGGCTCGACCGACCTGTCGCGAGCGGCCGCGCTCTCGAAGGCCGACGAGGGCTCGGGCGCCCGCCCGCCGGGGCGCACGGCGCGCAGCCACCGCCCAAGGGCAGTCACGGGGAAGCACAGGCGGTAGAGGTGGTAGTTGATGTAGAAGTCGCCGGGGAAGCCGGTGCCGGTGAAGAAGGGCTCGTCCCAGCTGCCGTCCGGGCGCTGGGTGCCGACGAGGAAGGCGACGCCCCGGCGGGCCTCCTCGCTCGCCGCCTCGCCTGCCGAGACCAGGGCGAGAAGGGCCCATGCCGTCTGAGAGGGCGTCGAGACGCCCTCTCCTCGCAGGGTCGGGTCGTCGTAGGAACGGATGTCCTCGCCCCACCCGCCGTCGTCGTTCTGGTGGAGCCGCAGGAACTCGACGGCCCGGCGGATGGCGGGGTCCTCGGGGGTCGCCCCGGCCGCGACGAGCGCCGGGACCGCCGCCCCGGTCCCGTAGACGTAGTTCACGCCCCACCTGCCGTACCAGGCGCCGTCCTCCTCCTGCTGGGCCCGCAGCCACTCCACGCCCCGGCGCAGCGTGGCGGGATCGGCGCTCCGCTCGTCGGCGAGCATCTCGATCGCGTGCGCGGTGACGTCGGCGCTCGGGGGGTCGATGACGGCACCGAAGTCCGAGAAGGGCAGGTCGTAGAGGATCTCGCGCAGGTTGTCCGCGTCGAAAGCCCCCCAGCCGCCAGCCTGGGAGGCCATCCCCTGCACCCAGGCCACGCCTCTCCGAACGGCCGAGTCGACGGCCGCCTGGTCCGGGTGCGCGACCCGGCGCAGGGCCATCACCACCTCGGCGGTGTCGTCGACGTCGGGGTAGTTGTCGTTGTCGAACTCGAACGCCCAGCCCCCCGTGGGCACCTCCCGCCGGCGCACGGCCCAGTCCCCCCGGACGCGCACCTCCTCGCCGAGAAGCCAGCTCGCGGCGCGCACCAGCCGCTCGTCGTCGGCAGGGACCCCCGCGTCGCTCAGCGCGATCGTCGCGAGCGCCGTGTCCCACACCGGGGACTGGCAGGCCTCGATCATCCGCATGCCGTCCCGCCGGACCGTGAAGCCCTCCCAGCCGGCGATCGCCCGGGCGACCACCGGGTGGTCGAGCGCGTAGCCCCGAAGGTGCAGGGCGATGATCGAGTAGACCCAAGGGGGCTGGATGCCGCCCCAGCTGCCGTCGGCCTCCTGGCGCCGCACGACCCAGCGCTCGGCGGCGGCAAGGGCGGCCTCTCGAAGCGTCGAGCGCACGATGCGCCGGCGCGCGAGCCGCTCGTAGCCGTGCAGCAGCCGGTCGAGCAGCAGGAACCGGCCCTTCCAGTCCACCAGCGATGCCCGCCGCCGCCTCGGCGGACGGCCGGAGCGCAGCTCCTCGACGCCGAAGTCGACGGGGCGCACCGGCCGGTAGGCGGCGACGATCGTCAGCGCCACGACGGTCTGGCGGGCCCAGCAGCCGAAGTCGTAGATGTTCAACGGGACCCAAGGCGGCAGCAGCACGAGCTCGGGAGGGAGCGCCGGCAGCTCCTGCCAGGGCCACAGCCCGAACAGGGCGAGCCAGATCCGGGTGAACACCCTGGACGCCTCGATGCCGCCCCTCTCGCGCACGAAGCTCGCGGCGAGCTGCATGTGCGGCTCGTCCGGTGCGTCGCCGGCGAGGCGCAGGGCGACGTAGGCCTCGACGGTCGTCGACAAGTCGCCGGGACCGCCGAAGAAGTTCGCCCAGGTCCCGTCCTCGCGCTGCTGGGAGCGGATCCAGCGGGCGGAGGCGATCGTGTCCTCGACCTCCCGGATCCCGAGGAACTCCCGGAGCAGGAGGTCCTCGGCGTCCATCGTCACGTTCGTCTCGAGCAGCCCTCGCCACCAGCCCTGCGGAGACTGCAGGGAGAGCAGGTGGCTGCGCGCCCTGGCCAGCGTCTCGCCGGCTCGGGCGTGCTCCTCGGGGGGGACGAGGTCGGGTCGCTCCACGCTCAGTACTCCCGGTCCACGACGAACCGTGCGACGTCGGCCAGCTCCTCGGCCGCCCTCGGGACGAGGTCGGCGCCGGCGAGCGCCGAGAGCGCCGCAGCCAGGCGCCGGTCGGCCTCCTCGAGCGTCATGGCCCGACCGCCGCACTCCTCGACCAGCGCCGCGGCGCGGGCGGTCTCCTCCTCCGAGAGGTGCTCGCGGCCGAGCAGCTCGGCGAGCTCCTCGACCCGGGCCGTCCCCGAGGAGAGGGCGGCGACGACCGGGAGGGTCTTCTTGTGCTGGCGCAGGTCGCTCCACGCCGGCTTCCCGGTCGCCACGGGATCGCCCCAGATGCCGAGTAGGTCGTCCACGGCCTGGAAGGCGAGCCCGAGCTCGAGCCCGTAGCTCGAGAGCGCGCCGGCGATCTCGTCGGGCGCGCCGGCGAGGACGGCCCCGATGGCAGCCGCGCAGCCGAGGAGGGCGCCGGTCTTGCCGGCCTCCATCTGCACGCAGTCGGCGACGTCGACGGTAGGGATCGCCTCGTAGGCCATGTCGAGGGCCTGGCCGGCGATCATCGCCGCCGTCGCGTCGGCGATGCGGCGGGCGCCTCTCGCCGCGCGCTCCGGGGCGAAGGGCGCCTCGTCGCAGACGCCGGTCTCCACCGGAGACAGGACGACCTGCTGAGCCAGAGCGACCATCGCGTCGCCGACGATGATCGCCCTCCCCACGCCGTAGAGCACCCAGAGGGTCGGCCGGTGCCTCCGCTCCGCGTCCTCGTCGATGACGTCGTCGTGGACGAGCGAGTAGTTGTGCACGAGCTCGACCGCGACCGCTCCGGGCACGGCGACTCGCGCGTCGGCCCCGGCCGCCTCCGCCGAGAGCAGCGCGAGGGCGGGGCGGATCCCCTTGCCGCCGTCCCCGCCGACGACGCCGCCGTCGGCGTCGCGCCAGCCCAGGTGGTACTCGGCGAGCGGGCGCAGCTCAGGGGACAGGGCGCCGACGGCCCGGCGAAGGGCCGGGCCGACGAGCGCTCGCGCCCGGCCGAGCACCTCCGGTGCCTCCCGCCGGGGCGCCCAGCCCCCCGCAAGCGGGCCGCCCTCTCGGGCGAGGCTGCGTGACGAGCTCAAGCCACTCCCTCCTCCGAGAGGTCCTCCCCGGGGTCCGCCAAGCCTCCGAGGAGGCCCCGCGCCCTCGAGAAGCGCCGGAGGGCCATCGCCCCCGCGGCGATGCCGCTTCGCACCGCGCCCTCCATCGTCGCCGGCCAGCCGGTGTCGGTCCAGGCGCCGGCCAGGTAGAGGCCCGGGATCCCACTGTCGGGACGTGGCCTGAGGCGGGCGGTCCCCGGAGTCGCCCGAAACGTCGCGCTGTGCTCCCGGGTCACGACCGCGTCGACCACCCTTGCCGTCCTGGCACGGGGGAACAGCTCGGCGAGCGCGGCGACGTAGCGCTCGACGAGCCGAGCGGGCGCCTCGCCGTGCTCCGCGTCGGCGCCGGAGACCGAGACGGCCACACACTGGCCCTCCTCCGGGGGCATGCCGGAGGACTCGGTCGTGTCGAAGACGTACTGCACCGGGGAGCCCAGGGCAGCGGCCATCGGGTAGTCGAAGACCTTGCGGTCGTAGACGACGTGGACGTCGATGATCGGGGAGCGACCGAGGCCGGCGACCACCCCGGGATCCACGGAGGCGCCCGCCGGCAGGAGGTCGGCCGCCGCCTCGTGCGGCACGGCGAGCACGACGGCGTCGGCGGCGAGCAGCTCCCCTCCGACGAAGACTCCCTGGACCGCCCGCTCCGAGCCGGTGCCGGCGCCGACCGGGATCGCCTCGACCTTCGAGCGCCGCCTCACGGTGGCCCCGGCGAGCCGCAGCGCCGAGGCGGCGGCGTCGCCGTGCAGGCGGCCGAGCGGCACTCGGGCCCACCCGAGGTCGGCGGCGTCCGGCTCGGTGAGGAGGCCCGTCTTGAACACCTTGGCCGCGAGGGCTAGCGAGGCCTCGCCGGCGCGCAGGTTGAGCGTCGGCAAGGCGATCAGGTCCCAGAGGGCCTCGACGGCGGCGGCGCGCTGGCCGTGGCGGGCGAGAAAGGACCCGAAGGTCTCCGAGTCGAGCGAGGCGTCGGTCAGCTCGAGCCTGAGCAGGGCGAGGACCGCGCCCCCGAGGCGCGCCCGGTCCGCGGGCCGCAGGTGCCGGTAGCGGGTGAGCGCCCGACCGAGCTGGAGGGGCGCAGGCAGGGAGTCCCGCCGCAGCCAGGCGACGGCGGGCTCGGCGCCGGGGACGGGGCGGAGAACGGGGATCTCGAGCCGACCGCGCAGCGGCGCGTCCTGTGCCGAGCCGATCCGGCGGAGGAAGCGCCGGTAGGCGGTGCAGCAGCGCATGTGCACGTGCTGGCCGTTGTCGAAGCTGAGGCCGTTGCGCTGGAAGGACCAAGTCGCCCCGCCGAGGCGCGGCCGAGCCTCGAGGAGGACGACCTCGGCCCCGCCGTCGACGAGGGTCAGCGCGGCGCTGAGCCCTGCCAGCCCTCCGCCGACGACCACGGCCCGGGGAGCGCTCACGAGCTCGCCCCCGCCAGGCTGCGCGCCGCGACCCACGCCTTCTCCCAGGTCGGCAGCGAGACTCGGCGGTCCAGGACCGACAGAGGGTCCCGCTCGATGCGCTCGAGGACCCGCCGGTAGATGCCGGCCATCGCCCCGACGCAGGCACGTGAGCGGCGGTCGAGGAGGTCGAGCAGCCCCAGGCCCTCCGCGTAGCGCTCCCGCGCCCTGCTCGCCTCGAACCGGAGAAGGTCGCACAGGGCGGGTAAGGGGCCGCTCGCGTCCTCGGCGCACCCGAAGCGGGCGAGGTCCTCCGCCGGCAGGTAGACCCGGCCCATCACGTCACGGTCCTCGACGACGTCGCGCAGGATGTTCGTGACCTGGAGCGCGACGCCGAGCGTGTCGGACAGCTCCGAGGCGCGCCCGGGGTCGCTGCTCCCGAAGACCCCGACGGAGAGGCGGCCGATCGACCCGGCGACACATCGGCAGTAGACGGCGAGGTCCTCGAAGGTCTGGTAGCCCTGCTGGCGGCAGTCCATCTCGCAGCCGGTGACGAGCTCGAGCAGCGCGCCCCTCGGGATCGGGAAGCGCTCGCAGGCGTCCTCGAGGGCGAGCAGCACCGGGTCGTCCCCGGCACAGCCGCCGCCGAGGCGCTCCACCTGGCTGCGGATGCCGGCGAGGGCCACGAGCTTCTCGCTCGACGATCCCGGGCCGTCCCCTACGTCGTCAACCCGCCGGGCGAAGGCGTACAGGGCGGACATCGCCCTGCGCTTGGGACCGGGGAGCAGCCGGATCCCGTAGGCGAAGTTCTTCGCCTCGAGGCGGGTGATCTCCTCGCACCTCGAGTAGGCCGCCGAGAGGTCGCCGGCGCGCACCGCCTGCGGCCCGGACGCCAAGCCGGCGGTCATCTCGGCTCGCGCCCGCAAGCCAGCGCCGCGGCGCGAGCCGCCACCGCGCCCTTGGACGCCTTCACCCGGTGGGCGAGCACGTCGTAGCCGTGCCGCTCGATGGCCTCGAGCTGCGCCAGCCCCCCGCCGAGGAACCCGGCGACGGCGACTCGCCCGGCCGGGGCGAGCAGCCCGACGAGCGGTGCGCCGGAGCGCAGGAGCTCCCTCGCCCGCCCGACCTCGAAGGCCATCAGGCGGCGGAAGGCCGGGGAGGCCGAGGGCGCGGCAAGCTGGGACTCGGTCACCTCGAAGCGGTCGAGGTCCTCCAGGGGAAGGTAGACCCGCCCCCTCCCCAGGTCCTCCGCGACGTCCTGCCAGTGCTCGACGAGCTGGAGCCCGGTGCAGACACGGTCGGAGAGCTCGACGGCGAGCGGGTCCCGGCGACCGAGGATCGCGAGCACGAGGCGGCCGACCGGGTTCGCAGAGAGCGCGCAGTAGGCCTCGAGGTCGGCGTAGGTCGGGTAGCGGCGCACTCGCTGGTCCTGCCGGTTGGCGGCGACGAGGTCGTCGAAGGGCCGGCGGTCGAGGCCGACCTCGGCGACGCAGTGCTGGACGGCGAGGAAGATCGGGTGGTTGGCACGCCCCTCGAAGGCCCGGGTCAGCTCCGCCTCGACCCAGTCGAGCTGGCGCTCCCGGTCACCGGCCGCGACGTCGCCGACGTCGTCGACCAGGCGGGCGAAGCCGTACACGGCGCGAAGCTGCGCCCGAAGCCGGCCGGGGAGCAGCCTCGAGGCGACCGTGAAGTTCTCCTCGCGGGACTTGGCCAGGACGCCGGCGACCTCGAGCTGCGGCGCCTCGGCTACCGAGGTGCTGCTCACCGCGCCACCCTTCCCCTGGCCCCGCCGATGCTCGACGAAGAACCCACCGGGCGCGGCTCAGCCCGGGGGGCCGACTGCCCGCCGATCCGGTCGAGGCGCTCGATCCGGCGCAGCGTCGCGGCCGCGATCCCGTGCGCGTCGAGACCGAGCCTCGCCAGGATGACGTCGGGCTTCCCGTGCGGGATGTACCTCGCCGGCACGCCGAGGTGGAGGCAGGCCGGCGTCGGGACGCCCCGCCGCTCCGCCTCGGCGTCGAGCGAGGCGGCGAGATGCTGGCCGGCACCGCCGAGCACGAGGCCGTCCTCGGCGGTGACGACGAGGCGCGCCCCGAGGCATGCCTCGAGCAGCTCCGGGGGGACGGGGCGGACGACCCGTTGGTCGTAGACGGTGGCTTCGACCCCCTCGAGGCCCAGCAGGCCGGCCGCCTCGAGGCAGGCATGGGCGAGCTTGCCGACGCCGACGATCACGACCGCGCCGTCGCCCGAGCGCAGCCGGCGCGAGGACAGGCCGGCGCCGGGGGCACCGAGGCGCTCTGCGCAGGGCGTCTTCGGGTACCGGATCAACGCCGGCCGGCGCAGCTCCAGGGCGGCCGAGAGCATCGGGGCGATCTCTGCAGGCTCGGAGGGGGCGAATATGGCGAGATCCGGCACGGACAGCCCGAGGACGAGGTCGTGGATCCCGTGGTGGCTCGGGCCGTCGTCCCCGGTGATGCCTGCCCGGTCGGCGCAGATCACGACCGGCGCCCCGTGCAGCCCGACGTCCAGGTTCTCCTGGTCGAAGCAACGGGAGAGGAAGGTCGAGTAGATGGCGACGACGGGGTGCAGCCCGGCGAAGGCCATCCCGGCGGCCGCAGCCATGGCGTGGGCCTCCGCGATCCCGACGTCCACGAAACGGTCGGGGTGGCGGGCTTCGAAGGGAAGGAGCCCCGTCGGCCCCGGCATGGCCGCCGTGATCGCGACGAGCCGGTCGTCTCGCTCGGCCTCGGCGAGCAGGGCGCGAGAGAAGGCCTCGGTGTAGCTCGCCTCGAGAGAGCGCGGACCCACGGACAGCGCGCCGGAGTCGCGGCTCTCGTGGCCCCAAGCATCGTGGCCCGAGCCCTCGTGGCCCCGGCCCTCGGCGGCCTTCATGTCGTGCAGGCACTGGACCTCGTCCGCCTCGGCCGGCGCGTAGCCCTTGCCCTTGCGGGTGAGCACGTGGAGGACGATCGGCCCGGGGTAGGCGGCGGCCCTCAGCAGTCCCTGCTCGACGCCGCCGACGTCGTGCCCGTTGATCGGACCGAGGTAGCGGATGCCGAGCGCCTCGAAGAAGACGTGGGGCTCGACCAGCTCTCGCAGCGCCGCCGTCAGCGAGCGCAGAGTCTGGCCCGCGAGAGGGCCGAGCCCGGGTATCTCGTCGAGCACCTTGGCGACCCGGCTCTTCAGCGCGCCGTAGCTCGGGGACATGCGCAGCTGAGTCAGGGACTCCGACAGCTTCGAGACCGTCGGCGCGTAGCTCCTGCCGTTGTCGTTCAAGACGATGCAGACCCTGCTGCCGGAGCTGCCGAGGTTGTTCAGCGCCTCGTAGGCGGGCCCGCCCGTAAGCGCCCCGTCGCCGACGAGCGCGACGACATGGCGAGCCTGCTCCTCTCCCCGGGCGCGAAGCGCGGTGGCGATACCGTGGGCGTAGCTGAGCGCGGTCGAGGCGTGGCTGTTCTCGATCACGTCGTGGACCGACTCGGCCCGGTTGGGGTAGCCGGACAGTCCCCCCTCCTGGCGCAGCCTCGCGAAGCCGCGGGCCCTGCCCGTCAACAGCTTGTGACCATAGGCCTGGTGGCCGGTGTCGAACAGCAGCACGTCGCTGGGCGAGTCGAAGACGCGGTGGAGCGCGATCGTCACCTCGACGGACCCGAGGTTGGAGCCGAGATGGCCGCCGGTCCTTGTCACCGCGTCGACGATGAAGGCCCGCATCTCCTCTGCGAGCGCCGAGCACTGCTCGAGCGAGAGCGACTTCACGTCGGCGGGCGAGGAGATGCGGGACAGCAACGGGTACGCGCTCAGGTCGGCTTCGTCCACGTCGTCCTCCTCGGTCGTCGGGCCGCCCCTGCGTGGGACCCCTCACGCGAAGTGACAGTGACTCGCTGGTCACCTTCGCTACTCGTGGGTCATCCTCGCAGACCCGGCAAGGGGCGTCAATGACGGGGCCGTGTCGATGCCGACGGTGTCGACGACGCGCCGGACGGCCTCGAACACGGCCCTGGCCACCACCTCGTCGGCCTCGCCGCCGGCACCGCCCAGCACGGGGCGCAGCGCCTCGCCGAGCGCCGAGACCAGGGCGCTCAGCGCGGCCGCGTAGCCGGTCCGGCGCTGGGCAGCGAGCGAGGTGAGGTCCAAGACGACGGCGAGGCGGGGCATCATCGCCGTCGCGAGGGCCTCGACGACCCGCTCCACCTCCTGGGGCCCCCGAGCGGCGAGGTCGCCGAGCGTCCGGGAGAGCTCTCGGGTCACCGCTCCTGCGACGGCGAGGAACAGCTCCTCCTTCGAGGTGAACTGCCGGTAGAAGGAGCCCTTCGCCATGTCGGCCGCCCTGCAGACGTCGTCGACGGTCACCTCGGCGTAGCCCCGGCGGCTGAACAGCTCGGCGCCGATCTCGACGATCCGCTCGCGTGTCGAGGCGCCGGCCGCCCCCGGCGACAGCACGTCGCCCCACATCTCGGCCCGGAACACGCCGCTCGGCCTTCCGAGCAGGTCGGGCAGCATCTCCGGCAGCACCCGGCCGATCGCCTCCAGCGAGAGGCCCCGGCGCTCGCGCAGCAGCCGGACGATCCTCACGAGCTCCACGTGCCGCTCGTCGTAGAGGTAGCGGTTCGAGGCCACCTTGACCGGGGGCGGCAGGAGGCCCACGCTGAGGTAGTAGCGGATCGTCGCGGCGGGGGCGCCCGTGCGTTGGACGAGCTCGGACATCGTGAAGCGCAGGGGCAGGCCCCGGCGGTCGGCGTCCTGGGCCGGCCCGGCCGATATCGTTCCGCTCGTGGGTCGCGTCGCGCTCGTCACCGACTCGAGCACGTGCCTTCCCCCGGCCCTCGCCGAGGAGCTCGGGATCCGGGTGCTCCCCATAAGCATCTACCTGCCCGAGGAACGAGCATCGACCGGTCCCGGGGTCCTCGCGGATTGGTCCATCTCGGCCGCCGCCGAGGAGGAGGAGCTCAGCGGCGCGAGCCGCCCCTTCGTGACAGAGTACCTGGCGGCGGTCGAGGGGTCCGGCTCGGACGCCGCCGTCCTGGTCACTCCGGCGATCGAGTTCGCCGACATGTTCCGCAACGCCTCCCTCGCCGCGGGCCTCGCCGACCGGCGGGCCGTCGCCGTGGACGCCCGGACGGCCGCAGCCGGCCAGGCGCTCGTCGTGCTCGCCGGGGCCGAGGTGGCCCGCCGGGAGGGTGACCTCGACGCCGTCGTCGCTGCGGTCGAGGAGGCCGCCCGGAGGGTGGAGCTGGTCGCCTCCCTCGAGACGCTCGCCCCGATCCGGCGGAGCGGCCCCGTGCCCGAGGACGTGCTCGGTCCGGGCGCACCCGACGGGGCGCGCAGCGTGTTCAGGATGCACGACGGCGTGGTCGAGCCGCTCGGGACCGCCGAGGACGCCGAGGCCTCCCTTCAGGAGATCCGCCGCGCCTACCGGCGGGGGGCACCCGGGGGGACCGAGCGCTCGACGGTGTTCCACGCCGACTCCCCCGAGCTCGCCCGCCGTCTCGAGGAGCTGCTCGGAGGCGTCGACTTCGTCTCCGGCTTCAGCCTCGCCATGCAGGTCCACACCGGGCGAGGGGTCGTCGGCGCCGCATGGCTGCCCAAGGTGGGCGTGAGATGAGGAGGCCCTCGAGCCCTCCGAGGGCGCCTGCCGGGACGGCGACGGCCGAGGGCGCCGGGGCCGGCACGGTCGCGCCCGGGGCAGCTTCCGGCGAGCCCGGCCCCAAGGCGGCGCCCGGGCCTGCGCCCGAGGGGCGGTCGGCCGCCGGCGCGACCGGCCTAGGGCGGAGGGTGACGGCGAAGCAGCCCGCCTCCCGGGCGGACCCGGCTCGGGCGGACCCGGCCGGCGGGCGCTCGGCGCAGTGGCCGGCGGGGCGGGTCATCACCGAGGAGCTGCCGGCGGTCCCCTCGGAGCGGCGGGAGCTCGAAGAAGGCGCCAGGCGAGCGAGACGGAGCGCGCCCTACGTGCTCCGCCTTGTGGTCTGGCTGCTCGTCCTCGTCCTCGTCCTGCTCCTGTTCGGCGTGCTCGTCGAGCACGAGCACCCCGGCTGGCTCGACTTCCTCCGTCGCACGCCCTCGGCCGCGGGCCCCTCGAGGCCGGCTCGCCCGGCTGCCCCGGCCCGGGGCGCCGCCAGCCGGACGGGCGGCACGGGCCCTGCGGGCTTCCACCTCGTCTCCGAGGGCACCACCGGGGCGACCTACGCGGTCGGGGCGACCTCCTACCAGGTGCTGGTCGAGACGCTGCCCGACCACCCCTGCTGGGTGACCGTCGAGGAACCGGCCGGCTCCGGGCGGCTCTATGCCGCCGAAACCCTCCAGCCGAGCGCCCGCCCGACCTCCTTCGCGCTGAGCGGCAGCTCGACGGTCACCGTCGCGGCCGAGGTGCGCGACCTCGGCGTCGAGGTCCACGGCCGAGTCGTCGGCGCGATCGCCTCGCCCCGGCTCGGCTACCGCTACACCTTCGAGCCCGGCACCCCGTGAGCGGCTCCGGGAAGGGGAGGGGCGCGAGTGGCGAGCCGCCCGGGGGCGCCCGCGCGAACATCGCCCGCCAGAGGAGGTTCTGGAACCGCAACGCGAGCTCCTGGGACCGCCAGGCGGCGGAGAACCCGGGGCTGGCTCGCGTCGTCGAGCGGGTCGTCGCCGAGGCCACGCCCGGCCCGGGGGAGCGGGTAGTCGACCTCGGGTGCGGCTCCGGCCAGCTCGCCCTGCGCATCGCGCCGTCGGTGGCAGAGGTCGTGGGCGTCGACGTCAGCCCGGCGATGATCGCCCTGCTCGAGGAGCACGCCCGAGCCAGCGGGCTCAGCAACGTCGTCGGCCGGGCCGAGGCGATCGAGCAGCTCGCGTTCGATCCCGGCTCGGTCGACCTCGTCGTGTCGAACTACGTGCTCCACCACCTGCGAGACCCGGACAAGGAGGCCGCCGTCCGCAAGGCCGCCGATTGGCTGCGCCCCGGCGGCCGGTTCGTCGTCGGCGACATGATGTTCGGCCGGGGAGGAGCGGCGCGGGACCGGGCGATCATCGCCTCGAAGGTCGCCCTCATGCTCCGCAAGGGGCCCGGCGGCTGGTGGAGGATCGTGAAGAACGCGGGCCGGTTCGTCTTCAGGGTCCAGGAGCGCCCGATCCCGATGGACGCCTGGGTGGCGATGCTCGAGCGCGCCGGCTTCGTCGACGTGACCGCCGTCCCGGTGGTGAACGAGGCCGCCGTGGTGCGGGGGACGAAGCCGGCTACCTCCTGACGCCTCGTCCGCCCGCCAGGGCCTGCGAGCCGTGCCCCGCTGGCCCGCCCCGGCCGGCCGCACCCCGCCCCGCCGCCGGTCGGCGGGGCCCGGCCGGCGCGAGCCGCACGAGCGCGTTGTAGGTCACCAGCGCGACGGCGAGGTGCATCGCCATGAGCACGGCCACCCCCTCTGGCGGCGTGCCCGCGGCGAGCAGCCCGAGGTCGGGAAGCCAGAGCAAGAACATGACCGGGAAGGCGAGCGCGAAGAACAGCCGGCGTGGGACGGAGGAGAGCCTCGCCGCGACCGGCCAGGCCGAGCAGGCGGCCAGCACGCCGAGGACCGTCAGCGTCAAGTAGTCCGAGGCCCGGAAGTGCGAGAAGCCCCTCGTCGAGGGGAACAGGGCCTCCCCGGCGGCGACCAGCGCCGCGGCGGCCCCGAGCGAGCCGGAGAGCGCCACGGCACTCGCCAGGACGAGGCGCCCCCAGCCAGGTCGAGGACGGGCCGGCACGAAGTCGAGGACGGCATAGGCGCGCCATGCCTCGAGCGCCCCTCGCGACATCTCGCAGATCGTAGGGGCGCGTGGCTCCAGGCGGCGCGCGCCCGGGACCTCACCAGGAGGGCCAGCTCGAGGGCAGTGCCCCGGCCACCGCGGAGTCGGCGACGCCGCCCGGGGCGCCGAGCGACTGGAGCAGCTGGGAGAAGTTGGCGCCGAAGGCGGTCACGTTCCACCCGTTGAACTGGCCGTAGTCGGCGGCCATCGTGTTGCCGTCGCCCGTCGGATCGGCCCAGCCCGTCTCGATGCCGTCGGGACCTTCGTACATCTGGCCGATCACGGTGGTCGGGGTCACGGTCTCTCCGACCTGCACCGTCGGGTTGAGGTCCTCGGCGACGTAGATGACGAGGCCCTGAGCCGGACCGTCGGTCAGGCGGTAGGTGATGAAGGTGCCGCCCGGCCAGCCGCCGTTCACCGTGCTCAGCACCACGCCGTCGCCCAGGGCGTAGACCGGGCCGAACCCGCTGTAGTCCACGCCCTGGTCGATCCGCTCCGGCGACAGGGCCGACACTGCCCGGAAGGGGTCCGCGTAGCTCCCCGGCGTGACCACAGCCGGACGGGAGGGGGGCGAGATCGGCCCGGCGGTCGCCAGGCTCGCCGCCTGGGCGGCGAGCGCCCGTTCCGCAGCCTGCTCGCGCCGCTGGTTCGCCAAGGCGACGAGCGCGAGGAGCTGCCGTCTCACGTGGCCGAGCAGGGTCTCGTCGGCCGAGGTCGCCAGGTCCGCGGCCGCCCTGGCACGGCGGAGGGCCGCGAGCGTGCTCAGCGTGCTCGCCCGCTCGGCGGCGAGGGTCCTGCCGAGCACGAAGCTGCGATGCCTGGCGTCGACCACGGCCGTGGTCGCTGACTCGAGGCTGCCGCCGGCGGCATCCACGTAGACCTGCTGCACGGCGAGCATCGAGCCGCTCGCCGCCGAGAGCGCGCCCGTGCCACCGCTCGAGGCACTGACGTAGGCGGCGACCGCCACGTGGCGCAACCAGGCCGTGGCCCGCCGGTCGGCGAGGCGCTCGGCCCGGAGGCGGGCGGAGTCCGCCGCGATCCGACGGTCGATCGCGGCGAGACGGGCGACGACCGCGTCGTAGCGGGCGACGAGCGCCTGGGTGCGAGCTCCCTCGCCGGCGATGCGCTGCTCGAGCCGGTGGATGGTCGTCCGGTCCGAGCCTGCGCCTGCGGCCGCCACCCCGGGCAGGACGACGAGGGGCCCGGCAAGAGCTCCGAGCAGGCCGGCGGCGCAGCCCACGACGGCGGCGAGGCGCCTGGCGGCAAGCACGGGGGAGCAGGTTAACCAATCAGGAGCGAGCTTGCCCTGGTGGCCGCCTCGCGGCAGACCCCGAGCTCATCCCCGGGGCGTGCCGTTGTCGTCCGGGTCGGGCCCGTCCGGGTCGGCCCGGGCGACGAGACCGAGCTCTGCGGGGCTCGCGAGCAGCCGGTGACGTGGGAGGACGCGCACGGCGTAGCCGAATGAGCCGGGCGTGGTGAGCGGGACCACGCCTTCGTAGGCGCGCTCGGCTCCCTCGCCGTCCTCGCGTAGCTCGAGGTGGACGACGCCGTGCGCATCGACCTCGTCCAGGTCGTCGACCGGTCCGTAGACGACCTCGACGTCGACCTCCGACTCGTCCAGGCCGTCGAGATCGACGACCGCCCGGATGGCCACCTCACCGCCGAGCAGCGGCACCTGGTCGCCCGTGCTCGACTGGACGTGGGCCACTCTCACCGAGCTCCACGCGTCCCTCGCCTTCCGGCTCCAGGCCGCGAGCTCTCGGGCGCCGGAGCAGCCGTCGGCGCACAGCTCCCGCAGCGACCTCGCCGCAGGCACGTAGTAGCCGGTCACGTACTCTTCGACCATCCGGGTCGCCTGGAGCCTCGGGCCGAGCGTCGAGAGCGTGTGGCGGATCATCGAGACCCAGTGGTGGGGCACGCCGTCGCGCCCCCGCTCGTAGAAGCGGCTGCGCACCGGGCCCTCGAGCAGGTCGTAGAGCGCGGCCGCCTCGAGGTCGTCGCGCAGCTCGGCGTCGGCAACGTCGGCCGAGGGGACCACCCAGCCGTTGCGGCCGTCGGCGAGCTCGTCCCACCAGCCGTCTCTCACGGAGAGGTTGAGCCCGCCGTTCAACGCCGACTTCATCCCCGACGTCCCGCACGCCTCGAGCGGGCGCAGAGGGTTGTTCAGCCACACGTCGCATCCGGCATAGAGCGCCTTGGCCATCGCCATGTCGTAGTCGGGGAGGAAAGCGATCCGGTGCCGCACCTCGGAGCGGTCCGCGAACCGGACCATCTGCTGCACGAGCGCCTTCCCGGCCTCGTCGGCCGGATGGGCCTTGCCGGCGACGACGATCTGGAGCGGCCGGTCCGGGTCGAGGAGGAGCCGCTCGAGGCGCTCGGGATCTCTCAGCATCAGCGTGAGCCGCTTGTAGGCGGGGACGCGGCGGGCGAAGCCGATCGTCAGGATCTCGGGGTCGAAGGCCTCGGCGATCCACCCGAGGCTCGCCGGCACCGCCCCTCGCGTGCGCCAGGAGGCCTCCAGCCGACGGCGCACCTCCGCCACCAGGCGCCTGCGGAGGCCGGTGCGCACCGCCCACAGCTCCTCGTCCCCCGAGTCCGGCGAGAGGGCCAGTACCTCCGGCGCGGTCCAGGTCGGTCCGTGCACACCGTTGGTGACCGAGCCGATGGGCACGTCGTCCGGCTCGAACCCGGGCCACAGCCCCCGGAACATCTCCCTGCTCACCCGGCCGTGGAGCCGGGAGACGCCGTTCGAGCGCTGGGCAACCCTCAGGCCCATGTGGGCCATGTTGAACACCGAGGGATCGGCCTCGGCCCCAAGCGCCAGGATGCGCTCGAGCGGGAGCCCCAGGCGCTCGGCCTCCGGCCGTAGGTGGGACTCGACGAGGGAGACGGGGAACCGGTCGATCCCCGCGTCGACCGGCGTGTGGGTGGTGAACACCGTGCCGGCGCGTACGACGCAGAGCGCCTCGTCGAAGTCGAGGCCCTCTCCCTCGGGCGGGGGCGCGACCAGCGAGCCCGCCCGAGCCATCCAGAGGAAGCCGGCGTGGCCCTCGTTGCAGTGGAAGACCTCCGGCGGGTCCTGCCCGCTCAGCGCGGCGTAGGCCTCGGCGGCGCGCACCCCTCCGATCCCGAGCAGCATCTCCTGGCGCAGGCGGTGCTCCGATCCCCCGCCGTAGAGGCGATCCGTCACCGACCTCAGGTCGTCGTCGTTCTCCTCGAGGTCGGAGTCGAGCAGCAGCAGGGGGACCCGGCCGACTTCGACCGTCCAGACGGCGGCGTGGAGCGTGCGCTCGCCGGGAAGGGCGACGCTCACGACAAGCGGCTCGCCGTCCTCGGCCGCCACCCTGGAGATCGGCAGGCCGGCGGGGTCCATCGCCGGGTAGCGCTCGACCTGCCAGCCGTCCTCCGACAGCGCCTGGCGAAAGTAGCCGCGGCGGTAGAGCAGCCCGACGCCGACGACGGGGACCCCGAGGTTGCTCGCCGCCTTGAGGTGGTCGCCGGCGAGGATCCCGAGGCCACCGGAGTACTGCGGCAGGACTGCACTGAGGCCGTACTCCATCGAGAAGTACCCGATCGCCGAGGGCTTGGCACCCGCCAGCTCCTGGTACCAGCGATCGGAGCGCAGCTCGCGCTCGAGGTCCTCCACCGCCCGCTCCAGCGCCGAGACGAAGCCGGCGTCTCGGGCCAGTTCGTCCAGGCGCACCACGCCGACGCTGCCGAGGAGGCGCACGGGGTCTCCCTCGCAGCGCGCCCACAGCTCCGGGTCGACCCGCTCGAACAGCGAGATCACCTCCGGTCGCCAGGTCCAGCGGAGGTTCATCACCAGCCGGCCGAGCGGCGCGAGGGGCTCCGGCAGGCGCGGCCGGACGGTGAAGCGGCGGGTGGCTCTCATGCCCTGTCCGCTCAGCGGTCGTCGCCGTCGCCGCCGATGACGCCCCGGGAGGCCCGGTCGGCGAGCTTGGCGATGTTGCCCCTGGCGACGTCCTCGAGCCGCAGGTCGAGCCGGGTGCAGATCTCCGAGAGGTACCACAGCACGTCCCCGAGCTCCGCGGCAAGGCTCGCCCGGTCGGCGTCGGTGATCGCCCCGCCGCGGTCCCGGAAGATCTTCTTGATCTTGCCGGCGACCTCGCCGGCCTCGTTGACGAGCCCGAGGGTCGGGTATATGACCGGGTGGTCCGCCCGCACGAGCGACGCCGTGCGCACGGCCGCGGCCTGGTAGGCGTGGAAGTCGAAGGGGCCGGCGGCCTGAGCGCCGAGGAGCCCGGCGCCTCGCTGGCCGGCCGAGGGGGTGAGGTCGGTCACCGCGCCAGTCTGCCCGCCGGCGGCCGGCCACGCCTCCTACGGCCCGGCCACCTGGTCCGCACCCCAAAGCTCCTGGCGGGCGAGCCCGGTCTCGAGCCGCCGGGCCGCTGGAAGCCCGGTCTCGGCGATGTCGCCGTCCGGCACCTGCCGGTAGCTCGACCTCGCATCGCGGTCCCGGTGCCCGTGGCACCGTCGTGTCAGTGGCACAGTGAGGGGAGGTCACGCGCCGGAAGGTCCCGACCGGGAGCAGCTCCGGTCTCATGCGGAACTG
>JAJYNS010000057.1:0-2088 GCA_021786195.1 Actinomycetes bacterium | reverse complement strand
GCCCCCGGCGAGACGACCTCCTCGCTCAGCTCCTCGTAGGACGGCTTCTTTGATGAGATGCCCCCGGCACGCCGGCAAGTCGAGCAACTTCCGTGTGATCTCGCGAACGCGCCGGGCAGAGCTTCGATTCATGCCGTTGAAAGGCCTGAACGGTTACCATCAGGGACGGTCAGGACCAGCGTGCGGAGGCCGGCCAGAGCTCGAGGAGACAAGAGGTGAGAGTGAGCCTCCCGAAGGTTCACAAGTTCGAGCAGCTGTTCGCCCGAAGGGGGCTGTTGCCCCTCAGCGCGTTGGTCACCAGCGTGTCTTTGGTCGCCGGCGGCCAGGCAGGCATGCAAGACGCCGGGGCCGCGCCTCTTTGGCCCTACACCGCGACGCTGACCGCAGGGCCGCGTGCGGGCCAAACGGTCGGCCTGATCCACCTCGACAACATCACCATGGAAGACATCGCTGCCCGGGTCGTAGGCACAGCCACCTTGCACGTCGGGGTGGCCGGCTCTCCCTACCAGTGCCTCGACAAGACGAGCCTCAACGTGTTCTCCTTCGACGGACAGCTCTTCGTGCACAACGGGCTACAGGGCGCCCAGTGCACGTACGGCACCTGGGAGGTCGCACCCCCGTCCTTGACTTCGCCCGCCCACGCGCCGGCCGTCGCCAAGGTGGCAGTGGCCGCCAACGGCACGCCCAACTTCGTCGCCTACGGGCGCAACTTTGGCTCGAAGCCGGGCACCGTCTCGCTCGTCGCTTACAGGGTCACGTCTTCGGGCCCCGTATACCGAGCCAAGGTCCTGTCCTGGTCGGCCACGACCGTGGCTTTCGCCTCCAACGCGCTACCGCAGGGTAGTTATGACCTGCTCTTACTGACTGGCGCCGGGGCTGCCGCCACCACCTTGTTCAACTACGGGTCTTCGCGGCCGGCACCGCTGTGGGCAAGTGAGCCGTCCCCGACCGCTCAGACCCTGAACTCCGTTTCCTGCGTCCCTGGCACTGGGCCGGGGGGCGTGCACACCGGCTACTGCTACGCGGTGGGGGATAGTGGCACGATCCTGTTTTCCTCCAACGCTGGGCTCACCTGGTCGCTGCAGGCCTCTCCTGTCAAGGTAGACCTGCACGGGGTCACGTGCCTGCCCCTCACCCTCCCAGGGGCCCGGGTCCCGCTGTGGTGCTGGGCGGTCGGCGACCAGGGGGCAATACTTTTCACAAAGAACGGCCTCCCCTGGGTATCCGAGGCCACGGGCCTCACGAGCGACCCGTTCAGCGCTGTGGCCTGTCAGGTCGACTACGGGCGTTGCTGGGCAGTCGGGACCGCCGTGGCCGCCGAGTACGACCCGGCGTTTGGGGGCAACGGCTGGCGCCTCATCACGATCCTGGGCCCGCCCGGTTCCAAGTGCGGTCCAGGAGGGCCCCCCAACGCCTGCCTGCGGGGCGTAGCGGTGGGCAACGCCGACGAGCACTTCGCCGTGGGGGGCGGGGGCAACATCTACGACCAGTTCGACTACCAGAGGCCGGGCTGGTCCAACACCGTGAGCCTCGGGGCGGGGTACTTCACCTCGGTGGCCTGTGGCCCTGCCTCGGCCAACGGCCACAGCCACTGCATCGCCGTCGGGACCGACGACATCCTGGCCGCCAGCCGTATCTACGTGACCTTCGACAGCGGCGCCTCCTGGGTGCCAGCGACCTCGCCAGCCGAGGGCGCGCTGCCACCGTTGCGGGCCGTGTCGGTCCTTGCTGGGGCGCCCGCCGACGGACTCGCCTGGGCAGTGGGCGACCGGGGGACGTTGATCCGGAGCGGCGACGGCGGCAGGACATGGGCAAAGGAGACCTCCCCCACCAGGGCCGATCTACTCGGGCTGAGCTGCCCCGACATGACCACCCCCCCGGTGGCCTGCGTCGCAGTGGGGGCAGGGGGGACGATCCTGGTGCGACGAAGCCCGCAGACTGCCGTGAGCCAGCCACGCCCGCACCTCTACATTGACGAAGGCGGCGTCGTAGACCAACTGTTCTCCTGGCCCCATTTCCCCTCACAGCTGTTTGTGCAGGACGTCACCAGGATTGTCGACCTCCACTGGACCAGCACGACGCCGTCCG
>JAJYNS010000041.1 GCA_021786195.1 Actinomycetes bacterium | reverse complement strand
GCCGCCCCGCCGCCGAGGTTCCCGTCGATCTGGAACCCCCCTCGGCCTCCGTTGAACAGGTTCGGCGCGGACCGGCCTGCGATCAGCCGAGCCAGCAGGTCGTGCGCCAGCTCGGCGTCCCCCAGCCTTGCGGCCAGGCCCGCCGCCCACGCCGCGCTCCAGCCGGGCGAGCCCGCCCCGTGCTCCAGGCGCACCTCGAGCGAGCGCCGGGCCGCGGAGGCAAGCGCAGGGGTGCGCCAGGGCGAGATCTCCTCGCCGGGGTACAGGCCCCACAGGTGCGAGAAGTGCCGATGCCCCGGCTCGTGCTCCTCGAAGGGGCGCCACCACTCCTGCAGCCGCTCGTCGGGGCCCACCGGGACCGGCGCGAGCCGACCGAGCGCCGCCGCAGCCCGGCCCGCGAGCTGCGCGTCCGTCCCGAGGACGGCGGTCGCCTCGACGCAGTGGCGGAGCAGGTCCCGCACGAGCCACAAATCCAGCGTGGTGCCCGCGCTGACCGCCCGCACATCGCCCTCTGGGGTGACGAAGCTGTTCTCCGGGGAGGTAGAAGGACAGGTGGTCAACAGGCCGTCTCGCCGCTCGGTGAGGAAGTCGAGCACGAACTCGGCCGCCTCGCGCATGATCGGGTAGGCCGTCTCGGCCAGGAACTCCCTGTCCCCGCCGAAGCGGAAGTGCTCCCAGAGGTGCTGGCAGAGCCAGACGCCGCCCATTGGCCAGTTCGCCCAGACGGGAGGGAAGCTTCCCTCGCCCACCGGCCAGGTGCTCCGCCACAGGTCGACATTGTGGTGGGCGACCCATCCTCCGCAGCCGTAGCAGGCGCGGGCGGTGCTGCGCCCCGCCTCCGCGAGGTCTCGCACGAGGTCGATGAGGGGAAGGTGGCACTCCTCGAGGTTGGCAACCTCGGCGAGCCAGTAGTTCATCTGCACGTTGATGTTGGTCGTGAAGTTGCCGCTCCATAGGGGGCGGACGTCGTTGTTCCAGAGGCCCTGCAGGTTGGCGGGCTGTCCCCCTGGCCGGGAGCTGGAGACGAGCAGGTAGCGCGCGTACTGCGCGTAGAGGGCGAAGAGGGGCGCGTCGGGGCTCCCCGCACGAAACGCCTCGATCCTGCGGTCGGTGGGAAGGGACGGCTCGCCGCCGTCGTGCAGCTCGATCTCTACGCGCTCGAACAGGCGCCGGTGCTCCCGCACATGCTTCGACCTCAGCGCGTCATAGCCCGTCTCGACAGCGTTGTCGAGGCGCGACTGGCACTTGCGCTCCAGGGCCGTCCAGTCTCGCTCGGGCTCTTCGGCGTAGCCGCGAAACCCGCTCTGGGCGGACAAGAGGACCACGATCTCCTGGGCATCTTGGACCTCTACCCCCTCGCTCGTCACGACGACCTCGCCGCCGGAGGGACAACCCACGACGAGGGCCGCGCAAAAGATCAAGCCAGTGCTGTCGTCGTAGACGACGGGCTCGGCGCTCGGGAGGTAGTGCGGCACGACGTGCGCGGGGGCGCGTCCCCTCAGCACCAGCCGCCCCCCGTCCGCCCGGCACCCGCCTGGGTGGACGCTCTCGATGCGGACGCTCGCCCGTAGGCCCCCCGGGCAGTCGACGGTCAGCCGCAGCGCGAGCACGTCGTCCACCGCCGAGACGAACCCCTCACGCGCATAGTGCGAGCCTCCGAGCCGGTACTCGGTCCTCACGCAGGCGTCGCGGAGGGAGAGCTCCCTGCGGTAGCCGTCGACGCTGCCTTCGTGGGCCAGCTCGACCCGAAGCGACCCGAGCGGCTGGAAGGACTCGTTGAACGGGCCCTGCAGCTCCTTGGCCAGCTCCTCGGCCCGAGCGTAGTCCTCCTCGACGAGCACGGCCTCTCGAAGCGCCGGAAGGTGGCGCCAGGAACCTGGGCGATCGCCCTCGAGCCGTTTGCCTGACCAAAGGTCGTCCAGGTTGAGGTCCAGCAGCTCCCCGGGCACCGACCCGTGCACCATCGCCCCGAGCCTCCCGTTGCCGATGGGCAGCGCCGCAGACCACTCCGTCGCCGGCCCTTCGTACCAGAGCACCAAGGGCGGGCGCTGCTCCGGGGTCACCCGGCACCGCCAGGGCCGCCGGCCCGGGCGGGGAGGAGGGCGCTTTGCGGCCGAAGCCACGGCATCAGCGCGCCCTTTCGGCCAGGGGGGCGATCTCCGACCTCACGGCGATGATCGACCGCTGCGAGTACCGGCGCACCGGACCGGTCAGCTCGACCTCCGCCTGCTCGCGGATGTCGGCGGAGGAGGCCCCGACGGCGAAACGGAACCGGCCCGGCTCGACCACGAACTGCATGTCCTCGTCGTAGAACGCGAGCCGGCTCGGGTGGACGTCGAAGCGCACCCGGGCAGCCTCGCCGGGCTGCAGTCTCGCCCGAGCGAACCCGATCAGGGAGGCGCTCGGGCGCGCGACGGAGGCCACCAGGTCGCTCGAGTAGAGCTGGACGACCTCCTCACCCTCCCTTGCCCCGGTGTTGGTCACCGTCACGGCGACCTGCACGGGCGAAGAGGTGTCTCCGGAGCGCACCTCGAGATCGGAGTAGCGGAAGGTCGTGTAGCCGAGCCCGTGGCCGAAGCTGAAGAGCGGTGTGCGCGCGCAGTCCGTGTAGTCGCCGTAGAACACCGACTCCGCGCCTCCGGAGCGGTGGCTGGCGTGCAGGGGCACCTGGCCCGTGGCCCGAAGGAGCGTCACCGCCAACCTCCCGCCCGGCTCGGCCCTCCCGAGGAGCACGTCTGCGAGCGCGGCACCGCCCTGCTCGCCGAGGGGCCAGGCGACGAGGAGGCCCTGCGCCTTGCCGACGACACCGGTCAGCACGTGCGCCCTGCCGCTCATCACGACCACGACCGTCGGAGTGCCCGTTGCCGAGACGGCGTTCACGAGCTCCTCCTGCACCCCAGTCAGGCGAAGGTCGGCCGCGTCCCGGGCCTCTCCGACCGTGGCGCTCCTTTGCAGCCCGGAGCGCCCGCCGACGAACACGACCGCCACGTCGGCGCGCCTCGCCGCCTCCGCGGCGGCCGGGATGCCCGAGCGGTCCTCACCGAGCAGCTCGCAGCCCTTCTCGTAGGTGAGCTCGGCGTCCGGGCCCAGCACGTCCCGGAGCGCACGCAGCGGAGTGACGTGGTCCGTGTAGTACTCGCCCGGTCGAAGAGCTCCCTTCCCGCTCGGCAGGAAGAGCTCGGACTGCTCGATGCCTGGGCCTTCTCCACGGCCGTCAGGGTCGGGACTCGCGCCGACCTCGCTGAGCCTGTCGGCCAGGGACCGCTCCTCGTGCGAGGCCCCTCCATCGAGCTCCAGGACGATCTCCTGGTGCGCGGGGTAGTGATAGTCGCCCTGCAGCAGGCGGCGGTCGTCGGCCGCAGGCCCTACGACGGTGATCCTCGTCGCCTCGGGCGAGATCGGCAGCACCCCGTCGTTCGCCAGGAGCACGATGCTCCGGATCGCCGCCCTCCTCGCCAGCACGGCGTTCGAGGGGTCGGCGAAGACGACCTTCACGGGGCCGACGTCGGCGTAGGGCGACTCGAACAGGCCGAGGCGCATCTTCGCCGTCAGCACCCTCGTCACGGCGGCGTCCACCACCGACATCGGCACCCTGCCGGCCTGGACGGCCGCCTTCAAGGGAGCGCCGAAGCAGTCGAGCGCCGGGAGCTCGAGGTCCAGTCCCGCGGTGATCGCCTTCACCGCCGCGCCCGACCGGTCGGACGCGACTCGGTGGTACTTCATCAAAAGGATCACGGCGAAGTAGTCGGCGACGACGATGCCGTCGAAGCCGAGCTCCTCGCGGAGCAGCCGCGTCAGGATCCTTCGCGACCCGCTGCCGGGGAGGCCGTCGATACAGCTGTAGGAGCTCATCACCCC
>JAJYNS010000099.1 GCA_021786195.1 Actinomycetes bacterium | reverse complement strand
GGTCGGAGTTGCCGTAGAGCAGGCCGGCAGCGCCGTTCGCTCCGCTCCAGGAGGCCAGGGCGTTCGTCTTGCCGCTCACGTACTCGACCATGTGAGGGTCGGCGAGGAACCCGGTGAGCAGGCCGCCGAGGAACCCGGCGATCCCGTGGGTGTACACCACACCGAGCGCGTCGTCGACCTTGGAGAAGGGACGGAACCTGGGCAGGTAGGTCCAGGCGAGGAAGACGAGGAAGGACGCGATCACGCCCATCACGGCGGCGCCGTTGCCGTTGACGAAGCCGGCGGCCGGCGTGATCGCGACGAGGCCGACGATCATCCCGTTGATCGAGCCGAGGAAGGTCGGCCTTTTGGTCGGGCCGATGAAGGTGTCGCAGGCGACCCAGGTGAGCAGGGCGGTCGCGGTGCACAGGTTCGTGTTCAGCACGGCCGCGGCGGCGTCGGTGCCGGCGAAGTAGGGGTCGCCGCCGTTGAAGCCGTTCCATCCCATCCACAGCATCCCTGCGCCGACCGCGCAGAGGAGCAGGTTCGTCGGGGGGAACGACGCCCGGTCACGGGTGATGCGCGGCCCGACGATCCAGGCCGCCACGAAGCCCGAGACCCCCGCGGCGAGGTGGATCACGTACCCGCCCGAGTAGTCCAGTGCGCCCTTCTGCGCCCAGTAGCCCCCGCCCCACAGCAGCATCGCGTTGACCGTGTAGGCGCAGGTGGTCCAGGCGGGGACGAAGACGATCCAGGCCTTGAAGTTCATACGGCCGAGGACGCTGCCGAGGAACAGCAGCGGGGTGATCGCCGCGAACACGAACTGGAAGTACGCGGTCGTCGAGGTCGGGAAGTGGAACGGCGGCATCGCCGAGCTGAGGGCCGGGATCACCGCTCGGTGGGTCTCCTGGCCCGGCCCGGTGATCGATCCGGGGTGGCCGAGGAACCCGTCGAGGATGTTCGCGATCCCCGTGCCCCCCCCGGCGTGGAAGGGCGTCCCGAAGCCCATGTCGTAGGCCCAGAAGACCCAGACGACGAGCACGGCGGAGAAGCCGGTGAAGGTCATGAGCAGCGTGTTCACCGCCCACTTCCTCTTCACCAGCCCGCCGTAGAGGGCCGCGATCCCGATGACGCTCATCAGGCCGACGAGGGTGGCCGCCGTCAGCTGCCAGGCGTTGTCCCCCGGGTTGAGCCAGCTCGGGTAGGGGAAGTACATCCATTCTCCTTCCGTCGGGCCACACCATGCGGCGTCGGTCGACAGCCGAAGCTAGGCAGGCAGCGTTTCCGCGCTGTGGCGGCGGTGAGAATGGGGCGTTACGTGCCTGTGAACGCCGGGTGAACGGGCAGCTCAGCAGTTCGGTCCCGACGACCCAGCTGCCGGGCCCGGGGCGGGAGGCCGCCTGGACGGCTCCGGGCCGCTCAGCCGGCCTGGCGGGCGACCGCCTCGGCCGCCGCCTGGGCGTGCTCGGCGTCGCCCAGGTAGCGAGCCTTCAGGATCTCGAGCGAGCCGTCGAGGTCGTAGACGCGAGGGATGCCGGTCGGGATGTTGAGGTCGACGATCGCCTCGTCGGAGATCCCTTCGAGCTCCTTGACCAGGGCTCGCAGGCTGTTGCCATGGGCGACGAGGAGCACGGTCAGCCCCGAGAGGAGCTCCCCTGCGATGACGTCGTCCCAGTAGGGGAGCAGCCGGCCGACGACGTCCTTCAGGCACTCCGCCGCCGGCAGGGCCCGGCGTGGCACGAGGCGGTAGCGGGGGTCGTTCGCCGGGTGGTGCGGGCTGTCGAGGTCGACCTCCGGGGGCCTCACGTCGTAGCTTCGGCGCCACGCCTTCACCTGCTCCGCCCCGTGACGCTCGGCCGTCTCCTTCTTGTCCAGTCCCTGGAGGGCGCCGTAGTGACGCTCGTTCAGGCGCCAGTGGCGGCGCACGGGCAGGTAGCTGCGTCCCGCCGCGGCGAGCATGATGTCCGCCGTCCGGATCGCCCGGGTCAGGAGCGAGGTGTGCACGACGTCGATCTCGAGGTCGGGCTCCGCGGCGACGAGCTCCCCGGCGGCACGCGCCTCGGCCTCGCCGGCGGAGGTGAGGTCGACGTCGACCCATCCGGTGAAGCGGTTCTCTGCGTTCCAGGCGCTCTCACCGTGACGGAGAAGGACGAGCTTCGGCATGTGTCGAGGGTAGCTTGCGGGCGGCGAGGCGCAACGCGCGCCGTCGAGCGCCCGGCCGGCACCTGCCAGGAGCCGCGCCCCAGGACACGCTCCCGTCGCATCCGGGCAACCGGCCGTTAACACGGGCTGCGTAGGCTCAGGTCGATGCCCGGCTTCGTCCTCCGCATCTGGCTCGCCGACCGCCCCGGCGCCCTCGGCGCCGTCGCGAGCCGCATCGGCGCGGTCGGAGGAGACGTGGTCGGCATCGACATCCTCGAGCGAGGCGACGGCCGGGTGATCGACGAGCTGGCGGTCGAGCTACCGAGCGAGGACCTCATCCCGCTCATGCTCTCGAAGCTCGGCGAGCTCGACGCCGTCGACGTCGAGGACGTCCGGGCGGTGACGGGCGGCGTCCTCCACCCGGTCGTCGACGTCCTCGAGGTGGCGGCTGAGGTGCTCGCCCAGCAGACGGTGGGCGGCCTCTTCGGCGCCCTGGTCGAAGGGGCCGTGACGGCCTACGTCGCCGAGTGGTCGGCGGTGGTCGACCCGGAGGGCCCGACCGTGCTCGGGGCGACGCCGGAGGCACCGCCGGCCCCCTGGCTGGAGGCGTTCGTCACGGGCACTCGCTCAGCCGCTCGAGAGCCGAGAGCCGCCGCCTCGGCGAGCGAGGTCGCCTGGGCCGGGCTCGAGGTCTCGGGACTTGCGCTGCTCGTCGGGCGGTCGGGGCGCCCCTTCCGCGCCCGGGAGCGTCGGCAGCTCGCGACGCTCGCCCGAATCGCCGACCATCGCTGGCGCGAGCTGGTGATGCGCGAGGGGATGCGGGCGCACCCGGCACGCTCCTCCTGAGGCTCGCGCTCGACGCGCCCCGGCGTGTTGCCGGGCATCGGCGGGTCCGCCGCCGGACCTCGAACAGGCCGTGACGACACCATAAAATAGGCTCTTGAACAGGGCATCTGCGAACTTGACAATGCCGTGCTCAAGGTCGTTATACTGAGCCATGCATACATCGGCCGGCCGAGCCGGCAGGTTGTCAGCACCGCGAGTATCACCGTCATGGAGGCGCTGGCCTCGGGCCAGCAGGGATCGGAGGCCACACCAATGCCAAAGGCGGTCGGCATCGACCTAGGAACGACCAACTCAGTCGTCAGCGTCCTCGAGGGAGGCGAGCCCACGGTCATCCCGAACGCCGAGGGCGGGCGGACCACCCCCTCGGTGGTCGGCTTCACGAAGTCCGGCGAGGTGCTCGTCGGCGAGGTGGCGAAGCGCCAGGCGATCACCAACCCCGACCGCACCGTGCGCTCGGTGAAGCGGCACATGGGTCAGAACTGGTCGATCGACATCGACGGCAAGGCCTACACGCCGCAGGAGATCTCGGCCCGGATCCTCCAGAAGCTGAAGCGCGACGCCGAGGCCTTCCTGGGGGACACCGTCAACCAGGCGGTCATCACGGTGCCGGCGTACTTCGACGACAGCCAGCGCACCGCGACAAAGGAGGCCGGCCAGATCGCCGGCCTCGAGGTGCTCCGGATCATCAACGAGCCGACCGCTGCCGCCCTCGCCTACGGCCTCGACAAGGAGGGCAGGGACGAGACGGTCCTCGTCTTCGACCTCGGGGGCGGCACCTTCGACGTCTCGATCCTCGAGATCGGCGAGGGGGTCTTCGAGGTCAAGTCCACCTCCGGGAACTCCCACCTCGGCGGCGACGACTGGGACCAGCGCATCATGGACTGGCTGGTGAAGACGTTCAAGGACACCGAGGGCGTCGACCTGTCGAACGACAAGATGGCGATGCAGCGCCTCAAGGAGGCTGCCGAGAAGGCGAAGATCGAGCTGTCGAACGTCCAGGAGACCTCGATCAACCTGCCCTTCATCACCGCGACCTCCGAGGGCCCGAAGCACCTCGACGTCAAGCTCACCCGGGCGAAGTTCCAGGAGCTGACGGAGGACCTCACCGAGGCGTGCCGCGGCCCGTTCGAGCAGGCGCTGCGCGACGCCAAGGTGTCGAAGGAGGACATCGACCACGTCGTGCTCGTCGGCGGGTCGACTCGGATGCCCGCGATCCAGGAGCTCGTGCAGAGCTTGAGCGGCAAGGAGCCCCACAAGGGGGTCAACCCGGACGAGGTCGTCGCCGTGGGCGCCGCCATCCAGGCAGGCGTGCTGAAGGGCGACGTGAAGGACGTGCTGCTCCTCGACGTCACGCCGCTCAGCCTCGGCATAGAGACCAAGGGCGGGATCATGCACCGGCTCATCGAGCGCAACACGACGATCCCGACCAAGCGTTCCGAGGTCTTCACGACCGCCGAGGACAACCAGCCCTCCGTCGAGATCCACGTCCTGCAGGGCGAGCGCGAGATGGCGATGTACAACAAGACCCTCGGCAAGTTCCAGCTCGTCGACCTGCCCCCCGCCCCTCAGGGCACCCCGCAGATCGAGGTCACCTTCGACATCGATGCCAACGGGATCGTGCACGTCTCCGCGAAGGACCGGGCCACGGGCAAGGAGCAGTCGATGACGATCACGGGCCAGTCCTCGCTGCCGAAGGAGGACATCGAGCGGATGATCCGTGACGCCGAGGCGCATGCCGCCGACGACCGTCGCCGCAAGGAGGAGGCCGAGACTCGCAACAGCGCCGACTCCCTCGTGCACCGCACCGAGAAGCTGCTCAAGGACGAAGGCGACAAGTTCACCGGCGACGAGAAGGACAAGGTGGAGAAGGCGCTGAAGGACCTGAAGGAGGCGCTTGCCGGGAGCGACGTCTCGGCGATCCGCAATGCCAACGAGGCGCTGCTCACGGCGTCTCAGGCGTTCGCGCAGCGTCTCTACCAGCAGGCGGGCGCCGCGGCCGGCGCCTCCGCGGGGAGCTCGGGCGGCTCGGGCTCGGCCCCGAACGACGAGGAGGTCGTGGACGCGGAGATCGTCGACGACCCCGGTGCGGGGCAGTCATGAGCGGCAGGGGAGCCGCGGCCCGGTCCGAGACCGGCGCCCTTGACCAGGTCGACGGCGACGAAGAGGCGCAGGAGGTCGCCTCCCCGGACGGCGGGGAGGCGGCGGCGCCCGAGGTCGAGGAGGGGGCGCCGCCCCAGGCGGCCGGGTCCGCCGAGCCCGGGGCCGCCCCGGGGGCAGCCCCACCCGAGGCGGCCCCGGCCGAGGCTGACCTGCTCGCCGAGGTGACGGCGCAGCGCGACGAGTACCTCGACGCGCTCAGGCGCCTTCAGGCGGAGTTCGAGAACTTCCGCAAGCGGATGGCCCGGCAGCAGCAGGAGTCGTTCGAGCGCGCGACCCAGGTCGTCGTGGAGCGGCTGCTGCCCGCGCTGGACGCGCTCGACCTCGCGCTCGCCCACGTCGGCGAGCCCCCCGAGGCGAGCGCCGAGGCGCCCGGCGTCCCCCCGGTCGAGGACGCCGTGGCGGCCGAGGGGGGAGGAGCCGCAGCGGGGGCCGAGGAGCCCGGGGCCACCGGAGAGCTCGAGGCGGCCCTCGTGAAGATCGCCAACCTCCTTCGGGACATCCTCGCGAAGGAGGGCCTGGAGCGGATCGACGCGGCCGGGGTGGCCTTCGACCCGAACGTCCACGACGCGGTGGCCGGTGCCCCGGGCTCGGGCACGGGCGACGGCCCGGCGGTCGTCGAGGTCCTGCGGGCCGGCTACCGGTTGCGGGGCCGGGTCCTGCGACCGGCGATGGTGAAGGTGAGCGCCTGAGCGGGCTTGGGCCCGGGCGCCGTCGGCTCGTCGGGGCCGAGGCGCCCGGGGCGAGGTGGTGAAAGAGGGCAAGGGGACGGGGCCAGGACAGGTGAGCGAGTGACAGCCCAGCGCGAGTGGTTCGAGACCGACTACTACAAGGTGCTCGGCGTCTCCCCCGAGGCGACCGAGAAGGAGATCTCTCGCGCCTACCGCAAGCTCGCCAAGCAGTACCACCCGGATGCCCACCCGGGCTCGGAGGATCGCTTCAAGGAGATCAGCGCCGCCTACGACGTGCTCGGCGACGCGCAGAAGCGCAAGGAGTACGACGAGGTCCGCCGCCTCGGCGCCACGGGCGCCGGCTTCGGTGGAGGCGGTCCGGGCGGGTTCAGCTTCAAGGTCGACGACCTCGCCGACATATTCGGAGGGATATTCCGCCAGCCGGCCGGGCGCCGCCGGGGCGCCTCGGCGGGCGTGCGCGGGGCCGACCTCGAGGCAGAGCTGCACCTTTCGTTCGAGGAGGCGATCGGCGGCGTCGTCACCTCGGTGAACGTCCGGAGCAACGTGCCGTGCGCGAACTGTGGCGGGAGCGGCTCTCGGCCGGGCACGACCCCGGTCACCTGCCCTCGCTGCGGGGGCCGGGGCGTCGTCAACGACAACCAGGGCCTGTTCTCCCTCGCCACTCCCTGCCCGGAGTGCCACGGGAGGGGGACGAAGATCACCGACCCCTGCCCGGTCTGCTTCGGCACCGGCGTGCAGCGTAGGGAGCGCCAGGTCAAGGTCCGCATTCCGGCGGGCGTCGACGACGGCCAGCGCATCAGGGTGAAGGGTCGGGGGGAGCCCGGGATCGCCGGTGGCCCGGCGGGCGACCTGTTCGTCACCGTCCATGTCGCGCCGCACCCGGTCTTCGGCCGCCGAGGCGCCGATCTGACCTTGACGGTCCCGGTGACCTTCCCCGAGGCGGCGCTCGGCGCGACCATCACCGTGCCGTCGCTCGACAAGCCGGTCAAGCTCAAGATCGCCCCGGGGACCCGGCCCGGCAAGACCCTGCGCGTACGTGGCCGGGGGCTGCACCTCGACGGGCGCACGGGGGACCTCCTCGTGACGATCGATGTCGTCGTGCCGAGCCGGATCTCCGAAGCGGAGCGCAAGGCGATCGAGGCGCTCGCCAAGGCCTCGACCGGCGCGCCTCGGGCGCACCTCGGGGTGTGAGCGCGATGGCCCCTGGGCGAGACGGGGCGCAGTCGTCCCGAGCGGTCTACGTCATCTCCGTCGCGGCCGAGCTCGTCGGCGTCCACCCTCAGACGCTGCGCATCTACGAGCGCAAGGGGCTCCTCGACCCGGTCCGCACCGGCGGGGGCAACCGGCGGTACTCCGACGAGGACATCGCCCGGCTCCGGCGCATCCAGGAGCTCACGGCGGAGGGGGTCAACCTCGAAGGCGTCCGGCGCCTGCTCTGGCTCGAGTCGCAGCTCGCCGCGACCCGGGCCGAGCTCGACCGGGTCCGCGCCGAGGCGCTCGAGGCGGTCGAGCGGACCCATCGCCACTACCGGAGGGACCTCGTCCCCCTGCGCGCCGAGCGGCTGCCGGCCCGCTGGCGCGGCTGACCGGACCGGCTTGACGCCTCAGGCGGGCAGGCCGAGGCCTGAGGACAAGACCCGGCTCCCCGGAGCGTCCGGGGGCCGGGCGAGGAGGGCGGGCGCCGTCCCGCCGAAGGAGCTGCACGACCGATGACACTCGACCCGAACCGATGGACCTTGAAGACCCGGGAGGCCTTCCAGGAGGCGTCCCGCGCCGCGGAGCAGGCCCGCCACGCCGAGATCGCCCCGGCGCACTTCCTGCTCGCCGCGCTCGCCCAGCCGGGCGGGGTCACCGTCCCGGTGCTCGACCGCCTCGGCATCGCCCCCCTCGTGGTGCGCAACCGGCTCGAGGACTCCCTCGCCAAGCTGCCCCGGGCCTACGGTGGCGCCTCGCCGCAGATCGGCCGGGACCTGCTCGCGGCCTTCGAGCGCGCCGAGAAGGCGCAGAGGGAGATGGGCGATGAGTACCTCTCGGTCGAGCACATGCTCCTCGCGCTGCCCGAGCAGCTCGGGACCGACCGCGACGCGCTGCTGGCGGCCCTGAGGGAGGTGCGGGGCAGCCACAGGGTGACCTCCCCGGACCCCGAGCAGTCCTACCAGGCGCTGGAGAAGTACGGGCGCGACCTCACCGAGCTCGCCCGCCAGGGGAGGCTCGACCCGGTCATCGGGCGAGACGAGGAGATCCGGCGGGTCGTCCAGGTCCTGTCCAGGCGCACGAAGAACAACCCGGTCCTGATCGGCGAGCCCGGGGTCGGCAAGACGGCGATCGTCGAGGGCCTCGCGGCGCGCATCGTCGAGCGGGACGTCCCCGAGAGCCTGAGGGGCAAGCGGCTCGTCGCCCTCGACCTCTCGGCGATGGTCGCTGGCGCGAAGTACCGGGGCGAGTTCGAGGAGCGCCTCCAGGCGGTGCTGAAGGAGATCACCGACTCCGAGGGGGGAGTGATCACCTTCATCGACGAGCTGCACACCATCGTCGGCGCCGGCGCCGCCGAGGGGGCGATGGACGCCGGCAACATGATCAAGCCGATGCTGGCCCGGGGCGAGCTGAGGATGATCGGCGCCACCACCCTCGATGAGTACCGCAAGCACATCGAGAAGGACGCCGCGCTGGAGCGGCGCTTCCAGCCCGTCTACGTCGGCCCGCCGTCGGTCGAGGACACCGTCGCGATCCTGCGAGGGCTGAAGGAGCGCTACGAGGTCCACCACGGGGTGCGCATCCAGGACGCCGCCCTCGTCGCCGCCGCGACGCTCTCGGACCGCTACGTGAGCGGCCGGTTCCTTCCCGACAAGGCGATCGACCTGGTCGACGAGGCGGCGAGCCGGCTGCGCATAGAGATCGACTCGATGCCCACCGAGATCGACGTCGTGACCCGGCGGATCCGCCAGCTCGAGATCGAGCGGGTCGCCCTGGAGAAGGAGACCGACGTCGCTTCGACCGAGCGTCTCGCCCGGATCGAGGAGGACCTCGCCAACCTGCGCGAGGAGGAAGCGGCGATGACCGCCCACTGGCAGGCCGAGCGTGACGCCATCACCCGCATCCGAGAGCTCAAGGGCATGCTCGAGTCGCGCCGTCTCGACGCCGAGCGCCACGAGCGCGACGGGGACCTCGGCGCGGCGGCCCAGATCCGCTACGGAGAGCTGCCCGGCCTCGAGGCCCAGATCGCCGAGTCGACGGCCCGCCTCGCCGAGCTGCAGAGCCGGCAGAGGATGCTGAAGGAGGAGGTCGACGCCGAGGACGTCGCCGAGGTCGTCGCGCGCTGGACGGGGATCCCCGTCAGCCGGCTGATGGAGGGCGAGGTCGCCAAGCTCGTCCGTATGGAGGAGGTGCTCCACCGGCGCGTTGTCGGCCAGGACGAGGCCGTGGCGGCCGTCGCCAACGCCATCCGCCGCAGCCGGGCGGGGATCTCGGACCCGCACCGGCCGATCGGCTCGTTCCTGTTCCTCGGGCCGACTGGCGTCGGCAAGACCGAGCTCGCCCGGGCGCTTGCCGAGTTCCTCTTCGACGACGAGCGGGCGATGGTGCGCATAGACATGGGGGAGTACCAGGAGAAGCACTCGGTCGCGCGCCTCGTCGGCGCGCCGCCCGGCTACGTCGGCTACGAGGAGGGCGGCCAGCTGACCGAGGCGGTCCGGCGCCGTCCGTACTCGGTCGTGCTGCTCGACGAGGTCGAGAAGGCCCACGCCGACGTGTTCAACGTCCTGCTGGAGGTGCTCGACGACGGCAGGCTCACCGATGGCCAGGGTCGCACGGTCGACTTCACCAACGTCGTGCTCGTGATGACCTCGAACCTGAGGGGCGACCCGCTCGACTTCTTCAAGCCGGAGCTGGTCAACCGGATCGACGAGATCGTGCGCTTCCGCCCCCTCGGCCGGGAGGACCTCGCCGAGATCGTCGAGATCCAGCTGGGCATCCTGGCCCAAAGGGTCGCCGACCGCCGGCTCGATCTCGACGTCTCGCCCGAGGCCCGCTCGCTGCTCGCCGAGCGCGGTTACGACCCGGTCTTCGGGGCGAGGCCCCTCAAGCGGCTCATCCAGAAGGAGATCGGCGACCGGCTCGCCATGGCGATCCTCGAGGGGCGCTTCTCCGAAGGCGACAAGGTCCACGTCGGGGTGGCGGACGGGGAGATCGTCCTCCACTGAGGACGCCCCCGGGCCGGTCCCTGGGGCCGCCGGGCGGCCGGTTAGACTGCGCCCGGTCCAGCCGGAGGGAGCGCTGTTGCCCGCGACCGTCGTGGTCGGAACCCAGTGGGGCGATGAGGGGAAGGGGAAGCTCACCGACCTCCTCGCCAAGGACGTCCGGCTGGTCGTGCGCTATCAGGGCGGGCACAACGCGGGCCACACGGTCGTCGTCGACGGGGAGAGCTTCACGCTGCAGCTCGTGCCGAGCGGGGTCCTCTACCCCTCCACCGTGCCCGTCATCGGCAACGGCGTCGTCGTCGACCCGGCCGTGCTCGTCGCCGAGTGCGACGCGCTGGAGGCCCGAGGAGTCGACACGAGCAGGCTCGTCGTCTCCGGCAACGCCCACCTGATCATGCCCTACCACTACGAGCTCGACCGGGCGACCGAGCGCTCGCTCGGTCGGAACAAGCTCGGCACCACGAAGCGGGGGATCGGCCCCGCCTACGCCGACAAGGCCGCACGGGTCGGGCTGAGGGTCCAGGACCTCCTCGACGCCAGGATCTTCCGTCAGAAGCTCGAGATCGCCCTTCGCGAGAAGAACGCCGTGCTCGCCAGGGTGCACAACCGGCTCGCGCTCGACGAGGAGGAGATCGCCCACCGCTACCTCGACGAGCTGGCGCCCCGGGTCGGGCCGATGGTCGGGGACGCGGTCGCCCTCGTGCACGACGCGCTCGACGCCGGGGAGCACGTCATGCTCGAGGGCGCCCAGGCGACCTTCCTCGACCTGGACCACGGCACCTACCCCTTCGTCACCTCCTCGAACCCGACCGCCGGCGGCGCCTGCGTCGGGGCGGGCATCGGCCCCAGGGACGTCGACCGGGTGGTCGGCATCGCCAAGTCCTACGTCACCCGGGTCGGGGCGGGCCCCTTCCCCACGGAGCTCCACGGCGAGCTCGCCGACCTCTTGGTCGAGCGGGGCCACGAGTACGGGACGAACACGGGCAGGCGCCGACGGCCAGGCTGGCTCGACCTCGTGATGCTCCGCCACGCGGTGCGGCTGAACTCGGTCTCGGAGATCGCCCTCACGAAGCTCGACGTCCTCACGGGGCTTCCTTCCGTCAAGGTCTGCGTCGCCTACGACGACTCAGGAGAGCGGCTCGAGCGCTTCCCCTACCACCAGTCCGTGCTGCACCGGGTCGTCCCCGTCTACGAGGAGATGCCCGGCTGGGAGGAGGACATCTCCGGTGTGACCAGGGCCGAAGAGCTGCCTGCCGCCGCCCGGGACTACGTCGGGCGCATCGCCGCCGCCGCAGGCGTCCCGGTGAGCCTCGTTGGGGTGGGACCGGGCCGCGAGCAGTTCGTCCGCTTCGCGGCGTGAAGGTCTGCATCGTCGGCTCCGGGGCTCGGGAGCACGCGCTCGCCGAGGCGCTGGCGCGCACCGCCGAGGTCGTCGTCGCCCCCGGCAACCCGGGCGTCGAGACTCTCCCCGGTGTCTCGGTCACACCAGCGCCCCCGGAGGAGGTCGTGGCGGACCTGTTCGTCGTCGGCCCCGAGGCGCCGCTCGTCGACGGGCTGGCCGACCGGCTCCGGGCGCTCGGCCGGAAGGTGCTCGGCCCCGGGGCCGAAGGGGCTCGCCTCGAAGGCTCGAAGGCTTACATGAAGCGGCTGGTCGAGGCGGCCGGCGTCCCGACCGCGCGCTGGGCGAGCTTCGATCGGCTCGACGAGGCGCGGGCCTTCCTCCGCAGGCTCCCCGGCCCTTACGTCGTGAAGACCGACGGCCTCGCCGCGGGCAAGGGGGTGCTCGTCACGCCCGACCTGGGAGAGGCCGAGGCGGACCTCGAGGCGAAGCTGTCCGGCGCGGCCTTCGGAGAAGCCGGGCGGCGCGTGGTCGTCGAGGAGGGGCTGGTTGGCGAGGAGCTCTCCGTCTTCGCCCTGTGCGACGGGAAGCAGCTCGCCTTGCTGCCCGAGGCTCGGGACCACAAGCGCCTCCTCGAGGGCGACCTCGGGCCGAACACCGGCGGGATGGGCGCCTTCTCGCCGGTGCCCGGGCTCGGGCCCTCGGTCCTCGAGGGCGTGGTCGAGAAGGTGCTCGAGCCGACGGTCGAGCAGCTGCGCCGCGACGGCGTCGAGTACCGAGGGATCCTCTACGCCGGGCTGATGCTGACGGCCGAAGGGCCGAGGCTCATCGAGTACAACGTCCGCCTCGGCGACCCGGAGGCCGAGGTGGTCCTCCTGCGCTGCGGCGGCGACCTCGCCGGCCTGTTCCTCTCGGCCGCCGAGGGCCACCTCGCCGCCGGGCCCTCGGTGCTCGAGGGCTCGGCGGTCTGCGTCGTCGCCGCCGCCCCCGGCTACCCGGAGTCGCCGGCGACGGGCTCGGTGATCGAGGGGGTCGCCGAGGCGGCCCTCGTCCCGGGCGTCCACCTGTACCACTCGGGCACCCGGCGCGACTCGGACGGTCGGCTCAGGACCTCCGGCGGCAGGGTGCTCGTCGTCGGCGCGACGGGAGCGGACCTGGTCGAGGCGCGCTCGCGCGCCTACGACTCGGTGGGCAGGCTCCGCTTCCCGGGCATGCAGTTCCGGAGCGACATCGGTCGTGTGGGCGAGCCCGAGCACGCGGGACGTGCGGAGCCGGGCGGATGATCGGGCGTTACTCCTTGCCCGAGATGGTGGCGCTGTTCAGCGACGAAGCTCGCCTCGGACGCTGGCTCGAGGTCGAGCTGCTCGCCCTCGAGGCGCTCGCCGGGATCGGGGTGGTGCCGAGGGAGCATTCGGTCGCCGCCAGGGAGAGAGCCCCGAGGGTCGACGCGGCCTTCGTCGAGGCGGTGGCCCGGCGCGAGGAGGTGACCGACCATGACCTCGCCGCCTTCGTCGACGTCGTCCAGGAGGCGATCGGTCCTCCGGCCGGGCCCTTCGTCCACTACGGGCTCACCTCCTCCGACGTCGTCGACACCGCGCTGTCGGCGACGCTCGTCTCGGCGGCTGACCTTTTGATCGAGGCCTCGAGCGGGTTCGTCGCCGCCTGCAAGCGCCGGGCCCTCGAGCACGCCGAGCTCGCGATGGTCGGGCGGACGCACGGCATGCACGCCGAGCCGACGACCTTCGGGGCGAAGCTCGCGCTGTTCTGCCTCCAGGCCGACCGCGACCGTGAGCGCCTGAGGCGGGCCCGCAGAGCCGTCGCCGTCGGGAAGCTCTCGGGCGCGGTGGGCACCTACTCCAACATCGACCCCGCCGTCGAGGCTCGGGTGTGCGCCGCCCTCGGCCTCGTGCCGGTCCCGGCCAACCAGGTCCTCGCCCGTGACCGCCACGCCGAGTACCTCTATGCCTGCGCCGCCGTCGGCACCACCGTCGAGTCGCTCGCCACCGAGGTCCGCCACCTCCAGCGAAGCGAGGTCGCCGAGGTGCAAGAGCCCTTCGGCCCGGGCCAGAAGGGGTCGTCGGCGATGCCCCACAAGCGCAACCCGGTCACGAGCGAGCGCCTCGTCGGCCTCTCCCGGCTGCTGCGCGGCTACCTTCTCGCCGGCCTCGAGGACGTCGCCCTCTGGCACGAGCGCGACATCTCCCACAGCTCGGTCGAGCGGGTCGTGCTGCCGGACGCCAGCCTGCTCGCCTACTACTCGCTGCGCAGGGCGGCCCGCCTGGTGGAGGGGCTCGTGGTCGACCCGGACAGGATGCGCCACAACCTGCTCGAAGGCTCGCTGGGCCTGGTCTTCTCCCAACCGGTGCTGCTCGCCCTCGTCCGGGCGGGCGTCACCAGGGACGCGGCCTACCGAGTCGTCCAGGCGGCGGCGCGCACGGCCTCCTCGGAGGCCAGGCCGCTGCGGGCCGTGCTCGAGAATGACGCCGCCCTCGCCGACATGCTCGGCCCCGACCGGGTCGGCAAGGTGCTGGACGAGGCATTCGACCTCGGGCGGGCGCTGCGCAACGTGCGGCGCACGATCGAGGCGTTGGAGGAGGTGGAGGCATGAACGGTTCTCTCCTGTACCGGGGCAAGGTCCGTGACGTCTACGACGTCGGAGACGGCCTGCTGGTGATGGTCGCCTCGGACCGCATCTCGGCCTTCGACCGGGTCTTCGCCGAGCCGGTGCCGGACAAGGGCCGGGTCCTCACGGCGATGACCGCGTTCTGGGTAGAACAGCTGGCCGAGGTCGCCCCGAGCCACCTCGTCTCGACCGACCCTGCCGAGGTCGCGGCCAGGCTGGGCGACGGCGCCGCCGGCACGGGCTCGGACGGTCCGCTCGCCGGCAGGGCGATGCTGGTCCGGCGAGCCGAGATGCTCCCGATCGAGTGCATCGTGCGCGGCTACCTGTCCGGGTCGGCCTGGAAGGAGTACCGCCGGTCCCAGACGATGCACGGCGAGCCGCTCCCTCCCGGCCTCGAGGAGTCGTCCCGGCTCCCCGAGCCGTCCTTCACGCCCTCGACCAAGGCGAGCGAGGGCCACGACGAGAACATCTCCTACGAGCAGGCCGAGCGCCTGGTCGGGCGCCAGGTGGCCGCCGAGGCGAGGGAGATCTCCCTCGAGGCCTACCGCCTCGCCGCCGGGCTGGCCCTCGAGCGGGGGATCGTGGTCGCCGACACGAAGCTCGAGCTCGGCTTCATCGACGGGCGTCTCGCCATCTGCGACGAGATCCTCACGCCCGACTCCTCCCGGTTCTGGCCCGCCGAGTCCTGGCGGCCGGGCGCTCAGCCGCCGTCGTTCGACAAGCAGCCCGTGCGCGACTGGGTGGAGCAGAGCGGATGGGACAAGGAGTCCCCCCCGCCCCCGCTGCCCCCTGAGGTCGTCTCGGCGACGAGGGACCGTTACGTCGAGGCCTACGAGCGGCTCACCGGGCGCCGCTTCGCCGAGTGGTGGGGTGCGGGCGGATGAGGTACGCGGTCGCCGTGGAGCTGCGCCCTCTCGAGGGCGTCGCCGACCCCGAGGGCCAGACGATCGAGCGGGCCCTGCCGGCGCTCGGGTTCTCGGGGGTGAGCGGTGTGCGGGTCGGCAAGGTCGTCCGCTTCCTGCTCGATGCCGACGACGACGACTCCGCCCGCCGGCTGGTGGGCCAGATGTGCGAGCGGCTGCTCGCCAACCCGGTGATCGAGCGTGCCGAGGTCTCCCTCGAGGGCGTCGAGGCGCGCTCGGGCCCCGCCCCCGCGGGCGGGAGCGCAGGCGCGTCGAGGCCGAGCCCGTGACCGCGACCGTGGGCGTCGTCTGCTTCCCGGGCTCGAACTGCGAGCACGACGTCGTACGTGCGGTAAGAGCGGCCGGCGGCGAGGCCAGGGTCGTCTGGCACGGCGAGGAGCGCCTCACGGGCCTGGACGCCGTCGTCCTCCCGGGCGGCTTCGCCCACGGCGACTACCTCCGTCCCGGCGCGCTTGCCCGCTTCTCCCCGATCATGGACGCCGTCGAGCGCTTCGCCCGGGACGGCGGCCCGGTCGTCGGGATCTGCAACGGCTTCCAGGTGCTGACCGAGGCGGGCCTGCTGCCCGGCGCGCTCAGGAGGAACCGCGGGCTTCGCTTCGTCTGCACGACCGTGACCTGCCGGGTCGAGTCCGAGGCCTCGGTGCTCACGGCCGGAGTCCCCGTCGGGACGCTCCTCGAGCTCCCGGTGAACCACGGCGAGGGGAGCTACGCCTGCGACGAGGGGACGCTGAGGCAGCTCGAGACCTCGGGCCAGGTGGTGCTCCGCTACCTCGCGAACCCCAACGGCTCGGTTGCCGACGTGGCCGGGATCGCGAACCGCGCCGGCAACGTCGTCGGGATCATGCCGCACCCCGAGCGGGCGAGCAGCGCCCTGCTCGGCTCGGAGGACGGGCTCGTCCTGCTCGGCGCGCTCCTTCGCTCGGCCCTCGGCACGCCGGTTAGGGCCGAGGCGGCAGGCGAGCGCCGCGCCCATACGCCCGGCGCCTCCGCCGGAGCCTCCCGCTCGGCCGGCGCGTCCCGCTAGGCCGGGCCGCTTCCTCGATGTACCCCGGCCCGCCGAAGCACCTCGGCGGGCACGCCGATCTCGCGCCAGGTCGAGTAGTCGATCCCCTTGCGCTCGCCGTACTCGGCGGCGGCCGCGATGAAACCGGCCTCGAGCTCGGCCAGGTCCTCGCCACCCTCGCCGGTCGACAGGCGAGCCTGGATGGCCTTGCGCTGCTGGACGAGGTGGAGCCGCTTCAGCGGGTCCGCCTCGCGAAGCTTCGCCTCGATCTCCTCGAGCTGGCGCTCGAGCGACTCCCGCGAAGGGCGCCGGCCGCGACGCGGCTTGTTCCTCTCGAGCGCCTCGAGGTAGCGGCGGACCGCGAGCCCCTGGGCCCGCCCGGAGGCGAGCGCAGCCTTGTGCTCCGAGGTCATGCCCGAGCGCCTTCTTCTAGGTCCCATGGCTCCACTATCTCGCATATGGGGGGGCGCTGCAAAGCGCTATCGAAAGGCGCGCACGCTCGGCTCGGCGACGGACATGAGGGAAGGATATGAACGTGTCACGCACCGGTGTTTCGCAAGAAGGCTCTGGCGGCGAGATCCATCGTTCTCTCGGCCTGACCGACGAGGAGCATTCGGCCATCGTCGGCCTGCTCGGACGCGCCCCGAGCGATGTCGAGCTGGCGATGTACTCGGTGATGTGGAGCGAGCACTGCTCCTACAAGTCCTCGCGGGTCCACCTGTCCCGCCTGCCCTCGGCGGGACGGCGCGTCCTTGTCGGACCGGGGGAGAACGCCGGGGTGGTCGACGTCGGCGACGGCCTCGCGATCGCGCTGCGCATCGAGAGCCACAACCACCCGTCGGCGATCGAGCCCTACCAGGGGGCTGCTACGGGCGTGGGCGGGATCATCCGTGACATCTTCACCATGGGAGCACGACCGATTGCGCTCATGGACCCACTGTTCATTGGCCCGCTGGAGGACCCCAGGAGCCGGTACATCCTCGACGGGGTTGTGCGAGGCATCGCCGGTTACGGCAACTCGGTCGGCGTGCCGACCGTGGGCGGCCAGCTGACGCTCGATCCCTGCTACAAGGGAAATCCGCTCGTCAACGTTTTCTGCCTCGGGCTGATGAGAGCGGACCGCCTCGTGCTCGGGCGAGCGACGGGACCGGGCAATCTCGCCGTGCTCCTCGGCTCCCGCACCGGTCGCGACGGCATCGGAGGGGTGAGCGTCCTCGCCTCGGCGGCCTTCGGCCCCGAGCAGGCGGGCGCCGAGGCGGACAAGCGCCCGAGCGTGCAGGTGGGCGACCCCTTCGAGGAGAAGCGGCTGATCGAGGCCTGCCTGGAGCTGCTCGACGAGCGGCTCGTCGTCGGCATCCAGGACCTCGGCGGCGCTGGGCTCGCCTGCGCGACGAGCGAGACCGCGGCGCGAGGCGGCGTGTCCATGGAGGTCGACGTGACCTCGGTGCCCCTGCGCGAGCCGGGGATGAGCCCGGTCGAGATCATGACGAGCGAGAGCCAGGAGCGGATGCTCGCGATCGTCGCCCCCGAGGCGCTGCCCCGAGTCAAGGAGGTCTGCCGGCGCTGGGAGGTCCGCGCGACGGTCGTCGGCCAGGTGCTGGCTCCCGACCCGGACGGCGTCGGGCGGCTCCGGGTCCGGGAAGGCCTCGACGGCCCCGTCCTTGCCGAGGTCCCCGCCGCCTCGCTGGCCGACGACGCCCCCCGTTACCGGCGTCCGCTCGCTCCTCCGGCCGATCTCGCCGAGCGGCGCCGGCGCGACCCGGGAAGGCTCCCCGCGCCCGCCGACTGCGGCGCCGACCTGATCGAGCTCGTCTCCGACCCCTCCTGGGTCTACCGTCAGTACGACCACCAGCTGTTCTTGAACACCGTCCTGCCCCCGGGCGCCGCCGACGCCGCCCTGCTGCTGTGCGCCGCGCCGGGGATCGACTGGGCCGGCAGGGCGCTCGCCCTGAGCGCCGACGGCAACCCCGGCTGGTGCCGCCTCGACCCTCGCCGTGGGACGGCGGCGACGGTCGCGGAGTCCGTGCTCAACGTCGCCTGCGTGGGCGCGCGGCCGGTCGCCCTGGTCAACTGCCTGAACTTCGGCGACCCGGGACGTGCCGAGGTGATGTGGCAGCTGTCGGAGTCGATCGACGGCATGGCCGAGGCGTGCGACGCCCTCGGCGTTCCCGTCGTCGGCGGCAACGTGTCGCTCTACAACGCCTCGGGCGGCGAGGACATCGACCCGACGCCGGTCGTCGCGGTGGTCGGGCTGCTCGAGCGGCTGGAGAGGCGCCCCCCGGCGATCGGCTGGCGCGAGGGCGACGCGATCGTCCTCCTTGGGGCGACGGTGCCGATGCTCGGCGGGTCCCGCTGGGCGCGGGCGCTGCACGGCGAGCCGGACGGCGAGCTCGCGCCGCTCGACCTCGAGCTCCACGCCCGCCTCGTCGAGCTCGTCGCCGGCCTCGTCGCCGCCGAGACCGCCGGTTCGCCCAGTGGCCTCGTCACCGGCGTGCACGACGTCTCAGACGGCGGGCTCGCGGTGGCGCTCGCCGAGTGCGCCACCGCCTCGGGGACCGGCTGCCTCGTCTCGGGCGTCGCCTCGCACGCGGAGCTGTTCTCCGAGTCGCCCTCCCGGGTCTTGCTCGCCACGCCCGATCCGGCCCGGCTCCTCTCCTCGGCCGGCGCAGCGGGGATCGAGGCCCGTGTGCTCGGCCGGGCCGGCGGCCGGCGCCTTGTCGTCGAAGGGCTGGTCGACCTCGGGGTCGCAGAGCTCGACGAGGCCGCCCGGCGGCTGCAGCGGGCGTTCGAGCCAGAGGACCCGGCCGCGTCCCCAGGGCGCCCCGGCAGCGCCTAAGCGCCCCGGCCGGGCCTCAGGCGGCGCCTCAGCGGTAGCCGGTCGCCATCAGCGCCGCGGCGAGGATGGCGACGAGACCTCCGACGACGTACCAGTTGGTCGGGCTGGCCGGGAGGATCGACATGTAGTTGAGGACGATGAGCAGGACCCCGACGATGAGCAGGCCGAGGAGGACCCACGGGTACCACCTCGGGCTGTGCCGGACACGCCTCGGGATCGGCGCGGTATAGCGGCCGTTTCGGCGGGGCTGGGCCCGCCCCGACGGCGTGGACCGTCCCGTCGGGCGGGACCCCGCGGCGCGTGCCGGGGACCGCTGCTTCGAGCCGGTAGGGCCATGGCCCCTCGCCGAGGGCTTTCCGCCCTTCAGCAGCCTGAGCCGCCGCTCGCCGCCGGACGTGCGGCCCGCCGCGCCGTCGCCGGCGTCCTCGCTGCGCCGTCGTGTCGAGCCCGTCCTTCGCGCCACGACCTACGAGGATACCGGGGCGGGCCGCTAGCCTGTAGTGGTGGGCCCCCGGGTCGTCGTCCTGGACAACTACGACAGCTTCGTCTACAACCTCGTCCAGTACCTCGGAGAGCTCGGTGCCGAGCCGGTTGTCGTGCGCAACGACCAGGTCGACCTGGCAGGGCTCCGGGCGCTGTCGCCCGACGCCCTCCTCGTCTCCCCTGGGCCCGGCCGGCCCGAGGCCGCCGGGGTCTCCTCCGAGGCGATCGCCGAGCTCGGCGGCGAGGGCCTGCCCGTCCTCGGCGTCTGCCTGGGCCACCAGTGCATCGGCCAGCTCTACGGCGCCGAGGTGGTGAGGGCGGCTGCGGTCATGCACGGCAAGACGTCGGTCGTCCACCACGACGGCCGGGGCGTGCTCGCCGGGCTGCCCGAGCCCTTCCCGGCGACGAGGTACCACTCGCTCGTCGTCGACCCGGCGAGCGTGCCGGCGTGCCTGCAGGTCTCCGCCTGGACCGACGACGGGGTCGTGATGGGCCTGCGTCACCGGGAGCTCTGCGTCGAAGGGGTCCAGTTCCACCCCGAGTCGATCCTGACCCGTGCCGGGCACGAGCTCCTCGGCAACTTCCTCCGCCTCGCCGGGGCGGCCACCCGTCGCTGAAGGCGGCGGTCGACTAGTCGCGCGCTCGCCCCGGAGCCCGGCCGGCGCGGAGCGCGCAGGGACCCGACGAGCGGCGAAGCGCCGCCCGACCTGCTGGGTGCGTGGGTCCGAATTGCCCATGACACCGACCCCGGCAGCTGACGGGAGCAACCGCACGGTCATGGTCCAGCCGTCCTCGCCGGAGCGGTGGGCAGGGCCGGCGCCCAGGTGGCGCTGGCCCCGCCCATCAGGTCACCACAGGGGTCGGAGCGGCGTTTGCCAGCTTGCGGAGGTTGTGGCAGAGGGCGTGGAGGAGCCATTCCCCTCGGGCGCCCTCGAGGCCCCGCAGGCGGAGCGCTCCGGCGCGCTGTCGGGTCTTCATCTGGCCGATGACCGGTTCGACGATCGCTTTGCGCCGGGCGTAATGGGCCCTCCCCGTCTTCGTCTGCAGCCGACGCGCCATGCGCTCGCGAGGCGTGGCGTCGTTCGGGATGCGGCCGCGGGGAGCCGCGTCGGTCACCTCGCCGTGCTTCATGCGACCCGTCGCAACGAGCACCTCGGTTCCGAGCTCGGCCGTCGCGGCGAGGTTGTCGTTCGAGCAGTAGCCGGCGTCGGCGAGGAGGACCTTCGGGACGATCGTGATGCCGGCAGCGGCGAGCTGCTCGGTCGTCTTCTCGATCATCGGGAGGAGCTCGTTGACGTCGGTCGGCTGCTGGACGAGGTCAGTGGAGACGATCACCTGGTGGCCTCGTCGACGACGGCCTGGGCGCTGTAGGCGTAGTGGAACGAGCCGTCTGCGGTCTTCATGATCGAGGCGTCGGCATCGGTGACGCTGCGCTTCGCCCGAGGGCTCGGGACCGCCGCCTCGCCGGCGGCCTTGGCGTCTTGTTCGACCTCGTCCTCGGGCTTTCCCTTGCGTCTCGCCTTCTCGGTGGCCTCGTGCTCGGCCTTCTCCTTCGCCTCGGCCTCGCCGAGGATGGCCGCGCCTCCTTTCGCAGCTCGGCCTCGGCCCTTGCCATCCGCTCATAGCTCATCGCCCGATGTCTGCTCGCCGCGGCCTTGACCTTGGTCCCGTCGAGGGCCACGCGTCCAAGGCTCACGAGCCCGGCGCGATGACAGAGCACGAGCACCTGGGTGAAGAGGTCCTCGAGGGCGCCGAGGTGCCGGCGGCGGAAGCGGGCGACCGAGCGGTAGTCCGGCACCACGTTCGCGCTCAGGTAGCGGAAGGCCACATCGACGACGCAGCGCCGCTCGATCTCACGGGAGCTCGTCACCCCGACCGAGTAGCCGTAGAGGAGGAGCTTCGTCATCAGCCGAGGGTCAAAAGGCGGCGCCCCGGTCGCGCTCTCGTAGGAGGCGTAGATGGCCGAGAGGTCGAGCGCGTCCTCGACGGTCTCGGAGATGAACCGGGCCGTGTGGCCCGCGGGCAGCCAGTCCTCGAGCGAGGGCGGCAGCAGGAAGCACTGCGCCTGGTCGTAGCGACGGAAGGTCTTTGCCGCCCCGCCCGGGCACCCTCGCCACCTCGATGGGATCGCCCTCTTGCGGCGTGAACAGCCGCTCGTCTGCCGCAGCGGAGGTCATGGGAAACTTCTCGCCGCTTCGAGGGGGTCAGTGGTGGGTTCTGACCCACGCTCCTAGACGAGTGATTCCAAGGGGTCCTCAGTGGTCGTAGGCGACGAGCGAGCGGGTGGTCGGCTGGCAGGTCTGCCGGTTGAACCAGATCGTGGCGACGTAGGCGAGCAGGCGCTGGCAGACACGGG
>JAJYNS010000125.1 GCA_021786195.1 Actinomycetes bacterium | reverse complement strand
GAGGTCGAGGAGCCCGGGAGCGTGGTCGTGGTCGTGGTCGGGACCGTCGAGCCGTTCTCGGCGCCGACGAAGAGGACCACCTGGTAGCCGGTGGCGACGGTGGTGCCCGCCTTCGGCACGGTCTTCATGACGAGGCCGACGTCGACGGGCGAGACGTTCTCGTCGAGCGCGATCCGGTAGGCGAGACCGTCCTGGGTGAGCGCCTCCTCCGCCGAGGCCAGGTCGAAGCCGATCAGGAACGGGACGCTGACCTCCCCCTTGGAGATGACCAGCTGGAGCTTGGTCCCCGGCAGCTGGCTCGACCCCTCGCCCGGTAGCGTCCCGACGACGTCGCCGGCGGGCACCGTCGAGGAGAGCTGGTAGACCTGCTTCACGCTCACCTTGAAGCCGGCGTTGATGAGCGCGACGGTCGCCGCGGCGACGCTGTCGCCGGAGACGTTCGGCACCGAGACGTAGCTGCTGCCCGAGACGACGTCGATCGTCACCGTCGTCCCCTCCGCCTTGCGCGAGTAGGGCGCCGGGTCCTGGCGCACGACGTAGCCCTGGCGCTCGCCGGAGCGCTGGGCCTTGACGAAGTCGACGTGGGAGGCGAAGCCGGCGTTGCCGAGCACCGCGACGGCGTTCGTCCGGGTCGTGCCGATGACCCTCGGCACGGTCGCCGTCGGGGGGCTCGACCACACGACGAGATGGACGGTGTCGCCGTTGTGGACCCGGGCCGGGGGGCTCGGGCTCTGGGAGCGGACCCTTCCGACCTTGCCGAGCTCGGCGGCGCTCGCCTGGTCGTGGCTGGTCGTGACCTTCAGCCCCTGGGCCTCGAGGACGCTCTTCGCGGTCGCGAGCTGCAGGCCGACGACGCTCCTCAGCGTGAAGGAGGTCTGTCCCCCGAAGTAGCCGAGCGAGCGTCCCCCGAAGTAGACCACGGCACCGATGGCGACGAGCAGCGCCGTCCCTGCAGCAGCCCACCAGGGGGTCGTGCTGCGCGCCCGGCCATCCTCCCTCCCGCCCCCCCCGCGCGACGGGCCCCGGCCACCCCAGGATCCCTCGGTCCGCCCGCCGGCTCCTCCGGCTCCCGCCGCGGCGAGGCTCGCGGTGACCGGCCCGGTGAGGGTGGTCGTCCGCGGCGCCGAGGCGAGCACCGACTGGCCGTGGACGTAGCGGTCGAGGTCTGCTCGCAGCTCGTCGGCGCTCACGTAGCGCTCGGCCGGGAGCTTCGCCATCGCCTGGAGCACGATCGCCTCGAGCGCCGGGGGAACGGCCGGGTTGACCGTGTGCGGCGCCGGCGGCTGCTCCCGCACATGCTGGTAGGCGATGCTCACGGGGGTCTCGCCGACGAAAGGCGGCCGCCCGGTGAGCATCTCGTAGAGCACCACTCCGAGGGAGTAGACGTCGCTGCGGGCGTCGACGGCGAGCCCCTGGGCCTGCTCGGGCGAGAAGTAGGTCGCGGTGCCCATCACGAGCCCGGTCTGGGTGACCTGCTCGTCGGCGCCGATCGCCCTGGCGATGCCGAAGTCGGTGACCTTCACCTGGCCGTCGGCGGTGATGAGGACGTTGCCGGGCTTGACGTCGCGGTGGACCACGCCATGGCGGTGCGCGTAGGAGAGCGCCTTGGCGATGTCGGCGGCGATGCTCGCCGCCTGGCGGTCCGAGAGCGGCGCCTGGCTGCGGATGATGGAGGACAACGGCTCTCCGTCGATGTACTCCATGACGATGAAGTAGGTGTTGTCCGACTCGCCCCAGTCGAAGACCTGGACGATGTTCGGGTGCATGAGGTTCGCGGCCGCCTGCGCCTCTCGGCGGAAGCGCTCCACGAAGGTGTGGTCCGTCGACAGCTCCGGGAAGAGGGCTTTCAGCGCGACCGGCCGGTCGAGGAGCAGGTCGCGCGCCAGGTAGACCTGGGCGGTCCCGCCCCTCGCGATCTGGTTGCGGAGCTCGTAGCGACCGCCGTAGACGGGCGCGGGCGTCGTCGTCATCCGGCGCTGAGCCTACGCGGGGCGGTCACGAGCCGTACCCAAGGGCGGCGTCGAGCACCTTGGCGACGACGGGTCCGGCGATCTCGGCGCCGGTGCCGTCGCAGGGCAGGCCCGGCTGGTAGGGGACCATTGCGGCGACGGCGACTCTGGGCACCTGGCCCGCCCCCGCAGGTGCCGTGGCGACGAGCCAGTCCGTCGAGCAGTTGTTGTTCCCGACCTCCGCCGTGCCGGTCTTCGCCGCGACGGTGAGGCCCGGCGGGAACAGCCCTGCGGCCGTCCCGTGCTCGGCGACGCCGATCATCAGCTGGCGCACCTGGTCGGCCGTGGCGGCCGAGGTCGCGTGCAGCCAGGCGTGCGGGCGGTAGGTGGCGACGACCCTGCCCTGCTCGTCGAAGACGTGCGCCATGAGGTGGGGCGTCATGATCGTCCCGCCGTCGGCGATCGCCGAGAGGACGAGCGCGTCCTGCAGCGCGGTCTCGCTCACGTTCTCCTGGCCGATCGCCGAGTAGGCGAGACCGGGCTGGTTGGCGGCAAAGCTCGACCCGGCGGGGAAGTTCGAGACGGCGACCTCTCCCGAGGGGAGGTCGATGGGCACGGGGCGGTCGAACCCGAACGCGTGGGCCTCCTCGGCGAGGTTCTCGCCCCCGAGCTGGAGCCCGTAGTGGCCGAAGGCCGTGTCGCAGGAGACCGCGAGGTTCTCCGCGAGGCTGCCCCCGCAGGCCTCCCCGGCGTAGTTGTGGAGCAGGAGGTTGGACTGCGGCAGGGGCAGGGCGGTTAGCACGGGCACCGTCTCCGTGGCGATCGCCGGGTCGTGGTCGAAGATCGCCGACGTCGTCACCATCTTGAAGGTCGAGCCGGGCGCGGCCAGGATGTCCGTCGCGCCGTTGACGAGCGGGGAGCTGCCGCTCGAGGGGTCGAGGGAAGCGTAGTAACGCCTGACCGCCCCAGGGTTGGCAGAGGCGAGCCGGTTCGGGTTGTAGCTCGGCTTGGAGTACATGACGAGGATCGCCCCGGTCGTCGGGTCGATGGCGACGACGGCGCCTCGGTTGTAGGGGGCGAGGGCCTCCTTCGCGACCTCCTGGAGGCGCGCCGAGACGGTGACCTCGACGCTGTCGGTGCCCTCGGTCTGGGTGAGCAGTCCCGAGAGCGTGTGCGCCGTCGACTCGTGCTGGACCAGGTAGCCGTTGTACTCGGACTCGATCCCGTAGAGGTTCGACTGGAGCGTCCAGTCGTAGGCGCCGGTCACATCGGCGAAGAGCGGCCCGAATGGGTAGTGGCGGACGTAGCCCGGCCCGCGCTCGTACTTCGTCGAGTAGGCGAGGACCTGGCCGGAGGCGTCGATGATGTCGCCCCGAGGCAGCAGCCACTGCGAGACGGCGGTCGACGGCTCGTTCGGGTTGTGCTGCAGGCGCTTCGCCTCGCGCACCTGGAGGTTGTTGAGCTGGAGGAAGAGGACCCCGAAGCACGCCACGAAGGCCAGGGCGAGGAGCCGGATGCGCCGGTCCATCTCAGCGGCCCACCGGTGCGACCTGGGGGTGCGTCGGCGGGAGGACCGAGGTGGTCGCAGGCGGCGTCCCGACCGCCGTGGTGGCCCCGCTCGGGCTGGTGCCCCCGGCCGGAGTTGCGGCTCCTGCGAGCGTGCCCGTCGTGCCCGTCGTGGTCGTCGTGGACACCGGCTGGGTGGTCGCCGTGGTCCCGGCGACCCCGACGACGCCGAGGGCGCCGGAGGTGTCCACCCGGGGCAGGCCGAGCTGGCGGCGCTCGTGGGTCAGCGAGGAGACGACGGACTCCGCGGCGGCCAGCGACGGCTCGAGCATGCCGGCGCGCAGTGGGCCGAGGTTGGCCCGGAACACCTGAGAGAGGCGCAACGCAGTCCTGTCGACGAGGCGCGGCTTGAACCACAGGAAGCCGCCCGGGCGCCCCTCGAAGACCGCGACGTGTCCGGAGTCGATCCCGACGAAGTAGGTGGCGCGCACCCACCACTCGACGGTGCCCGCGATCCCCCCGAGCGTCCCGACGAGCAGGAGGACGAACAGGACGGAGCGGAGCGTGACGACTCGCTCGTGGGGTCGCGGTGGCCGGGCGGGCGTCGCCCGCTGGGACGGTCGAGGGGGCCGAGGCGCGCGGGAGGGCGGCCCGGCCGCAGCCGGGCGAAGCGGCGGGCGGGTGCCGGCCGGGCCGCCCGCCGGTCGAGCGCCGGAGGTCGCGCCGTCGTCCTCGGCCTGCGACGACACCGGCGGCACGCCGTGGTCGGGCTCGGACTCGAGGTCGAGGTCGACCACGACGACGGTGACGTTGTCGCTCCCGCCGTGCTCGAGGGCGAGCCCGACGAGCCGCCTCGCCGCGGCGGACGCGTCCTCGACGGCTGCGAGCACGGCCGCGATCTCCTCGTCGCTGCACTCGTTCGTGAGCCCGTCGCTGCAAAGGAGGAGCCTCGTCCCAGGGACCGGGTCGACCTGCCAGGAGTCGACTTTGACGGTCGGGTCGATGCCGAGGGCGCGGGTGAGGATGTGGCGGTGGGGATGGACGGCCGCCTCGGCGGCTGTGAGCTCGCCGGAGCGGACCATCTCCTCTACGAGGCTGTGGTCCTCGGTGAGCTGGACGAAGCGGCCGTCGGACAGGACGTAGGCGCGGGAGTCTCCGACGTTCGTCACGGCGATGCGCTGCTCGCGACCCTTCTGCACGATCGCCGCCGCCGTGAGCGTCGTCCCCATGCCATGGAGGCGGGTCTCGCGCTCGCTCCGGTCGAGGATCGCCCTGTTCGCCCTGAGCGTCGCAGCGACGAGGCCCGCTGCGGTCCGATCCGACGAGAAGGCCTGCCTCAGCGCGTCGATCGCCACCTGGGCCGCGATCTCGCCGCCGACGTGCCCGCCCATCCCGTCGGCGACGGCGACGAGATCGTCGCTCACGTAGCTCGAGTCCTGGTTCATCGTGCGGACGAAGCCGACGTCGGTGGCCGACCCGGCGCGAAAGGCCGTCACCGACGGCCCTCCCCGGGCCCGGTCGAGGCGGGAGCCCCGGCGCGCGCCGCACGGGGGCGCTCGAGGGGCGGCACGGGGCCCACCCTCGGAGGCCGCTCGGTCAACGGCTGACCTCGAGCAACGTGTTGCCGACCTTCAATCTGTCCCCGCGCCGCAGGCGCACGGGCATCGCGACCCGCTCGCCGTTCAGGTAGGTCCCGTTCGTCGAGCCGAGATCCTCGACGAAGGTCTCGGATCCCCGACGGAACACCCGGGCGTGCACGGAGGAGGCGAAGCGGTCCCCCTCGAGCGGGACGGCGCAGCCGGGCGAGCGGCCGAGCGTGATCTCGGTCCCGAGGTCGAACGCCACGCCACGCCGCTCGGCCGGCTCGACGATGCGCAGCCTGAGCGGCGCCGCATCCGCCTTCGAGGGTCGCCCGCGGCTCACCTCGCCACCGGCGCCGCCGCCCGCCGGGCGCTCGACGTGCGCCCGGGCTCGGCTCGCCTGCCCGGCGCGCCGGTCCGGCCGGCCCCGGCCCGACCCCTCGACGGCGACCCCGTCCTCTCTCGCCGCTCGGGCCCGGCGCACCTCGACGAGGACCATGCGCGCCGCGTAGAGGAAGAACAGCCAGATCAACCCGAGGAAGAAGAACCTCAGGATCTCGAGCAGGCCGTGGGACATCGCGCACCCGACCGGCTAGCTCGCCTCGAACCGCAGCGTCGTGATGCCGACCGTGACGAGGTCCCCGCTCGCGAGGCTCTGCTGGCGGACCGGCGCCCCGTTGACCCGGGTGCCGTTCGTCGAGCCGAGGTCGACGACCATCACGCCTCCCGGGTCACGGCGCACCTCGGCGTGGCGCCGTGAGACGTTGACGTCGGAGAGCACGATGTCGCACTCCGGGAGCCGTCCGATCACCACCGGGTCGTCGCCGACCGCCACCTTGGCGCCGTCGGGCAGGACGATCCAGCCGGCCGGTACCTCCTCGCCCTCGACGACCTCCGCGGAGATCGAGAACGTGCTCTTCGCAAGGGAGTCCTGGGCACGGATCTCCACCTCGACCGGGCCGAGGAAGGAGTACCCCTCGGCGCGGGCATGGTCCCGGGCGGCCTCGACGAGCTCACGGGACAGCACCTCGACGAACCCGCCGAAGCGGTCGTAGTCTTGTGCCGACAAGAGCACGACGAACGAGTTCGGCGCGATCGTCCCTCGCACCGAGAGCGCGCGACGCAGGTCCATCTCGCGCATGAGCCTCCGCCCGAGCTCGACCGGCTGGAGCTCGCCGCGGAAGGCCTTGGCGAACGCGCCCTCGACGAGGCGCTCGAGGCGCTGCTCGAACTGCTGCAGTCCCATGACGAGGACATGCTACCTGGAGGGGCTAACAGCAGCTCAGCGTGAGGTAGCGTCACGCTTCGCCGGGCGAGTGGCGGAATAGGTAGACGCGCAGGATTCAGGTTCCTGTGTCCGCAAGGACGTGGGGGTTCAAGTCCCCCCTCGCCCACCCCAAGGCGGCGCGCGGCTCGGGTCCCTCGGGACTCGCGGCCCGAGGGGCCGAAGCGGTCGGTTAGGTTGCTGCGATGGCTCGGGTCGCCCGCTTCGGCACCTGGTCGTCGCCGATCGGCGTGGGGATGCTGGCAGAGAAGGTCGTCGGCCTCGACGACCCGCTCGTCGACGGCGAAGATGCCTACTGGGTGGAGAGCCGCCCGAGCGAGGGCGGCCGCCGGGCGCTCGTTCGACGCAGGGCCTCGGGGCAGGTCGAAGACCTCCTGCCCGAGCCCTGGTCGGCGCGGACGCTGGTCCACGAGTACGGCGGCTTGTGCGTCGCGGTGCACTCCGGGACCGTCTACTTCTCGTCCTACGCCGACCAGCGTCTCTACCGTGCCGCCCCGGGCTGTGCGCCGGTGCCGATCACGCCCGAGCCGCCGTCCCCGGGCGCCCTGCGCTACGCGGCGCCGAGCGTCGCGCTCGGAGGGGCCTGGCTCGTGTGCGTGCGCGAGCGGCATCTCGGGCCGGGGAGCCCAGGCGGCCCCGGTGGGGGCGCGGCCGGCGTCGTGAACGACCTCGTCGCGGTGGCCTGCGACGGGAGCGGCGAGCACGTGCTCGCCGCCGGGCGGGACTTCTTCGGCACTCCCGCCGTCTCGCCCGACGGCAGGCGCGTCGCCTGGTGCAGCTGGGACCTGCCGGCGATGCCCTGGGACGGGACCGAGCTGTACGAGGCGACCCTCGGGCCCGGCGCCGTCGCCGGCCCGGCGCGCCTGGTCGCCGGGGGCCCGTCGGAGTCGATCACCCAGCCCCGCTACTCGAACGAAGGCCTGCTCCATTTCGTGTCGGACCGCAGCGGGTGGTGGAACCTCTACGCCGACGCCGGGGAGCCGGGAGGCCGCGGGATCGCCCCGATGGAAGCCGAGCTCGCCGGCCCGGACTGGGTGTTCGGCCAGGCGACCTATGCCTTCCTGCGCTCGGGCGAGCTCGTCGCCACGTGGTCCGCGGCGGGAGAGGCGAGCCTCGGCGTCCTGCGGCCGGGGGGCGCCGGCTTCGAGACGCTCGACCTGCCGTTCACGAGCTTCCGGGGCCTGCAGCCTCGAGGCTCGAGGATCCTCGCGATCGCCGGGTCCCCGACGTCCTGCGAGGCCCTCGTCCTCATCGACCCGGAGACCTGCGCCGTCGAGGTCCTGCGTGAGAGCCGGAGCTCGCAGGTCGACCAGCGCTACCTCTCTCGGCCCCGGCACCTCGTGCTCCCCTCTGGACCGGCCGGCCCGAGGGGCGCGCCGGCCGGGGAGGAGCGCGCGCCGGCCGAGGTGCACGTGCTCTTCTACCCGCCCACCAACCCGGAGCTCGAGGCGCCGGCCGGAGAGCGACCCCCGCTCCTGGTCATGGTGCACGGAGGGCCCACGGCCTCGGTCTCTTCCGTCCTCGACTACGGCCTGCAGTTCTGGACGAGCAGGGGGTTCGCCGTCGCCGCCGTCGACTACGGCGGCAGCAGCGGCTACGGCCGGGCTTACCGAGAGCGGTTGAGGGGGTCCTGGGGGATCGTCGACCGGGCCGACGTCGAGGCGGCTGCGCTCGGGCTCGCCGATGCCGGCCTGGTGGACCGGGACCGGCTCCTCGTGCGCGGCGGCAGCGCAGGCGGCTACACCGTGCTGTGCTGCCTGACGTTCGGGAGCGCCTTCGCGGCCGGGACGAGCCGCTACGGCGTGGCGGACCTCGGCGCGCTCGCCCGAGAGACGCACAAGTTCGAGTCCCGCTACCTCGACGGCCTCGTCGGCCCCTGGCCGGAGGCGCAGGAGGTCTACGAGGAGCGCTCGCCGCTGTTCCACTCCGAGCTCATCCGGACCCCGCTGCTCGTCCTGCAGGGGCTGGAGGACCGGATCGTGCCGCCGGCCCAGGCCGAGGCGATCGTCGAGGCGCTTCGCGACGCCGGGGTCCCCGTCGCCTACCTCGCCTTCGAGGGCGAGCAGCACGGCTTCCGCCGAGCCGAGACCATCGAGCGGGCGGCCTCGGCGGAGCTCTACTTCTACGGCCGCGTCCTCGGCTTCGAGCCCGCCGACGACCTCGAGCCGGTCCCGATCGACAACGCCGGCGCGCTCCCGGCGCCGCGGCCCGCCGGCTAGGCCGTCGGGACGAGGCGCCGGGAGGCGACGCCGGAGCGGTCAGGCCTCGGCGGCGAGGATCGAGTAGAGGCGGCGTCGCGCCTCGGCGAGCACCGACTCCGCCTCCCGGCGCTGCTCAGGGGTGCCGGCCTGGCCGATCTGGACGGCGGCGACGGCGAGCTGGGCCATCGCCTTGCGCAGCCTGAGCGCGTCGGGGGCGATCCCCTCGCTGACCTCTTCCCATGGCGCCTTGCGCCCCGCCTGCTCGGCGGCCGCCGCCCGGCCGCTGTCGGTCAGCGCGAAGCGCCGGCGGCCGCCGCTCTCCTCCGCCGTGACGTGCCCCTCGTCCTCCAGCAGCTGGAGGGTCGGGTAGACCGAGCCGGGGCTCGGCCGCCACAGCCCGCCCGTGCGCTCGGAGAGCTCACGGATGATGTCGTAGCCGTGCATCGGGCGCTCGGCGAGGAGCGCCAGCACGGCGGCCCTGACGTCCCCGCGGCGCGCCCGACCGCCGGGCCCGCCTCGATGCCACGCCCGAGGCCCGAGCGGGCCTGCCCAACCGGGCCCGAAAGCCCAGGGCGGCACGCCGTGCATCGGCCGGCGGCCACGCGCCCGCCAAGGGCGCCCGAACCATGGCTCCTCGGCGCCGTCCTCCTCGATCTCGCTGTCGACGATCCTGTCCTGGTCGATCTCCTCCATAAAGCTCACCCTCTCGACTGCTTGCTCATCCCTGCACCTCGGCGCCGGCGGGCCCCGGGGCACCGGGGCGGTTGGCTAGCGCCGCCACTATGGACTATATCGCGATATATCGGCGATGCGTCGGTCGCACAGGCGCCGGGGTGTCGGCGTGCTCGGTGCCCACGACCGCGCCGTCGAGCAGCAGGAGGCTGCGACCCCGGGTCGCCGGGACGCGTGGGCCCGGGAGCACGATGCCGGTGAGGTTCAGCGGGTCCGCGGCCGACAGCCGGATCGTGAGCCCCTCGCGGGGAGCGCGTGACCTCGCCCGGAGCGCGTCGACGGCCTCGGGCAGCCCGTACTGCTCGCCGGCCACGCCCGTGACGAACCGGCCGCCTCTCGCGACCCCCCTCGCCTCGAGCCGGCGCAGCGCCCAGAGGACCTCTCGCCAGGCCACTCCGAGCGACTCGCGCTGGGCGAGGTCCCGGAAGACAATGCCCCAGCGTGCGAGGAGCTGGAGGGCGACTGCCTCGACGAGCTCGTCCGGTGCGAAGTCCCCCGGCGAGGCGGCCTCGAGCACCGACCAGCGCCCGCCGGCGAGCGCAGGCGGGACGTGGCGAGCCGGGTCGGCGAGGCGCCGCAGCGGCAGCGGGGAGGGGGGCCGCCCCGTCCCCGACAGGCTCGACCTCGGCCGGCCGGGCAGGGCGCGCCGGTGGCCTGTCCACCGGTAACGCCCGGCGAGGAGCACCCGTACCGCCCGGAACCCGTCCGAGGTGACGAGCCCGCGGGCGACCCCGTCCCACAGCGCCTCGGCGACCTCGTCCGGGAGGCGCCCGGTCACGGCGCAGATGTCCCCGAAGAACGAAGCGCCTCTCTGCTCGAGCGCTTCCAGCACCTCGAGCGCCGCGCCGGTGGCCGGCCGTGACGGCGAGGCGGGTCCTCGCGAGGCCGCGAGCAGCCAGGCCATGTCCTCCCGGCGGGCGAGGGTGACCGGGGTGGCTCTCGAGGGCACCGAGCCCGCCCGCCGGCCGCCCTCCCGGGCCGAGCCGGCTGTCCGGAGCCCCACCCTGCCCCAGGCCGCGGCGCCCTGGGACGAGAGCTCGTCCAGCAGATGCGGCTGGTAGCGGGAGAGGCGAGCCGGCAGGATCGACTCCTCCCAGGCCCCGACGGGCGCCTCGATCCCCTGGAGCTGGCCGACGACCTCCGCGAGCCCGGCGGTCCCCTCGAGGCGTGAGGCCGGCGAGACGTGCTGCCAGTCGAGGAGGAAGCGCATGAGGTCCTGCAGGCTCGCCGCCGGCTGGCTTCTTCGCTCGGCGCGTCGAGAGCGTGCGGCGATCCGGGCGGCGAGGTGCCGAGAGCACCATCGGTCGCCGACCTCGAGCACCGAGCCCGTCGCGCGAAGGCGTGCCAGGGCGACCCCGACGTCGCCGGGACTCAGCCCGGGGATCGTCTCGGCGAGCTCTGAGGCGAGCACCGGGCCGCTGTGCTCGAGCCAGCCCCCGACGGCCCTGGCGCAGACCTCCTCCCGCTCGGGCGTCGAGGGGCCGAGCGCCGCGGGAGGCTCGTGGTCGGGCTCGAAGTGCACCTCGCCGAGCAGGGCCTCGACGTCGGCTCGCCGCTCGGTCGCGCACCAGGCGACGATCGGCCCGCGCTCCCGCCCCGGGTCCTCTGCGTGGCCGGTCATCGCCCGGCCGGCCCTGGCCAGCTCGAGGAAGAAGCGCTCCCAGCGCGGATCGGGCCGGCACAGGACCGTCGTCAGCAGGAGGTCGTGCAGCTCCTCGGCGTCCCTCGGGTCAGGGGCCGCCTCGGACCGGACCTCCTCGACGGCGAGCGGGTCGACGGCGGCGAGATCCCCGGCCTCGAGCGGGATCCCCCGCCGCAGCGGGACGGCCCGGCTCCGGCGCTCCTCGAGCGGGGCGTCGTCGAGGTAGGTGAAGGGGCGCCCGTTGAGGATCTCGTGCGCGAGGAGCGAGGGCTCGCTCGAGTCGACGCAGGTGAAGCCGACTCGGCCGTCGCGCAGGCGCCCGACGAGCTCGACGAGGCCGTCAAGGTCGATCGCCTCGCTGAAGCAGTCCTCGAGGGTCTGGCGGACGATCGGGTGGTCGGGCACCGGGATCGGCCCGGACACGTTCTCCTGACATGCGGCGAGGGCCGGGAAGATCGCCGCCATCAGGTCGTCCGCCTCCATCCGCTGGATCGCGGGGGGAAGCCGTCTCGATCCGCGAAAGCGCGGCGAGACGAGGGACCGGGAGAGGTTCCAGCGCCAGCGCGAGGTGAAGATCGGTGTCGGGAGCACGGCCTGGACGAGCACGTCGCGCACGGTCCCCGGCGTGAGGAAGCGGGTCACGTCCTCCAGGGGGAAGGAATGCTGCGGCCCGAGCGAGATCAGGACCGAGTCGTCGCCAGCGGCGGCCTGCAGCTCGAAATTGAAGGTCGTGCAGAAGCGCTTGCGCAGGGCGAGGCCGAGCCCGCGGTTGATCCGGGCGCCGTAGGGCGAGTGCACGACGAGCTGCATCCCGTCGGCCTCGTCGAAGAACCGCTCGAGCACGAGGTGCGACTTCGTCGGGAGGCGGCCGAGCTGTGCCCGGGCGGCGGCGAGGTAGGCGACGGCTTCCTCGGCGGCACGTCGATCGACCCGGGCCCGGCGGCAGACCTCGTCGACGGCCGCCTCGACGCCGCCGAGCCGGCCCCCGCCGTCCCGGCCGGCGCTGCCGTCCCGGTCGTCCCGCCGCCCCCCGAGGCCCCGGTCGGGCTGTGCGGCCCCGGCCAGCTCGAGGGCGTCTTCTACGAGGGCCCTCAGGGACGAGACGGCGTCGGCGAGCTCGTCGGTGCGTGCCGGCGCCTCGCCGAGCCAGAACGGCAGCGTCGGCGTCGACCCCTCGGCGTCGACGACTCGGACCACGCCCTGCTCCACGCGCTTGATGCGCCAGGTGGAGCTGCCGAGGAGAAAGACGTCACCGGCCATCGCCTCGACCGCCCAGTCCTCGTTCACCGTCCCGACGACGGTGTCGTCGGGCTCGAGCAGGACCTTGTAGTCCGCGAGGTCGGGGATCGCGCCGCCCGACGTCGAGGCGACGAGCCGGGCGCCCCGCCGGGCTCGCAGCCGACCGTGGACCCTGTCCCGATGGAGATGTGCGCCGCGACGTCCCCGCCCCGTCTCCACCCCCTCGCTGGCGAGGGCCAGGACCGACTCGAAGTCCTCCTCGGAGAGCCGGGCGTAGGGCGCGGCCCGGCGGACGAGCTCGAGCAGCTCGCGCTCGGCGATGCCCTCCGCCCCCGAGGCCGCGCACTCGGCGACGATCTGCTGGGCCAGGATGTCGAGCGGCGCGACGGGGGGGAGGACCGAGTCGAGCGAGCCCTGCTCGACCGCCGCCAACAGCGCGATGCACTCGACGAGCTCGTCCCGGGTCAGGGGGTAGAGCCGGCCCTTCGGGACTCCGCTCACCCGGTGGTCCGCCCGCCCGACGCGCTGGAGGAACGTCGCGATGCTGCGCGGCGAGCCGAGCTGGCAGACGAGGTCGATCGGCCCGATGTCGATGCCGAGCTCGAGCGACGCCGTCGCGACCACGGCGCGCAGCGTGCCGGCGCGAAGCCGCGCCTCGACGCTGAGGCGCCGCTCGGTGGAAAGGCTCCCGTGGTGGGCGCTCACCGTGTTCTCGCCGAGGCGCTCGGCGAGCAGATGGGCGATCCGCTCGGACATCCGGCGCGTGTTGACGAACACGAGGGTGGTCCTGTGGGCCGCGACCTGGGCGGCGAGCAGGTCCACGACCTCGCCCATCTGCTCCGTCGTCGCGACCGCCCCGAGCTCGCTCGGGAGCAGGGAGATGTCGACGTCGAGCCGCCTGCGGTGCCCGACGTCGACAACGCTGCAGTGGGGCGACCCGTCGGCGAGCTCCCGCCCCTCGCCGGCGCCGACGAGCAGCCGAGCGATCGTCTCCACCGGCCGCTGGGTGGCGGAGAGGCCGATGCGCGTGGGCCGGGCCCCGGCCACGCAGCGCTCGAGCCGCTCGAGCGTGAGCGCCAGGTGGGCGCCCCGCTTGTCGCGGGCGAGGGCGTGGATCTCGTCGACGATGACCGTGCCCACCGTCGAGAGCAGCTCGCGCCCTCGCGCCGCCGTGACGAGCAGGTAGAGCGACTCCGGCGTCGTCACCAGGATCTCCGGTCGGGTCCGCAGCATCGCCGCCCTCGCGCTCGGGGGTGTGTCGCCGTTGCGCACGGCGACGTGCAGGCGCGGCACCGGGGAGCCGAGCGAGTCGCCGATCGCGGCGATCTCCTCGAGCGGCCGCTCGAGGTTCTCGCGCACGTCGACGGTGAGGGCCCGCAGCGGCGAGACGTAGACCACAGAGGTGCCCCGCCGCTCTTCGCCTGCCGAGGCCGCCTTGACGCAGCGATCGACCGCCACGAGGAAGGCGGCGAGCGTCTTTCCCGAGCCCGTCGGCGCCGCGATCAGCGTGTGCCTGCCGGCGGCGATGGAGCCCCAGCCGAGCGCCTGCGCCGGGGTCGGCCCGCCGGGGAAGCGCCGCCGGAACCACTCGGCGATCGCGGGGTGGAACGATCCGAGGGCGTCACCGGCCACAGGGGGAGTGTAGTTCCGGGGCGCCTCGATTCGAACAGGCGTTCGGTGTCCTCGCGGCGAGGGGGCGGGCGGCCCACCGGGCAGCGCCGCAGCGTGGGTCCGGGGATCAGCGATCGGGACGCGCCCGTCCCTGCAGGGGCGTCGCGCCCCACCAGCGGCCGGAGAACCTCCAAGGCCCGGCCTGGGCGCTTCGCCAACCCGGTCGTCCGGCTCCGTTGGAGGCGGTGGCCGATCCCTGCGGCGAGCCGGCGGCCGAGGCAAGCCAGCGGTCGACCGCAGCGAGGATCACCCGCAGCGCCGCCTCGTCCGGGGCGAGCGGCTCGCCCTTCCGCCCGGGCGGCTCCGGCTCGGCCGCTGGGCCGCTCCTCTCCCGCCGCGCCCGGGGTGCTCCTCGAGCCGTCACAGCGGCACGTTCCCGTGCTTTCGCCTCGGCAGGTCCTCGCGTTTCGACGAGATCATCTCGAGGCTGCGCGACAGCACCCGCCTCGTGTCCGCAGGGTCGATGACGTCGTCGACGTAGCCACGTTCCGCTGCGACGTAGGGGTTGGTGAAGCGCTCGGCGTAGGCCGCGACGAGCTCGGCGCGCCGAGCCTCGGGGTCCGCAGCCTCGGCGAGCTCGCGGCGGTGGACGATGCCGACCGCGCCCTCGGGCCCCATCACGGCCAGCTCGGCCGAGGGCCAGGCAAGGCACAGGTCGGCGCCGATCGACTTGGAGTCCATGACGAGGTAGGCGCCGCCGTACGCCTTCCGGACGATGACCTGGATCCGGGGCACCGTGGCCTCGCAGTACGCGTAGAGGAGCTTCGCGCCGTGGCGGATGATCCCGCCGTACTCCTGGTCCGTCCCGGGCATGAACCCCGGCACGTCGACGAAGGTCACGAGCGGGATGTTGAAGGCGTCACAGGTCCTCACGAAGCGGGCGCCCTTGCCGGAGGAGTCGATGTCGAGCACGCCGGCCAGCTTCTCCGGCTGGTTCCCGACGACGCCGACGACCCGTCCGCCGATCCGGGCGAACCCGCAGGTGAGGTTCGTGGCCCAGTGGGGGAAGTACTCCAGGTACTCCGCGTCGTCGACAACGGAGCGGATGACCTGCGTCATGTCGTAGGGCTGGTTCGGCCGGGCCGGCACCAGGTCCCGGAGCTCGGGGACGACCCGATCCGTGTCGTCGTCGCAAGGGATCGAGGGGGGCTCCTCGAGGTTGTTCGAGGGGAGGAAAGAAAGGAGGTAGCGCACCTCCTCGAGGCAGGCCTTCTCGTCCTCGGCCACGAAGGCCGCCACGCCCGAACGTGTCGCATGGGTCCTCGCCCCGCCCAGCTGCTCTGGGGTGACGTCCTCGCCGGTGACCGTCCTCACGACGTCTGGCCCGGTGATGAACATGTGGCTGGTGTGCTCGACCATGAAGACGAAGTCGGTCAGCGCCGGGGAGTAGACGGCGCCGCCGGCCGAGGGGCCGAGCACGACGCTTATCTGGGGCACCACCCCCGAGGCGCGGGCGTTGCGCACGAAGATCCCCCCGAAGCCGTGCAGCGCGGCGACCCCCTCCTGGATGCGCGCGCCGCCCCCGTCGTTCAACCCGATGAGCGGCACCCCGGTCTCGACCGCAAGGTCCTGGACCTTGTGGATCTTCTCGGCGTGCGCCTCTCCGAGGGAGCCGCCGAAGACGGTGAAGTCCTGGCTGTAGAGGCAGACTCGTCGGCCGTCGATCGTGCCGAAGCCCGTGACCACCCCGTCCGTGTAGGGCCTGCTGTGGTCGAGGCCGACGCCGTGGGTGCGGTGCCGGACCAGCGCGTCGAGCTCCTGGAACGAGCCGGGGTCGAGCAGGTAGTCGATCCGCTCCCGGGCGGTCATCTTGCCCTTGGCGTGCTGGGCCTCGACGGCCTTCGCTGAGGAGGGGCTGCGCGACTGCTCCTTGCGCTCGAGGAGGTCGGCGAGGCGTCGCTCCATGGAGTCCTCCACGGTCGCGGCTGTCCGGTCGGTGCCGGTCGGGACCTGGGACATCGGGCGCAACCTTAGTGGCGCGACCGGACGGGGCGGCCGGGTGCCGGCACTTCCCTCACGGCTGGACCTCTCGGCGGCCCTCGAGGGCGCGTCCGAGGGTGAGCTCGTCGGCGTACTCGAGGTCGCCTCCGACGGGCAGCCCGCTCGCGATGCGGGTCACCCGGAGGCCGAGGGGGGCGAGCTGCTTCGCGAGGTACATCGCCGTGGTCTCGCCCTCGAGGTTCGGGTTGGTGCAGAGGATGACCTCCTTCACCCGCTCGGGCTCTATGCGCCGGAGCAGCTCCTTGATGCGCAGCTGGTCGGGCCCCACGCCCTCGATCGGGCTCAGCGCGCCGCCGAGCACGTGGTAGCGGCCGCGGAACTCCCGGGTCCTCTCGATGGCGACGATGTCCCGAGGGTCCTCGACCACGCAGACGACCGTCGGGTCCCGCCGCTCGTCGGCGCAGATCGCGCACCTCTCGCCGACCCCGACGTTGAAGCAGGTCCGGCAGATGGTGGTCCGCTCCTTCACCTCGACGATCGCGCGCGCCAGGCGGTTTGCATCCTCCTTGGTCACCTTGAGCAGGTGGAACGCGATCCTCTGGGCCGACTTCGGCCCGATGCCCGGAAGCCGCCCGAGCTCGTCGACGAGGTCCTGGATGGGTCCTTCGAACAGCGCCAGCGCAGGCTCCCGCGTCAGGTGCGCGAGCCGGGGTCCGGGTCGCGCCGCGCCGAGCCCTCGGGAGCGTCGCCCGGGTCGCCTGGCGCGCGAGCTCCTCGGTCCCCGTCACCCTCGTCGCCCGGGCCGGGGACGTCGCCGAGCTCCTCGTCGGGCTCGAGCCCCTCGTCCTCGTCCTCGTACTCGTCCGGTTGCACGAGCGATGCCAGCATGCCGAAAGGGTCCCCGCCGAGCGCGTCGCGCACCAGGCCGCCGAGCACGCCGCGACGTGCCTCCTGGAGCTTGACGGTGGCGTCGCGCAGCGCCGCGAGCAGGAGATCCTCGAGCATCGTGACGTCGGTCGGATCGACTACCGAGGGATCGATCGTCACGGCCTCGAAGGACTGCTCCCCGCTGACTCGCACCCGGACGAGCCCGCCGGCGGCCGTGCCCTCTATCGGCATGGCCCCCAGCTCGGCCTCGGCCCTGGCGGCCTGGTCGACTATCTGCTGCATCTGTGCAATGAAGTCGCCGGGCTCCCCCGGTCCGGTCTGCGAGGTCAACCCTTCAGACCTCCTCGGCCCCTGGGAATGCCTTGAGCAGGCGATCTTCCTCCCAACTTAGCCCGGACGGCGGAGGCTCCGGCACCGGCTCCGGGGCAAGGTCCGCCGAAGGGAGCGGCTCGGGCGCCACGGCCTCGCCGGGGCCGTCCTGCCAGTCGCCCTCCACCACCAGGTGGAGCTCGACTCGGCGACCGAAGTAGGCGGAGAGCGCAGCGACGACCTCGGCCCGGAGGGGCTCGGCCTGCGAGACGTGGACGGCGTTCGGGAGGCCGAAGACGGCGCGGCCGCCTTCGACCCCGAGGAAGCGCCCTGCCTGGTAGTAGGCACGAACCTTCGGCCTCAGGCCGACGAGGATGTGGTCGCCCCATGCGGCGACGAGCGCGTCGCGCTCGAGCGGAGGAGCCGTGGCGGCCTCGGCTCCAGCCCCGGCGGCCTCTCCCCCCCCGGTGGTCGGGGTGGTCTGCGCGACGGCCTCGACGCCCTGGGCTGCTCGGGCGTTGGCGGCACCGGCGGCCGGGGCGGTCCCGGCGGGCCTGTCGGTGCCGGGAGCATCGGCCGGACGGTTGCGGTAGGCGCCGAGCACCGCGCGCCCCCCGGCCGTCCGAGGCGAGTCGCGAGGCGGTGGCTGGCCCGGCGGCGGAGCCGAGGGCGTGGGCGTCTGCGTCGAGGCGGCCTGCTCCGCCGGTCCGCTCGCAGGTCCTGGCGACGCGTGCTCGAGGCGCTCGAGCCGGCGCTCGAGCCCGGCGAGGCGGTCGAGCAGCGACTCGACGCTCTCGTCGGCCTCGGGGTGCGCGACCCGCACGAGCGCGACCTCGAGGGTGATCCGAGGGTCTGGCGAGTCCCTCATCGCGACGATCGCAGCGCCGAGGAGCTCGATCGCGCGCACGCAGCGAGCCGTCCCGAGCTTGCGTGCCTCCTCGACCGAGGCAGAGCCGGCCGTGCCCACCAGGGAGGCCGGACGGGGGGCGCCCGGCGCGACGAGGGCGAGGAACCCGGCACGCAGGCGCTCGACGAGGTCCACGGCGAGCTGCTGGGGGTCCCGGCCGCCGCGTATCGCGGCGTCGAGCGCCGCCAGGGTCGCGCCGGTGTCGCGAGCCGAGACGCCGGCTAGCAGCGCTGCAAGGTCGTCCGAGTCGTCTTCGACGACCCCGCCGGCGACCACCTGGTCGAGGGTCGACAACGCGTCCCTCGCCGACCCCCGCCCCCGCCGGACGGCCAGGCCGATCCCCCCCTCGGGGAGGTCGAGGCCCGCGTCCCTCACGACGTCGTCGAGGAGCCGGCCGAGCACCTGGTCGTCGAGGAGGTGGAACTCGAAGTGCTGCGTGCGGCTCCGGATCGTCGGCAGGACCTTCTGCGGATCGGTGGTGGCGAGGACGAACACGACGTGGGCCGGCGGCTCCTCGAGCGTCTTGAGCAGGGCGTTCGAGGCCGCGGTCGAGAGCATGTGGACCTCGTCGACGATGTAGACCTTCCACCGGCCCGGGGTCGCGAGGACCGCCCTCGCGACGAGGTCGCGCATCGCCTCGACGCCGTTGTTCGACGCGGCGTCGAGCTCGTGCACGTCGAAGGAGGTCCCGGCGACGATCGAACGGCAAGAGTCGCAGGTGCCGCACGGCTCGCCCTCGGCCGGAGCGGCGCAGTTCAGCGCCTTGGCGAGGATCCGGGCCGTCGAGGTCTTGCCGGTCCCCCTCGGCCCGCTGAAGAGGTAGGCGTGCCCGACCCGCCCGTCTCTCACGGCGTTGCGGAGCGACCTCGTGACGTGCTCCTGGCCGCGCACCTCGGAGAAGCGTTGGGGGCGGTAGCGGCGGTAGAGCGACTGGTAGGGCCGCTCCTGGGTGCTGCCGCCGCTCGTCCTCACCTCCGGGGGCGTCATGGTCACCCGCCGATGCTACGGCCACCGAGAGGCCCTCGGGTCGAGCGAGGGCGTGCGCAGCAGCCAGGTCCCCTGCGGCACACGGGACGGCTCGCTGAGAGCTGCTGCCTCCCGGCCCTGACTCGGTTCACGAGGCCCCGTTGCGCAGAACCCGGCCGCTGCGCGCGCCCGCGCTCGCCTAGGCCCGTCGCTCGGCGGACCAGCTGTGCCGGGCGACCACGCGAGACGATAGCGTCTCGGCTCCGGGAGGGGTGCGAGAGCGGCCGAATCGGCACGATTGGAAATCGTGTGTCCTGCAAGGGACCGTGGGTTCGAATCCCACCCCCTCCGCCGGGGGGTCCTTACGAAACCGGGGACCTCGAAGTGACGATGCTCCCGGCCGGAGGCGCCTGCAGGCCGTCCGGCCGGGGATCGTGACCCCACGGTGCGCGGAGGTGGCTCGTACGGGCGCCGACAGCTGCGCAGCCGGGCGTCACGGCGGCTCCGGTGGGGATCCGCCCGCAGGACACCGGCACGAGGAGCCCGCCGGCGGGCGGGCTGTGGTGTTAGGAACCAGCCGTTCCCCCGCCAGGAAGGCATTGTCGCAGATGCGCCCAGGTCAGCTCAGGTGGGCTCGTGAACGATCGGAGCTAGAGTGCCCGGTCCGGTCAGGTGCTCGCTCCGGCAGCCAGACGTGCGATGTCACAGCTTTTGTCGATCGGCACAACTAGAAGCGTGAGCAGCGAGCCGGCAGCGACAGCGTGGCGCCTGACCGGGCCAGCGGACGAGACCGCGGTCGAGGGGCAGGGACGGCCGCCCGGATCCCCTCTCGATGCCTTCGAGCAGACCTACCGCCGCAACGTCGACGGCGTGATGAGCTACTTCGCCCGCCGCTGCCGTGATCCCCAGACCGTGGCCGACCTCACGTCGGAGACCTTCGTCCGGGCCGCCGTTGGTTTCGGGAGGTTCGACCCACGGCGAGGATCGGACCGGGCGTGGCTATTCGGCATCGCCGCGCATGTCTTTGCACACTACTGCGAGCAGTCTGCAGGCGGTCGGACGGCCACGCTGCGTCTCGGGGGACGCCGGACGCTCGACCTCGACGAGATCGAGGAGCTGACCGACCGCATCGACGCGGAGCGCGACGGTGCCGCGTTGCTGTCGCGCTGGGAGCACCTCCCGGCGCTGGAGCGGTCCGCCGTCGAGCTCGTTGACCTCGGAGGGCTCACCCCCATTGAGGCTGCGGCAGCGCTGGGCATCTCAAGGGTTGCGTTCCGCAAGCGGCTCTCAAGGGCGCGGGCCCGCCTGGGCCAACGCCAAGGAGCAATCGAACCAGGAAAGGGGTCACCGCACACATGAGCACCTACACAGACCATCTCTGGCAGGACCTCGTCCGGGACCACGGCGCCGCGCTGCTCGCCCCCGAGAGCTCGAAGCGACCTCGGGCCCGTGCTCTACGCCGGCCGCGCGTCCTCGCCGCGAGCGCACTCAGCCTCGCGGGTGCCGCCACGGCGCTGGTCCTCGCCCTCGGTGGGGGCACGCCGGCCTACGCAGTGACGGTGAGCCAGAGCGGCTCGGTCTTGGTCACGCTCAACCAGACGTCCGCGCTTCCCCAGGTCGAGGCGAGGCTCGCGTCGATGGGGACGAACGAGGCCGTCACGATCCAGATGGCGAGCGGCGCGGCAACGTCGAGCGGTCCCGTCCCGTGCACCCGAGAGGCCGGTGCCTCCGGCCCTGCCGTCGAGGTCCTCGTCGGTACCGACGGCACCGAGGTCGTGCCCTCGGGCAACACCGGAGCCGGCACCTGGCACCTCGCGAGCTGCACCGTCTCCAGCGCGTCGGCAGCGCCCGCCTCGGGCAACAGCGGCACGGCAGCACCAGCAGTCACGGGCGGGCAACAGCTGGCACCGTGACCGACGGCGGCCGCCGGGAGCGGTTGCCGGCCAGAGCACCCGCGGCAGCTCGACCTCCGCACGCACGCGGCGGTCGAGCTGCCGCTTTCTCGTCTCGCGCGCTCGTCGCCGCCGCAGTCGGCTGGAACCTGGTGACGACGCGGGCGCTCACCGACGCCGTCGCGTACCTCAACGACAGCTCCATGCACGAGCAGATGGTCCGGTTCGCGACAGCCCAGCTGCGAGCCGGGCGCTTCCCCCTCTCGAGCTGGTTCCCCTACCTCGGCGAGGGGTCTCCGCAGTTTCTCCACTACCAGAGCCTCCCAGCCATCCTCACGGGGGCGGTCGGCCTGCTGACCGGTGCCGACACGGCGTTCCGGTGGTCGCTCTACCTCCTGGTCTCGCTCTGGCCGGTCAGCATCTACCACGCAGCCCGTGCCTTCGGGGCGGGCCGTCGGGCAGCTGCGGCGTCCGCGGCGATGTCACCGTTCCTGTCGAGCACCGTCGGCATCGGCTACGAGCTCCATGCCTACGTCTGGACCGGCTTCGGTGTCTGGACGCAGCTCTGGGCGATGTGGACCTTGCCGCTCGCCTGGGGCTGGAGCTGGCGGGCCATACGTGACGGGCGCGGCTACCTGCGGGCGGTCCTGCTCACGGCGCTCACCGCCGCGCTGCACTTCGAGACCGGGTACCTCGCGCTCTCGGTGCTGCTCTTCTGGCCGCTCGCAGCTGGCCGCCCGTTCGCCGTCCACCTCCGCCGCGCGGGCATGCTGCTCGGTGGATCACTGCTCGCGGCCTCCTGGGTCGTCGTGCCCCTCCTCGCCGAGAGGAGCTGGGCGGCGATCAACGAGCCGCTGCAGGGCACGCCGCTCGTCAACGGTTACGGAGCTCACCTCGTCACCTACTGGCTCGTGTCGGGCCAGCTGCTCGACGCCGGCCGGCTGCCGGTCGTCACCCTGCTCGCGGCAGTCGGGCTCGGCAGCGCCTGGCTCTCCTTCCCGTCCAACCGAGACGGCCGCGCTGTGCTCGTTGCGCTTGGCGCGTCGCTCTTGCTCTCCTTCGGTCGCACGACCTTCGGGGCCGCCGTCGACGCGATCCCCGGCAGCGGCGACATCTTCTTCCGCCGCTTCATGATGGGAATCCAGCTCGCCGCCCTCCTGCTCGCCGGCAGCGGCGCCGAGCTCCTCGCCACCACGTGCGCCCGGACGCTCGAAGCGCGGGTCCGGAACTGGTCCCACAGCCTGTCGGTGGTCGCAGCTCTCCTCGCGGCTGTCGTCATCCTCGCTCCAGCGTGGCTCGAGATCGGTGCGGAGAGCCGTGAGGACGGCGCCGCGATCGCGGCTCAGCGGCACGCGGACGCGACGTCGGGGGTCGAGCTCGACCGGCTCCTCGCGCGCGTAACGCGGTCGGGAGGCGGGCGAACCTACGCCGGGATGCCGGAGAACTGGGGGGCGGACTTCACCGTCGGCGAGGTGCCGGTGTTCAAGTACCTAGAGAGCAGAGACGTCGACGAGGTCGGCTACACGCTGAGGACGGCCTCGCTCATGACGGACCCGGAGTACTACTTCGACGAGGGGGATCCTGCCGACTACCGGATCTTCGGCATCCGGTACCTC
>JAJYNS010000048.1:14256-22387 GCA_021786195.1 Actinomycetes bacterium | reverse complement strand
GGCGAGAGCTACTGCCCACGGGTCGCCGAGCTCGTCCTCGGGCCGCTCCGACGCTTGACCGCGGACGTGGAGCTGCTCCTCGCCGGCGAGGAGGCCGCGGTGGTCTCGCTCCTCGAGGGGCTCGTCTCCTCGGGCCTCGCGATGGCGATGGCCGGCAGCTCCCGGCCGGCCAGCGGCTGCGAGCACCACGTCTCGCACTTCCTCGACCTCCTCGCCTTCAGGGGGGTGCGCGAGCACTCGCCCCACGGGCTGCAGGTTGGCTACGCGAGCCGCTTCGCCGCCGCAGTCCAGCAGGCCTCGATCTCCCACCTCGGCGAGGCGATGGTCGTCGCGCCCGGCTCCACCGGGGACGAAGAGCGCCGCTGGTACGGGGAGCAGGCGCAGGCGCTCGCGACGTTGCGCGAGGAGAAGCGGCGGTGGTACGCCGAGCACGCCGAGAGCTGGCCGAAGGGCGAGGAGGAGGTCGCTGCGCTCGGCAGGCGCCTCTCGGGCGCCTCGGCCGAATTCCCAGCCGTCCAGCGGGCCCTCGGCGCCTCGGGCGTTCCCGCCACCTCCGGCTTCCTCGGCGTCGACGCCAAGACGCTGCGCGGCGCCTTCCGCTACGCGAACCGGCTCCGGAGCCGCTTCACGGTCCTCGACCTGCTCGAAGGGCAGCGTCGGCTCGACGAGGTGCTGGAGGCGGTCCTACCGAACGACTAGCCCGCCAGAGGGACGCCTGGCGGACGGTGCTCCACGCGTACAGCCGCCACAGCGATCACAGCGGCGTGCTCGGCGCTGCCCCCCTCCGCACCGCCAGCCCCGCGAGGACCTCCAGCACGACCCGGTGCGCGTTGTTGACCGTGAGGTCCGCGCTGTCGTAGGCGGGCGCCACCTCGACGACGTCGAGGGCGACGAGCGGGACCTCGAGCGCCAGCCGGCGCACGGCACGCAGCAGGTCGACCGGCGCGAGCCCGCCGGGCTCCGGCGTCCCGGTACCGGGCGCGAAGCCCGGGTCGAGGACGTCGATGTCGACCGAGAGGTAGATCGCGTCGCAGCCTTCGCCTGCCTCCTCGACGGCGTCGCCCACGACGGCATCGAGCCCGCGCTCCCAAACCTCCTGCATGAGGTGGTAGCGCATGCCCTGGGCCCGCATCCACTCGAAGACCTCGGCCGGGGGCCAGTAGCCGCGCAGGCCGACTTGGACGAAGCTCTCGCCTCGCACGGCACCCGACTCGATGAGCCGGCGCATCGGCGTGCCGTGGCTCGCCAGGTTGCCCTCGATCTCGTCGGCGGTGTCGGCATGGGCGTCGAAGTGGACGACCCCGAGGCGGCCCCAGCCCCGAGCGCTCGCGACGGCGGTCGCCGAGGGCCAGGTGATCGAGTGGTCTCCGCCGAGGACGACCGGGAAGATCCCCCGCTCGGCGATCTCGCCGACCCGAGCCCGGATGGCGGCGTGTGCCTCTTCGACCATGCCGTGCGGGCAGATCGCGTCCCCGTAGTCGACGACCTCCAAGCCCTCGAAGATCTCGATCCCGAGGTCGAGGTGGAAGGTCCCCGGCCCGTAGGCGAGCGCGCGCAGCGCGCGCGGGCCGAAGCGGGCGCCGGGCCGGTTGGTCGTCGAGCCGTCCCAGGGGGCGCCGACGACGGCGACGTCCGGTTGCCAGCGGTCGAGCTCGGACGGCTCGGTGAGCAGCGGCCGCTGGGCGAAGGTCGCCGGTCCCTGGAAGGAGGGCCCGGCGAGCTGGCGGGCCAGCCCCGGCGGGAGGTCGCGCGAGGGGCTCATCGCCAGGGGCTCGCTGCCCGGCAGACCCGCAGCTCATGCATGGCTCGAGGTTACGCTGGCCGGATGGAGAAGGGTGAGCTCGTCGAGGACTTCTCGCTGCCGGATCAGACCGGCGAGCCGCGCTCCCTGTCAGGGCTGCTGTCGGCGGGGCCGGTCGTGCTGTTCTTCTACCCGGCGGCGATGACGAGGGGCTGCACGGCCGAGAGCTGCCACTTCCGGGACCTCGGGGCGGAGTTCGCCGCGCTCGGAGCGCAGCGGGTCGGCGTCAGCGCCGACCCGGTCGACAAGCAGCGGCGGTTCTCCGAGATGCACGGGTTCGACTACCCGCTGCTCTCGGACCCCGACGGCAAGGTGGCACGCATCTTCGGGGTGAAGCGGCGCTTCGGCCCGATCCCGGTGCGGCGGACGACCTTCGTCATCGACACCGACTCGAGGGTCCTCGAGGTGATCTCGAGCGAGACCCGTATGTCAGTCCATGCCGACCGGGCGCTCGAGGCGCTCCGGCGCAGGGCGGCGGGTGCCTGAAGGGCAGCGGTCGGGCCGCGAGCGCCTCGGCGGGGGCGTCCTCCGGCCGGCTGCTGCGCCGGCTCCCGCCTGCGCGGGCACGACGCCTCGTTAGCCTCGCCACGTGGCGCGGCCGCGGCTGCTCGTCGACACCGGGCCGCTGCGCCGCTTCCCGCAGTACCGGCGGCTGTGGTGCGGCTTCCTCGTCAGCACGATCGGCAACCAGCTGACCGTGGTCGCCGTGCCTTTCCAGGTCTACGCGCTGACCCGGTCCTCATTCGACGTCGGGCTCGTCAGCCTCGCCCAGCTCGGGCCCCTGCTCGTCGGGGCCCTCGTCGGCGGCGCGCTCGCCGACGCCGTCGACCGGCGACGGCTGCTCGTCGCCGCCCAGGTGCTGCTGGCCTCGACCAGCGTCGGGCTGGCGCTCAACGCCACTTCGGGCCGCCCGGCGCTGTGGCCGCTGTTCGTCTGCAGCGCCTGCCAGGCCGGGTTCTCCGGGGTCTCCAACCCGACCCGCACGGCGATCGTCGTCTCGGTCGTCGACCGCCCCTCGCTCGTCCCGGCGAACGCCCTCTGGCAGGCCCTGTTCCAGTTCGGCCAGATCGGTGGGCCGGCGCTCGGCGGGGTGCTGATCGGACGGCTCGGCGTCGGCGGTGTCTACTGGATCGACGTCGCGAGCTACGGGGCCGCCATCGCCTTCGTGCTCCGGCTCCGGCTGCCCGCTCGCCCGGCCGGCGGGCCCCGCCGGGAGCTCGGCTTCCGGTCCGTCGCAGGCGGGCTCGCCTCCCTCCGCGGCCACCAGGTCCTTCAGTCCGTCTTCCTCGTCGACCTGAACGCGATGGTCTTCGGGATGCCCCGCGCCCTGTTCCCCGCCCTCGGCATCGCCCGCTTCCACGGCGGCGCCGGCACGGTCGGGCTGCTCTACGCCGCGCCCGGCGTCGGGGCGCTGCTGGCGGCTCTGTCGGCCGGCTGGGTCGCCTCGCTGCGGCGCCAGGGCCGCGCGGTCCTCCTCGCCGTCGCCGCCTTCGGGCTCGTCGGCGAGCTCTGGCTCGGCCTCGTGCTGCTCGGCCTGGCCGGTGGCGCCGACGTCGTCTCGGCGGTCCTGCGCGCGACGATCCTGCAGACCGTGGCCCCCGAAGGGCTGCTCGGGCGTCTCCAGGCGGTCCAGACGGCCGTCGTGACCGGCGGGCCACGTCTCGGCGATCTCGAGGCCGGCTCGGTCGCCGCCCTCGCCGGGACGGAGACGTCGGTCGTCTCGGGCGGCCTGCTCTGCCTCGCCGGCGTGGTCGTCCTGGCGCGGCTCCTGCCGAGCTTCGGCGCGCTGGAGCTCCACGTGCGCCAGGACGTCGGGCCGGCGGCCAGGGGCGCTGCGGCGCCCGGGGCGCCCAGGACGTCTGGCGACGGTCGGACGCGCCCGGCGGGTGCCGACGGCGGCGCTGTGGAAGGCCCCGCCGTTGTGGAAGGGTAGGGGCATGGAAGTCGGGGTCGTCGGCGGGACAGGACCGGCCGGGCGCGCCCTCGGGGCGCGCCTCGCCGCGGCCGGCGCAGCGGTCGTGCTCGGCTCGCGCTCGGCCGAGCGCGGCGAGCAGGCGGCGGCCGAGCTGCGGGGGCGTTGGGCCGGTCGAGGCCTGGAGGTGTCCGGCGGGACGAACGTGGAGGCCGCCGAAGCCGAGATCGTCGTGCTCGCGACACCCCACGAGGGCGTCGCCGAGACGGCGGCCGGGCTGGAGAAGCCACTGGCGGGCAAGGTCGTGGTCTCGATGGTGAACGGCCTCCAGCGCGTCGGGGGCGAGCTCGAGGCCGTGCTGCCCGCCAGAGGCTCCTTCGCTGCCACCGTCCAGGCGGTGCTGCCGCGTTCGTCGGTCACGGCCGCCTTCCACCACCTGCCGGCCCGGCGCCTGGGCGACCTCGACCGTCCGCTCGACTCGGACGTGCTCGTCTGTGCCGACTCGAGCGACTCGGCCAAGCGCACGGCCGAGCTCGTCGAGACCATGCCGGGGCTTCGGGCCGTATGGGCCGGCTCGCTCGCCGCCGCCGGGCCCGTCGAGGCGCTGACCGCGGCGCTCGTGAACGTGAACATGCGCTACCGCTCCCACGTCGCGCTCCGTCTGGAGGGACTGCGCCTCGAGGGCCGGGGCGCGTAGGGCGATGCCGATCCGGCTCTACGACACGCAACGGCGCGAGGTCGTCCCCTTCGAGCCAGGGCCAGTCGTGCGCATGTACACCTGCGGGATCACGCCTTACGACTCGGCCCACCTCGGCCACGCCGCGACCTACCTCGCCTACGACGTCCTCCAGCGACGCCTTCGGGACCTCGGCCACGAGACGAGATGCGTGCGCAACATCACCGACGTCGACGACGACATCCTCCGCCGGGCGCGCGAGCTCGACGTGCACTACCTCGACCTCGCGGCGGAGGAGATCAAGCGCTTCGAGGAGCAGATGTCGGCCCTCGAGCTCCTCCCGCCCTACCGAGAGCCGAGGGCGACCTCCGCGATCCCCGACATCCTCGGCTTCGTCCAGGCGGTCCTCGACGCGGGCTATGCCTACCGCTCTGCCGGCGCCGTCTACTTCGACGTGTCGACCTCGAGCCGCTTCGGTCGGCTCAGCGGGCTCACCCGGGACGACATGCTCTCGCTGGCGCGCGAGCGCGGCGGCAACCCCGAGGACCCGGCCAAGCGCGACCCGCTGGACTTCGTCCTGTGGCAGCCCTCGCTGCCCGACGAGCCCTCCTGGGAGTCGGCCTGGGGCCCCGGCAGGCCGGGCTGGCACGTCGAGTGCTCGGCGCTCGCGCTGCGCGAGCTCGGGACCACGCTCGACCTCCACGGAGGCGGCGAGGACCTCATCTTCCCCCACCACGAGTGCGAGGCTGCGCAGTCCGAGGCGGCGACCGGCCAGGAGTTCGTGCGCCACTGGATGCACGTCGGCATGGTGCGGCTCGGGGGAGAGAAGATGTCGAAGTCGCTGGGCAACCTGGTCTTCGTGGGCGAGCTGCTCAAGGCGCACGAGCCGGCGGCGCTCCGCCTGGCACTGCTCGCTCACCACTACCGCTCGAGCTGGGACTGGGAGCCGGGCTGTCTCGTGGAGGCCGAGGCCCGCCTCGACCGCTGGAGGACGGCGGGTCGGGGCGAGGGGGCGCTCGAGGAGGTGCGAGCCAGGCTGGACGACGACCTCGACACGCCCGGCGCGCTGGCGGCGATCGACGAGGCCGCCGCGGCCCGTCGCGGCATCTCGACGGCCGCGGCGTTGCTCGGCGTCGAGCTCGAGCCGAGGGACCGGGCGAGATGAGCTCGGCGAGCCCGTCCTCGGGCGCCGAGGGGCCCGGGGGCTCGATCACTGTCGAGCTGCCCGACGGCTCGACGCGCCGAGTGCCCTCGGGCTCGACCGGGGCGGACCTCGCGGCGGTGATCGGGCGGCGCCTCGCTCGTGACGCGGTCGCCGTCGAGATCGACGGGGAGCTGGCCGACCTCACCCGTGCGCTCCCCGACGGGGCGAAGGTGCGCGTGGTCGTCGACGCGAGCGAAGAGGGCCGAGCCGTGCTCCGCCACTCGACGGCCCACGTCCTCGCCCAGGCCGTCTGCTCCCTCTGGCCCGGTGCGGCCTACGCCATCGGTCCGCCGATCGCCGACGGCTTCTACTACGACTTCGAGCTGCCCGGCGGCGCCCGGTTCCACGACGAGGACCTCGAGCGCATCGAGCAGCGCATGCGCGAGATCGTCGAGGAGGACCAGCCCTTCGTGCGGGAGGAGCACTCGATCGAGTCGGGGCTCGAGCTGTTCGCCGACCAGCCCTTCAAGCGCGAGATCATCGAGCGGGTGGCCACCACGGCCGGCGCCTCCGAAGCGGGCGACGAGGAGCTTCTCGCCGAGGCCGGCCGCGGCGCGGCCGGGCGTGTCAGCGCCTACCGCAACTCGCCCGCCTTCGTCGACCTCTGCCGCGGACCGCACGTCCCCTCGACCGGACGCCTCCGCCACTTCCGCCTGACACGCGTGGCTGGCGCCTACTGGCGCGGCGACGAGCACCGGGCCCAGCTGCAGCGGATCTACGGGACGGCCTGGGAGTCGGCACAGGCGCTCGAGGAGCACCTGCACCGGCTCGAGGAGGCGGAGCGCCGGGACCACCGCCGGCTCGGGGTGGAGCTCGACCTGTTCTCCTTTCCGGAGGAGATCGGGTCGGGGCTGGCGGTGTTCCACCCGAAAGGCGGGCTCGTGCGGCGGATCATGGAGGACTACTCGCGCCGGCGCCACGAGGAGGCCGGCTACTCCTTCGTGACGAGCCCGCACATCACCAAGGCGGGCCTGTTCGAGACGTCGGGGCACCTCGAGTGGTACGCGGAGGGGATGTTCCCCCCGATGGAGCTCGACGGGGGGCAGAGGTACTACCTGAAGCCGATGAACTGCCCCTTCCACATCCTCATCTACCGCTCCCGCCAGCGGTCCTACCGCGAGCTGCCGATGCGGCTGTTCGAGTTCGGCAACGTCTACCGCTACGAGAAGTCCGGGGTCGTGCACGGCTTGACGCGAGTGCGGGGGATGACCCAGGACGACGCGCACATCTTCTGCGCCCGCGAGCAGATGGCCGGCGAGATCACCTCGCTGCTCACCTTCGTGCTCGACCTGTTGCGCGACTACGGGCTGTCCGACTTCTACCTCGAGCTGTCGACCAAGCCGGAGGGCAAGGTCGTTGGTAGCGACGAGGACTGGGAGGAGGCCACCGCCGCCTTACGGGTGGCGGGGGAGTCGATGGGTCTCGAGCTGGTCCTCGACCCGGGGGGCGGCGCCTTCTATGCCCCGAAGATCTCGGTCCAGGCGCGTGACGCGATCGGCCGGACCTGGCAGCTGTCGACCATCCAGGTCGACCTGCAGCTGCCTCAGCGATTCGGGCTCGAGTACGTCTCGGCCGACAACGCCCGCCGGCGGCCCGTCATGATCCACCGGGCGCTGTTCGGGTCGGTCGAGCGCTTCTTCGCCGTGCTGCTCGAGCACTACGCGGGCGCGTTCCCGACCTGGCTCGCCCCCCTGCAGGCGAGGGTGCTCCCGGTCCGCGACGACCACGCCGAGCATGCGGGCCGCCTCGCCGCCGACCTCACCGCCGCCGGGCTCCGGGCCGAGGTCGACCCGGCGTCGGAGCCGCTCGGGGCCCGGATCCGCCGTGGGCGGATGGAGAAGGTGCCCTACCTGCTCGTCCTCGGCGACGACGACGTCGCGGCGGGCACGGTCGGGCTGAACGTGCGAGGCGCGCCGTCGCCCGAGCGCGGGGTGCCGGTCGCGGAGGCGATCGCCCGGATCGTCACCGACGCGGCGAGCCGGGCCGTCTCGCCGGCCACGGCCGGGGCGCGGCGGGAACCCGGACAGTGAGCCTCGACCACCTCTGGGCAGCCTGGCGCTCGGACTACGTCGCAGGCGTCTCCAGCCAGCCGCCACCGCTCCTCGACGCGGCAGCGAGCCGGCGGGCAGCGGGCGGGCCGGGCGAGGAGGCCGAGTGCGTGTTCTGCCGCATCTTCTCAAGCGGCGAGCCCGACGAGGTGCACCATATCGTCTGGCAGGGGCCCTTGTCCGTCGTGCTGCTCAACGCGTTCCCCTACTCGAGCGGCCACCTGCTCGTCATGCCGCGCCGCCACGTCGCCGAGCTGGAAGACCTCGAGCAGGAGGAGTCGAGCGACGTCTGGGAGGCGGTTCGCACCTCGGTCCGTGCGGTCCAGGCCGCCTACTCGCCCGACGGCTGCAACATCGGCGCCAACCTCGGCCGGGCGGCGGGCGCCGGGATCCCGAGGCACTTCCACCTCCACGTGGTGCCTCGCTGGGTCGGGGACACGAACTTCATGACGACGGTCGCCTCCACCAGGGTGCTGCCCGAGGCGCTCCC
>JAJYNS010000048.1:0-13869 GCA_021786195.1 Actinomycetes bacterium | reverse complement strand
TCAATGCCGTGGTGATCGGCTCCGGCCTGCTGTACCTCGGGACCGTCCTTCTCATCGTCGGGGGGCTCATGGACACCCTCGACGGCGCCGTCGCCAAGGCGGGCGGCACCGCCTCGGCGCGTGGCGCGTTCTTGGACTCCGTCGCGGACCGGGTCGCCGACGCGTTGCTCTTCGGCGGGCTCGCGTACTACTTCGCCTCACGGCGCCACCCGGTCGAGGCGCTCGCCACCGTCGGGGTCCTGGCGGCCGGCTCGGTGATCTCCTACGAGCGGGCCAAGGCGGAGTCGCTGGGCTTCCAGGCCCGGGGCGGGCTGATGGAGCGGGCGGAGCGCCTGATCGGCCTCGGCTGCGTGCTCACCCTCCACTTCGCGATGGTCCCGATCCTCTGGGCCCTGCTCGTGCTCACCCTGGGCACCGCCGTCGGGCGGTTCCTCAGGGTCTGGCGCCAGGCGAGCGCGGCCGAGGCGCACCCGAGGGCCTCGGTGCGGCACTCGGTCGCCGGGCGGGGGACCACCAGTCGGTTCGGGCACTCACGGGTGCACTCTCGCTGGAGGGAGCTGCGCGAGACCGGGAGCGCCGAGCCGTGGCGGCTGTCAGGAGCGCCGGGCGCCCGGTGGCGCAACCGGCGGCGGAGCGGGACGCTGTCCACTCGCCTTAGGGGCGTCCTCGGCGCCGAGCTCGGCGTCGGGACCCGCCACGGCACCTCGGGCGGGTCGAGGGCCGGTGAGCGGGCCCGTGCGGCGAGGGCGTTCCGGCGGCGAATGGACGACGGTCGGTCACGCTGAGCCGGGGATCGTCCGAGCCGTCACGGCGGGGGAGAGGCGACCGGCGCGCATTCGTCACCTACCGCTCGCTGGCGTCGCTCTTTCGGGCCGTGCCTCCCGGCGTGGCGACGGGCGCCGCGGCTGCCGCCGCTCGAGTGGTCGCGGCGCGCTCGCCCGAACGCCGGGCGGTCGTCGCCCGCAACCTCCGCCGGGTGGTCGGAGCGGAGACGAGCGAGGCGGAGCTCGACCGCCTGGTGCGCCGGGCCTTCTCCTCCTACGGCCGCTACTGGGCGGACGGCGCGGTCCTCGACTTGTCGGCCCCCGAGCCCTTCCCCCGCGGGCTCGTGGTCGAGGGCGAGCGCCACGTCCGTAAGGCGGTTGCCGACGGGCGGGGCGCGGTCGTCGCCTTACCGCACCTCGGCGCTTGGGAGGCCGGCGCCGTGTGGGCGGCAAGGGAGGGCTTCGCGCTTACCGCCGTGGCCGAGCCGCTCGAGCCCCGTGAGCTGTTCGACTGGATGGTGGAGGAGCGTCGAGCGCTCGGCATCCGGGTCGTCCCCCTCGGGCCGTCGGCGGCACGCGAGCTCCTCGCGACGGTCCGCCACGGCGGGCTCGTCGCCCTCCTCGCCGACCGGGACCTGGTGGGCGACGGGGTCGTGGTGGACTTCTTCGGCGAGCCTGCCCGCCTGCCCGCCGGCCCGGCCGTGCTGGCCCTGCGCAGCGGCGCGCCGATCCTGCCGGCGGCGATCTACATGCTGCCTGGCGGCGCGCACAGGATCGTCGTGCGCCCGCCGCTCCTCGCCGTTCGCGAGGGGCGGCTGCGCGCGGACGTCGCCCGCGTTACCCAGCAGCTCGCGCGGGAGCTGGAGGCGCTGATCCGACTGGCGCCTGAGCAGTGGCACGTCTTCCAGCCGAACTGGCTCGCCGACACACCGGGCTGATCGTGCGGGTCGCCCTCGTCTGCCCCTACTCGGTGTCGATCCCGGGAGGGGTCCAGGGCCAGGTCCTCGGGCTCGCCTCGGCGCTCGCAGGGCTCGGCGAGGAGGTCCTGCTCGTCGCGCCCTACGACGGGGGCAACCTTCCCGGGGTGCCCTTCGTCGACGCGGGCAGCTCTAGCGGGCTCCCGGCGAACCGCTCTCGGGCGCCGGTCGGCCTCGACCTGGCCGCGACCCGGCGGGCGCTGCGCGAGCTCGAGCGCTTCGGACCCGAGGCCCTTCACCTCCACGAGCCCTTCGTCCCCGCGCTGTCGCTCGGCGCCCTGCTCGGCACGCGGGTGCCGGCGCTCGGGACCTTCCACCGCTCCGGCTCGGGGATCGCCTATCGGGCGCTCGGATTGGTGGCACGCCGGTGGTTTCGCCGGCTGGCCGGCGCGACCGCCGTGTCCGGCTCGGCGCGCGCCACGCTCGTCAAGGTCGTGGGGAAGGTCGCGGCGGGCTGCGAGATCGTCCCGAACGGCGTGGAGCTCGACCGTTTCGAGCGGGCTCGGGGATGGCCGACGAGCGGGCCGACGGCCGTCTTCGTCGGGCGCCACGAGCGTCGCAAGGGTCTCGAGGTCCTGCTCTCGGCATTCTCGGGCCTGCGAGTCCCGGCGCGGCTGTGGGTGATCGGCACGGGACCGGAGACGGGGACCCTCCGGGCGCGCCACGGAGGCGACGCGAGGATCGAATGGTGCGGCCGGGTCGGCGACGCCGAGCTGGCGGAGCGCCTCGTCGGCGCCGACGTCCTCGTCGCGCCGGCGCTCGGTGGCGAGTCGTTCGGGATGGTGCTGCTCGAGGCCATGGCCGCCGGCACCGCGGTGATCGCGTCGGACATCGACGGCTACCGGGAGGCGGCCGGGCCGGCGGCACGCCTCGTCCGGGCGGGCGACGTGGAGGGCCTGAGGGGAGCGCTCGCCGAGCTGCTCACCGACGCGCCCAGCCGCGCCGCGCTCGTCGCCGCCGGCCGGGCTCGGGCATCGGAGCTGTCGATGCGGCGCCTCGCCGAGCGCTACGCCGCCGGCTACCGCGCGCTCGCCACCACGGCGAGAGGGGGACCGGGCTAGCCGTGCCTGGCGGCCTCCGGTCCAGCTCGGCGGCCGTCGTAGACTTGATGTCGTGGCGCAGACCTCGCGGAGCCGTGCAGCCGGGCCCCGCCGGTCTGACCAGGCCGGCCGGGTGGCCCGGGGCGCGGCCGGAGGGGGTGGCGCGAAGGGCGCGTCCTCCAAGGGCGCGCAGGGCCCCACCGGCTCGGGGCGGCGTCGCGCCGGCTCGGGCCGGGAGGCCCAGGCCTCGCGCGCCTCGACGCGCCGCGGCGGGACGCCGCAGCGGCCGGGAGCCAGGGCGCAGCAGGGCGGGCGGACCCGGGCGGCACGCGCCGCGGGCGGGGCTCGGACGGTCCGGCCATCCGGGCCGCACCCGAGGGCGGCGCGCCCCAAGCCGGAGTGGCGAGGGGAGCCGGGGGCGCTCGCGGGCGCGAGGGTCGCCGCCGCGCTCGTGGTCGTCCCGGTCCTTGCCGCGATCGGCGGCGTTGCCCTCCTCGCGGCCGGCGCATGGGTCGCCGGGGCCGTCCTCCTGCTCGCGGGCGGCGGGTGGTCGCTCGCGAGCCTTCACTTCGGCTCCCCGCGCATGCTCGCCGAGCGGGTGGGCGGGAGGCCGGCCGAGGCCGGCGGCGACGCCCGCCTCGTCAACCTCGTCGAGGGCGCCTGCGTCCTGCTCGGACTGCGGCCTCCTCGCCTGCGCATCCTCGACGACCCGGCACCGAACGCGGTCGTGCTGGGACCCGACGAGGACGCTGCCGTCCTCGTCATCACGAGCGGGCTGCTCTCGCTGCTGGACCGGATGGAGCTCGAGGGCGTCGTCACCCACGAGCTGGCGCACGTCCGCCGGGGCGACCTCGTCCGGGCCGCGCTGGCGACCCGGGCGCTCGGGCTGGTCGCCTTGCTCACGCCCGCCGCAGCTCGTGGCATCGTGCGCCTTGCCGGGCCGGAGCGCGAGTCGCGCGCCGACCTGCGAGCGGCAGAGGTCACGCGCTATCCTCCCGGGCTCTCGGCGGCGCTCGAGAAGCTGGCCGCCGCGCCGAACGTGCGCCCGAGCGGGCTGGACGCCGTGACGGCACGCCTCACGGCCGCGCTGTGGTGCGCCTCGCTCGACGAGGCGCGTACCGGCCCGGCCAGACGCGGGGTGCTCGGCGTCGGTGAGCGTGCTGCGGGCCTGCGCGAGCTGTGAGCGTTGAGGGAGGCCGAGGGTGTCAGGGCATTCGAAGTGGGCGACGACCAAGCACCAGAAGGGTGCGAAGGACAAGGCCCGCGGGAAGCTGTTCGCCAAGCTGATCCGGCAGGTCGAGGTGGCGGCTCGCGAGGGTGGCGGCGACGTCAACGCGAACGCGACGCTGAGGACCATGTTCCAAAAGGCGCGTGACGCCTCCGTGCCCCTCGAGACCATCGAGCGCGCGGTCAAGCGCGGCACGGGCGAGCTCGAAGGGGTCCGCTACGAGGCGGTCTCCTACGAGGGCTACGCGCCCTCCGGCGTGGCCGTCATCGTCGAGTGCCTGACGGACAACCGCAACCGGACCGGCGCCGAGATCCGGACGATCTTCTCCCGCAACGGCGGCTCGATGGCCGAGCCGGGGGCCGTCTCCTGGCAGTTCGAGCGCAAGGGGGTCCTCACCCTGGACCGGAGCACCTCCGAGGACGAGCTCATGGCGGCCGTGGTCGACGCCGGCGCGGAGGACCTGCGCGACGAGGGCGAGGCGTGGGCTGTCTACACCCCGCCGAACGAGCTCGCCGCGGTGCGCTCGGCGCTCGAGGCGACCGGGCTGCAGGTGCGCTCCGCCGAGATCCAGATGGTCCCGACGACGACGGTCGAGGTCGCCGACGAGGTGGCCGCCCGGAAGGTCCTGCACCTGCTCGAGCTGCTGGACGAGCAGGACGACGTCAACGCCGTCTGGTCGAACTTCGACATCCCCGACACGATCCTCGAGCAGGTGAGCGCCTGAGGGGGATCCCGCGCTCCGGCGCAGCCGGCGGCTAACCTCGAACAGGTGTTTGTGCTCGGGATCGACCCTGGACTCTCCCGCTGCGGCTACGGGCTCGTCGCCGAGGACGGCGGGCAGGAGCGGGCCGTCTCGGCCGGGGTCGTGACGACGCCGCGCGAGCTGCCCCTCCCGCAGCGCCTGGCGACGCTGCGGCGGGACCTCGGCGAGCTCGTTGCCGAGCTGCGACCCGACGTCGTCGTCGTCGAACGGGTGTTCTTCCAGACCAACGCCCGCACGGCGATGTCGGTCGGTCAGGCGAGCGGCGTCGCGTTGCTCTCGGCCGCCGAGGCTGGGTGCGAGGTCGCCGAGTACAGCGCCAACGAGGTGAAGCTCGCCGTCACCGGCTACGGCGCGGCGACGAAGGAGCAGGTCCAGGAGATGGTGGCAAGGCTCCTGCACCTCCCGAGACCGCCCCGCCCGCCCGACGCCGCCGACGCGCTCGCACTCTCCCTCTGCCACCTCGCCACCTCCCGCACCGGCCGGCTCCTCGAGGCTCGCCCTGCGGCGTTCGCCGTCGCAGGCGGACCGGCTGCCGAGTCGCGGCTCGACGCCGCCCTCGTGCGCCCGCCGAGGGGGACGGCGCGGTGATCGGCTCGCTCCGTGGCACGCTCAGCGAGGTGGCGCTCGGCGACACGAGCGCCGAGCTCGTCGTCGACGTCCGAGGCGTCGGCTACGTCGTCGAGGTGGCGCCCCGACTGGCAGCCGAGCTCGGCCTGCCGGGGTCTCCGGTGACGCTGGCCGTCCACACCCATGTCCGCGAGGGCGCGATCACGCTCTTCGGCTTCGCGAGCCCCGGAGAGCGGCGCGCCTTCGAGCTGCTCATCGGGGCGCACGGTGTCGGACCGGCCCTCGCGCTGTCCATCCTGTCGACCTTCACCCCCGACGCGCTCGCCAGAGCCCTGGCCGCCGAGGACGTCGACGCCCTGGTCCTCGCGCCCGGCGTCGGCCGGAAGACGGCGGCGCGCCTCGTCGTCGAGCTCGCCCCCCGTGCCGCCGAGCTGGCCGGGATGCTGACGCGGAGGTGGACCCTGCCCGAGGTCGCCGAGCCCGGCCCGGCGGCGGGCGAGAGTGGCGGGGCGGCCGGAGCGCTCGGCACGAGGCCAGCGGGCCAGGAGGCCGACGCGGGCCCGGTCGCCGGGGGCCTCGCCGGCCCGGCCCCGGGCGCGGGTGGTGGCGCCCACGCCGAGGTCGCCGAGGCGCTCGCCGCGCTCGGTTACAGCCAGGAGGAGGTCCGCTCGGTCGTGTTGAAGATCTCGAGGGAGGGCAGCGTCGAGCAGCTGCTCCGTGAGGCGCTGCGCGAGCTCGCGCCCTCGTCGTGAGCCCTCGGCGAGAGGTGCTCGAGCCGGCGGCAGCCCAGGCCCCGGCGGTCGCCGGGGGGAGGCGGCCGGTGGCGCCCGTGGCGGAGGGCGAAGAGGAGGCGCTCGAGGGCGGCCTCAGGCCTCGGCGCCTCGCCGACTTCGTCGGGCAGGACGAGGTCCGGCGCCACCTCGAAGTGATCCTCCAGGCCGCCCAACGCCGCGACGAGCCGGTCGACCACCTCCTCTTCGCCGGCCCCCCCGGGCTCGGCAAGACGACCCTCGCCGGGATCGTCGCCGGCGAGATGGGGAGGGGCTTCAGGGTGACCTCCGGGCCGGCGCTCGCTCGAGGCGGTGACATCGCTGCCCTGCTCACCGACCTGCAGCCGGGCGACGTGCTCTTCATCGACGAGATCCACCGGCTCAACCGGGCGGTCGAGGAGATCCTCTACCCGGCGATGGAGGACTTCGAGATCGACATCGTGATCGGCAAGGGCCCGACGGCGCGAAGCGTCCGGCTCGAGCTGCCGCGCTTCACCCTCGTCGGGGCGACCACCCGGACCGGGCTTGTCACCGGCCCGCTCCGGGACCGGTTCGGCTTTGTCGAGGCGCTCGGCCTCTACACGCCGGGCGAGCTCGAGCAGATCGTCCGCCGGAGCGCTCGCGTGCTCGGCGTGAGCTGCGACGACGCCGGCGCGGCCGAGATCGCGCTCCGCTCCCGCGGCACGCCCCGCCTTGCCATCCGCCTGCTTCGGCGAGTGCGGGACTACGTCGAGGTGCGGGGCGACGGGGTCATCACGCTGGAGTCCGCACGCGCCGGCTGCAAGCTCTTCGGCGTGGACGAGCTCGGCCTCGACCGGGTCGACCGGCGCCTGCTCGAGGTGCTCTGCGTCCGCTTCGGGGGGCGGCCCATCGGGCTGACCACGCTCGCGCTGAGCATCGGCGAGGAGCCCGAGACCGTCGAGGACGTCTACGAGCCCTACCTGCTGCAGGCCGGACTCGTCATGCGCACCCCCCGAGGCAGGGTGCCCGGCCCGGCCGCCTGGACGCACCTCGGGCTCCCCGTGCCGCCCGTGGCTGCGGCTGACCGGGCGGGGGAGGGCCTCGAAGACCTCGACGCGACGGGGGGCGCCACGGAGGGAGGCGCCGGGGGCGGGGACGGCGCGTTCGCACCGCGGCTGTTCGACCAGGCGCCGGAGGCGTAGGCTTGTCGGGCGCCGCTCCGGGCGGTGCCCGGTGCCAGCCGCCCCTCCGGGCGGGGCGTGCCATCCGGCAGCGGGCGAGGGGCGCCCGCGCAAGCGCCGTGGGGGGCGCGGCTACAGTGCGGGGCGCACCTCCCACCCTGACGACAGGTCCGACATGCTCTTTCATCTGCTAGCCATCAACCCGGCCGCCGATCTCCACCACGTGACAGGCCTCGGCTCGCTCGTCCTCGCGGCGGCGGCGAAGAAGAAGACCTCGAGCGCCGGCTCGAGCTTCATACTGATCCTGCTCGTGGTCATGGTCGGCGGGTACTTCCTCTGGCTGCGGCCTCAGCGGCGGCGCCAGCAGGCCATGCAGCGCCAGCAGCAGCAGGCGGAGGTCGGCGACGAGGTCGTCACCGCGAGCGGCATCTACGGGCGCGTCGTCGCGATGAGCGACGACCGGGTCTCGCTCGAGATCGCCCCGGGCACGACGATCGAGATCGCGAAGCGGGCGATCGGCCAGCGGGTGAGCAGACCGGTGCTCGACGACGACGCGGCCGGAGAGGACCCGACCGCCGCGTGGGACTCAGGCTCCGATGCCGACGAGGCTCCCCAACCCGAGCCCGTCGCCGACGGCCCGGGCGGTGCCGTGGACGAGGAGGATGAGGAGGGCCCCGCCGCTAAGCAGGGCAGCGCGGGCGCGCTCGAGACGAGCGGCGAGTTCGAGGCCACTGACGCCAGCACTTCGAACGGGGTCACCTCGAACGGCGCCGACCCCGCGTCCCCCGCCTCCACCCGCGCTCGCGGCGGCGCAGGTGCGCAGCGGCGCAGGCGGGGGGGCACGGCCTAGGTGTCGCGCCGGCTGCTGACGAGCGTCGTCGCCTCGACGCTCGCCTGCCTCGGCATGCTCGGGCTGGCGCTCGGCCTCGGCTGGAAGCCCGCCCTCGGCCTCGACCTGCGCGGTGGCCTGTCGGTCGTCTACAAGCCGGTGCGGCACGTCTCCAACGGCACGCTCCAGACGGTCGTCAACATCATGTCGCTCCGGGCGAACGCCCTCGGCGTCACCCAGCCGAACATCACGACCCAAGGCGGAGAGGTCGTCGTCCAGATGCCGGGCGTGAAGGACCCGAACCAGGTGCTGAAGACCATCGGCACCACGGCGAAGCTGTACTTCCGGCCCGTGCTGTGCGGCGCGCCGCCCTTCGTGGCGCCGAAGACGGCCTCGGGCAAGCCGAGGCACGTCCCCTACGTCGTCCCGCCGACCTGCCCGTCGGCCTACCAGTACACGGCCGCGTACTACGACTCGGCCACCCAGGGCTACAACGTCCCGTCCGCGGTCGCCGAGGACCCGGCCTACTCGAAGTACCCCTCGACCAGCTCGAACTGGGACCAGGAGCACCCCGGCCAGAACGTGATCGTCTCGACCGGCGGCCAGGGCCAAGCGGCGCGTTACGTGCTCGGCCCGGCGCTCGCGAGCGGGACGATCATCAAGAGCGCGTCGGCCCAGCTGCTCACGACCGGCTCGTGGGTCGTCGACTTCACCCTCACCGGCTCGGGCTCGACGACGTTCAACAAGATGGCCAAGGCCTACTACGGGCGCCTGATCGCCGACGACCTCGACGGCGAAGTCGTCTCGGCGCCGGTGATCGCCTCGCAGAGCTTCCCCGGCAGCGGCCAGGTGAGCGGCTCGTTCACCCAGAAGACGGCGGGCGCCCTCGCGCTGCAGCTGAACTACGGCGCCTTCCCTGTCACGATGGAGAAGCTCACCTCCCAGACCATCTCGGCCAGCCTCGGCTCCGCCAGCCTGCGCGCCGGGCTCCTCGCCGGCGCGGTCGGCCTGCTCCTTGTCATGGCCTACACGATCCTGTACTACCGGGCGCTCGGCCTCGTCGTCCTCCTCGGCCTGGCGACGACGGGCGCGTTCATCTACGGCCTCGTCTCGGCGCTGTCGGCCTCATCGCTCGGGCTCACCCTCGACCTGTCGGGGATCACCGGCCTGATCGTCTCCGTCGGCATCACGGTCGACTCCTACGTCGTGTTCTTCGAACGTCTGAAAGACGAGGTGCGCGCCGGGCGCTCGGTCCGGGCATCGGTCGACCGGGGCTTCAAGAGCGCCTACCGGACGATCCTGTCCGCCGACGCCGTGTCGTTCCTCGGCGCGCTCGTCCTTTGGCTGCTGTCCATCGGCGCCGTGCGCGGCTTTGCCTTCATGCTCGGGATCTCGACGCTCGTCGACGTCGTCACGGCCTACTTCTTCACGCGGCCCTTCGTGATCCTGCTCGGGCGCAACTCGTTCTTCACCGAGGCCCGAGGCTTCGGCATCGCCCGCGGGCTGGCCCGCCGTCCGGAGGTCGCCGCGTGAGCCCGGAGCGGATCCGCCCCGGCTCGGCAAGGCCGGGCAAGACGCCCGGGGGGCCGCCGTCGGAGGAGACGGCCGGGGTGGCGCCGGCCGAGCCCGAGCGCGCCGAGGCGAACGGGCCGGCGAGCGTCGAGCCGCCCCGGCCCGAGGTGCTCGAGGGGCCGGAAGCGACCGGGGACGCCGACACCGGCGTCGCAGCGACGGTCGAGGAGGAGCCCGAGCCGGACGCGCTCGCTCGGCGCCGGCTCCCGGGCCTGCGCCGAGCCCAGGCCGCGTCCGAGGCCGCGGTCCTGCCCGAGGCGGCGGCAGGGGCGGTGGACCTCGACACCGGGCTCAGGGGCGAGCCGGGAGGCGCCGGCCGGCGCCATGGCCTGTTCCGCCGGCTCTACTACGGCGAGACCAGCTTCGACTTCGTCGGCAGGAAGCGCCTTTGGTTCCTGCTGTCCTCGCTCGTGATCCTGGCCGGCGTGGTCTCCCTCGCGTTCCGGGGCCTCAACCTCGACATCGAGTTCGTCGGCGGCACCGCCTGGACGGTGCAGTCGCCGACGCTGACGGTCACCGAGACCCGCAACGCGCTCAGCCCCTACGGGCTCGGCGGCGCGACGATCACGATCCTCGGCAGCGGCGCGAAGCGCTCGGTCCAGGTCGAGGCGAAGATCCCGAAGGGCCAGAGCCCCGCCGCGACCCAGCGCCAGCTCACGAAGATCGAAGACGTCATGGCGGGCCTCGCCCACATCAGCCCGTCGCAGGTGAGCGTCGAGTCGGTCGGGCCGTCCTGGGGCGGGGACGTGACGAAGAAGGCGGTCGAGGCGCTCATCGTCTTCTTCATCCTTGTCTCGCTGTACATCTCGGTGTTCTTCGAGTGGAGGATGGCGCTCGCCGCCGTCCTCGCCGTCATCCACGACATCCTCGTGACGGTCGGGGTCTACTCCCTCACCGGTTTCGACGTCACGCCGGACACGGTCGTCGCCATCCTCACGATCCTTGGCTACTCCCTCTACGACACCGTCGTCGTCTTCGACCGGGTCCGGGACAACCTGAAAGGCGTCGGCTCGACCGGGCGGCTCACGCTGTCGGAGATCGTGAACCTCTCGATGAACCAGACGCTCGCCCGCTCGATCAACACCTCGACTGTCGCCGTGCTACCGATCCTCGCCGTCCTCCTCCTCGGGGCCGAGGTCCTCGGCGCGACCACTCTCGAGTACTTCGGCCTCGCGCTGATCATCGGCCTCACCTCCGGTGCCTACTCCTCGATCTTCATCGCCTCGCCGCTCGTCGCCATACTGAAAGAGCGCGAGCCCCGCTGGCGCCGGGTGCGTGACCGGCTGGTCGGCCGCAGCGAGCGGCTCTCGCTGAGCCCGCTCGCGTTCGCGGCGGGCCTGCTCGGCGACGGTGCGGGCAGTGGGGGCAAAGGGCGCTCGCCGCGCGCGGCACAGCGGGCGGCCGACCGCCGGGCCACACGGCTGAAGCCGACCGGCGGCGCGTCGGGACCGTCCCGGCAGACGAGCGTCCAGCCCCAGGTGCTGGACGGCCACGAGGGGCGCGAGGCCGGCACGGCCGAGGAGGGCGGGCTCGAGGCCGAGACGGTCGGCTCCCGAGCCCTTCCCCAGGCCGCGTCCGGAGCCGGGGGGTCCTCGCGTCCGCGGCGGCCGGCGGCGCGTCCGGGCGCGGGTGCGCCGCGACCCGCCGCTCGGTCCCGGCACAAGGGAGGCCGGCGCTGATCGACCTCCGAGCGGCGCGCGCCGAGCCGGAGAGGTTCCGGGAGGCGCTCGCGAGGAAAGGCGCCGCCGAGCTGTTCGACCAGCTACTCGCCGCCGACGGCCGCTGCAGGGCGACGAGCCGCCTGGTCGAGGAGCTTAGGGGCGCAACCCGGCCGAGGGGGCGCCCGAGCGAGGAGGAGCGCCTCGCTCTGGCCGAGCGCAAGGCCGAGCTGAAGCGCCTCGAGGAGGACCTCGACGGGGCGCGTCGGGTGCTCGACGACCTGCTCGCCCGGGTGCCGAACCCGCCGGACGCCTCGGCGCCGGACGGCGAGAGCGACGAGTACAACGTCGAGGTTCGCCGCGTCGGCACACCACCGGCGACGAGCTTCGCCGTCCGGGACCATCTCCGGCTCGGCCGCTTCGACGTCGAGCGCGCGGCCCGGGTGTCGGGGGCGCGCTTCGCCTACCGCATCGGCCCCGTCGCCCTCGTCGAGCTCGCGCTGTACCGCTACGCGCTCGAGCGCCTCGTCTCGCTCGGCTACGTGCCGGTCCTCCCGCCCGTCCTCGTACGCGAGGAGGCGATGTACGGCACGGGGTTCCTTCCGACCGACGAGGCGAACCTGTACCGGGTCGAGCCCGACCACCTGTACCTCACGGGCACCTCGGAGGTCGGCCTGGCGGCGCTGCACGCTGGCGAGGTGATCGAGCCCGGCGGGCTTCCGCTCCGCTACGCCGGGTACTCGACCTGCTTCCGGCGAGAGGCTGGGGCGGCGGGCCGGGACACCCGCGGGATCTTCCGGGTGCACCAGTTCGACAAGGTCGAGATGTTCGCCTTCGTCGAGCCGGAGCGCTCCAGGGAGGAGCACGAGCGGATGCTCGCCATCGAGGAGGAGCTCGTCCAGGGTCTCGGGCTCGCCTACCGGGTGGTGAACGTCGCGGCGGGCGACCTCGGGGCGCCGGCCGCGAAGAAGTACGACATCGAGGCCTGGATCCCGAGCCAGGGCCGCTACCGGGAGATCACCTCCTGCTCGAACGACACCGACTACCAGGCGAGGCGCCTCGTCACCCGCTACCGGCCGGAACCCGGTGGGCCGACCGCCTGGCCGCACACCCTGAACGGCACGGCGATGACCGCCCGCTGGCTGATCGCCCTGCTCGAGTCCTACCAGGACGAGGGCGGCTCGGTCAGGGTCCCCGAGCCGCTCGTGGCGCTCGGCGCGCCCGAGCGCCTCGCCCCCCAGGAGGACTGAGCCCACTCCTCCGCGCTCGCAGCCCGAGGCCACGTCCCCCGACACGCGACGCCGGGGTACGAGCGCATCGGCACCGGGAAGGGCCGGTGCGCGGCCGGTGGGAGATCACCGCGGCCGGCGACGGGCTCGGTTTGGGCCGGCGGGAGGACGGAGATATCCTGCGTGTGCGTTCACAAGGCCGGACGCATGCCGGAACCGGGACGGTGACAGCAGGCCGATGAGCGACAGGCCAGCGATGACCGACGTGGCGAGGCTCGCCGGCGTCTCGCACCAGACGGTCTCGCGGGTCCTGAACGGGTTCAGCGGGGTGCGCTCGACGACCCGGCTCCGGGTGCTCGCGGCGATCGAGGAGCTCGGCTACCGCCCGAACCTCGCGGCCCGTGCCCTCGTCACCGGCCGCTCGCGCACGCTCGGGCTGGTCACGCTGGACACAACGCTGTTCGGGCCGATCGCGACCCTCTACGGCATCGAGCGGGCGGCGAGGGAGGCGGGCTACTTCGTGAGCGTCGCCACGCTGCGCTCGATCGACCCGCCGTCGGTCGAGGAGGCCCTCACCCGCCTCGCCCAGCAGGCCGTCGAGGGCGTCATCCTCATCGCCCCGCTGGCCTCGCCGACCGACGCGCTCGCCTCGATGGGGCGCGAGATCCCGGTCGTCGTTGTCGAGGGCTCGCCCACCGGCGACCTTCCCGCCGTTACGGTCGACCAGGTCGCGGGAGCCCGGGCCGCCACCGAGCACCTGCTCTCCCTCGGCCACGAGACGGTCTTCCATGTCGCCGGCCCGGCGGACTGGCTCGAGGCACGTGAGCGCCTGGAGGGCTGGCGGCAGGCACTCGCCGATGCCGGGGCGGAGGTCCCGGCCCTGCTCGGAGGCGACTGGACGGCCCGCTCGGGCTTCGAGGCCGGGCAGACGCTCGCGCGCATCCCCGACGCGACGGCGGTCTTCGCCGCCAACGACGACATGGCGCTCGGCCTGCTTCGAGCGCTGCACGAGCGTGGCCGGCGGGTGCCGGAAGAGGTGAGCGTCGTGGGCTTCGACGACATCTCCGCCGCCGCCTACTTCACGCCGCCGCTCACGACGGTGCACCAGGACTTCGACGAGGTGGGGCGGAGAAGCCTCGCCCTGCTCGTCGAGCTCGTGCTGGCCCGCAAGCCCTCCAGCGAACGTATCGTCATCCCTCCGAAGCTCGTGGTCCGCCAGAGCAGCGCGGCGAGGGGAGCGGACAGCGGCAGGCCTGCGGCGTCCGGGACGCTCCGGGCCGTCCGCCGAGGCTCGGCCCGGAGCGCGCCGCGCCGCCCGGCGGCCACCTAG
>JAJYNS010000069.1:3835-22404 GCA_021786195.1 Actinomycetes bacterium | reverse complement strand
CCTTTGTGGTCAAGGCGCCGGCGACCCAGGGGCGCCCCGGCGCAGGCCCTGCCGCCCGCCGGGAGATCCCGGCAGGCGAGCCTGGTCCACCCGGGCGCGCAGGCCGGCGAGGATCAGCCCGAGCCCGTGCTCGAAGCGTCGCCCGGAGGGGTCTCCCGAGCCGAGCACGCCCCTTGCCGCCTCGGCGAGCAGAGGGTAGGCGCCCGAGGCGACCGCCTCGCGCACGCCGGGGACCGGCTCCCGACGTCGGCACGCCGAGCCGCCGTGCGGCCCCGCGGGCCCCGGCAGACCGGGCAGCCGGGGGATGCCGGGACCCTCGGGACGCTCGAGCTCCCGCTGGAGGGCGAGGACGCTGCCCACGACGTAGGTCGTCAGGCTCAGCGCCGTGAGCAGCGCCTCGTCGGCAGGGAGCCCTGCCGCCACGAGGACGGAGAGGTACTGCTCCACGTGGGGGAGCGACTCGACGACCGGTCGGCGGCCGGCCACGACGAGCGCGCCGTCCCGGTGGGCGAGCAGCGCTCCTCGCAGCGCACGGGAGCGCTCGGCGAGCCACTCCCACCAGTCCTGTCCCGGAGAAGGCTCGCGCCACGCGGCCACCCCTTCCTGCAAGATGGCATCGGCGACGAGGTCGAGCAGCTCTCGCTTGTTCCTGACGTGCCAGTAGAGGCTCGGCGCCTGGACCTCGAGGCGCTCGGCGAGCCGGCGCAGGCTGAGGCCGGCGAGGCCGACCTCGTCGAGCAGCTCGACCGCCGCGGCCACGATCTCGTCACGGGTCAGGCGGGCGCGGGGGCCGAGATCGCCGCGCTCGGCGGGCACCGGGCACGCGCAAGGGTCGGGCTCGGGACGGGTGCGGCCGCCCGGGGCGGGGTTGACGGGGGGCCGGCCGTCCGGCATCATCGGCACGTGACTCTAACACCGTTAGGGACAGAGGGCCTGCCCCAGGGGCGGGCAGCCGCCGGCCCAACCGGCGGAGCCGTGCCGGCGGCCGTGTCGGTCCGAGGTCTCGTCAAGCGCTACGGCGAGGTCGAAGCGGTCCGGGGCGTCGAGTTCGACGTCGCCCAGGGCGAGACCTTCGGCTTCCTCGGCCCGAACGGGGCGGGCAAGTCGACGACGATCGGCATGCTCTGCACGCTGGTGCGCCCCAGCGCAGGCTCGGCGACGGTCGCCGGCTACGACGTCGTGCGCGACCGAGACGACGTCCGCCGCAGCATCGGGCTCGTGTTCCAGGACCCGACGCTCGACTCCTACCTCACCGCCGAGCAGAACCTGCGCTTCCACGCCGAGCTCTACGGGGTCCCCCGCTCGGCGGTGGCGCGGCGCTTGGACCAGGTGCTCGAGCTCGTCGGCCTCTCCGACCGCCGGCACGACGAGGTGCGGGGCTTCTCCGGCGGCATGAAGCGCCGGCTCGAGATCGCCCGGGGGCTCCTGCACGCGCCGGTCGTGCTCTTCCTCGACGAGCCGACCGTCGGCCTCGACCCCCAGACCAGGCGCTCGATCTGGGCCTACATCAAGAGCCTCCAGCAGGCCGAGCGCACGACGATCTTCATGACGACCCACTACATGGACGAGGCGGAGTACTGCGACCGCATCGCCATCATCGACCAGGGCAGGATCGTCGCCCTCGACACTCCAGAGGCCCTGAAGGCGAGCATCGGCGAGGACAGGGTGGAGATCAGGACGGACGACGACCTTGCGGCGATCGCGGCGCTCGAGGAGCGGTTCGGGCTCAAGGCGAGCACCCACGAGGGCCTGGTCTCCTTCTCCGTCGCCAACGGGGCGGAGTTCGTCCCCCGGCTCTTCGCCGGGCTCCAGGTCCCGATCCGGTCGGTCGCGGTCTCCCGGCCCTCGCTCGACGACGTCTTCCTCTCCTACACCGGCCGGACGATCCGCGAGGCGGAGTCGGCGGCGCCCAACGAGTGGATGCGGCGCATGGCCCAGAGGGGGATGCGGCGATGAGCGCCGAGGCCGTCCTCGACGTCGACCGGGCCGATCTCGCCCACCCCTGGCCGGCCCCGGCACGCCGCAGCCGCCTGGCCGTCTCGGGCCGTGCCATCTGGGTGGTGCTGAAGCGGGAGGGGATCCGCTTCGCGGCCGACCGCCTGCGGGTGGTGACGGGCCTGCTGCAGCCGATCCTGTTCCTCTTCGTGCTCGGATCCGGGCTCGGCACCCTTGTCAAGTTCGGCCCTCACCTCAACCTGCGGACCTTCCTCTACCCGGGCGCCGCGGCAATGTCCGTGCTGTTCACCGCCCTGTTCTCGGCGGGATCGGTCGTCTGGGACCGGGAGTTCGGCTTCCTCAGGGAGATGCTCGTCGCCCCGGTGAGCCGGACCTCGCTCGTCGTCGGCAAGTGCCTCGGCGGCGCCCTCGTCGCCTCGACCCAGGGCGTGCTGATGATCGCCATCGCCGGGCTCGCCAACGTCCCCTACGACGGGGTGCTGATGCTCACGATCTTCGGCGAGCTGCTCCTGCTCGCCTTGGCCGTCGTCTCCTTCGGGATGCTCGTGGCGGCTCGGATCCAGCAGTTCCAGTCGTTCATGGCGGTCACCCAGATGCTCGTCATGCCGCTCTTCTTCCTCTCGGGCGCGATGTACCCGCTGTCGAACCTGCCGGCCTGGATGCGGGTGCTCACCCGCATCGATCCGCTCACCTACGCCGTCGACCCCATCCGCCGGGCCGTCTTCGAGCACCTCCAGGTCCCTCCTGCGCTGCGCGCCCGGCTCGTGCCGGGGATCAGCTGGGACGGCTGGCACGTCCCGCTCGGCCTGGAGATCGGGGTCGTCGCCGTGATGGCCGCGCTGTTCATGGCGATCGCGGCGCTCGAGTTCCGCAAGGTCGACTGAGGACCGGCCCTAGGCACGAGGTCCGGACGGCCCAGGGGCCGGGCCGCCTCCGGTCGCCTCGTCGATCCAGGACAGGTAGGCGGGAAGGCCCCGCTCGAGGCCCACTGCGACGATCTCGGGGACCTCGTAGGGGTGCTCAGCCCGCACGGCCTGCTCGAGCTCGTCGTAGAGCTCGCGCCGGGTCTTGGCCACGAGCAGCACCTCCGGCTCCTCGACGACCTCGCCTTCCCAGCGATAGACGCTGTCGATCCTCAGGGACTGGACGCAGGCGGCGATCCGCCGCTCGACGAGCCTGCGCGCCAGGGCCCCGGCCGCCTCCGGCGAGGAGAGCGTCGTCGTGACGACGAGGTAGCCGCCGGCCGCCCCGTCCTCCCCCGCGCTCACCCCGGCCCCGTACGGCCGATGCGACGCCGGTGCCGGTGCCGGTGCCTCGGCCCGGCCGCCCGATGCGCCCTGCGCCCCTGTCGCCACCGGGGCCAGACCCTACAGAACCCCGGAGCGCCCGAGCGGCCCCGCCCGGCTCAGCGCACCTCGACCTCGGCCTCGACCCCGCAGCCGAACCAGCGCACCCCCTCTTCCACCAGGTCCACGACGAGCAGGTAGCGACCGCTCTCGGCCGGCGCCTCGGCGACCACCGGCTGGAGGACCTCGTCGCCGGGGAGGACGTCGGAGGCGAAGGCGGAGCGGGGCCCCTCGCCGACCGGGACACGGCGGGCCCCGGCACCCTCCGACTTGAACCATCGTGTGGCGAGATAGATCCGGTTCCGCCCGGAGCGGAGCCAGGGCTCGTCCCCCTCGTTGCCGACCCTCGCCATGAGCGGTCGCACCTCGCCGGCGAGCATCGGGCTGAGCTCTCGCCTCGGGGTCCTCGCCCGCCGCAGCTCGACCCGGGCCCGGTAGGCGCCGGGGCCGAGCGGGTGCTCGGGCCAGGTGGCGGCGATCTCGGCGTAGGGGACGGTCCCCGGAAGGAGCTCGCCAGGAGCCTCGGACGCGGTCTCCCGCTCGAGCACCCTGTCGTGACCGACCTCGGCGGAGAGCACCCGGTCGAGGAGCTCCAGGTCCTCGCGGGGCACGAGCGCCTGAGGGTGCTCGGAGTGCTCCTCGGGAAGGTAGAAGACCTGGCTGAGGCGCCGGCCGTCCTCGAGGAGCTGGTTGCCCTCCAGCCCGTCGTAGAACTCGACCTTCCTCCGCCTCGCCTCCACCGGGAGGATCAGGCAGCTCAGGTGGTAGACGGGGAGCTCGACGAAGCGGTAAGGCTCGACCGCCATGACCCCCTCGTGGACGCCCCCGCGGATGTGCAGCGTCGCCGGGTCGTTGCGCGCCATCACCATCTTCCAGGACGGCTCCCAGGGGTACTCGTCCAGCCAGCGGGACCGATCCGGGTAGAGCCATCGGCAGGTCGAGAGGTAGGTGACCACGTCCCGGCGCGCCGCAAGCCGGGGAAGGGCCTCGAGGAGGAAGGCGCTCGGGACCTCGTCGGAGTCGACGGTGACGACCCAGTCGCCCCGGCAACGGCCGTAGAGCCAGGCCCGGTAGTGCTCGGGGTTGAAGTCCGCGCCCATCTCGCAGGGCACCACCTCGTCGGCGACGTTCGCCAGGCAGAGCAGCTCGTCGCGTCTGAACCGGCCGTTGACCGCACAGACGATCTCCCAAGCGAAGGGCCTGTAGAGGGAGAGGATCGCCGCGACCCGGTGAAGGGGGCCGGCGGTGAGGCAGCAGACCGACACCCTCGCTCCTGCCACGGGACCTCATGGTACGGCGAGGGGGCGCCGAGGGTCCGCCCGCACACCCCGCCGTGGCTCCGGCCCGCGGACCCCTCGGCCGAGGCGGCTCAAAGCCGGGCCGCCACGGACCGTTAAGGCGCCCTTAGGAGGGCATGAGATGAACCAGACGGATCTCGACCGGCTGCTCGGTCGGCTGGTGGAAATCGGCGCCTCGGACCTCCACCTCAAGGTGGGCTACGCGCCTCGCGTCCGGCTGAACGGCGAGCTGCGCCTCGTCGGCGGCGAGCAGGCGGTGGAGGGCGAGGACATGGAGGACCTCGCCCGGACGATCATGGCCGAGCGCAACTGGAACCGGTTCGACCAGCACTTCGAGGTGGACTTCGCCTATTCGGTGCAGAACCTCGGCCGGTTCCGGGTGAACGCGTTCCGCCAGCGCGGGACGGTGTCGATGGTCTTCCGCCACGTCCGGCCCGGGACCCAGTCGATCGCCGACCTCGGCCTGCCCGACGTCGTGCGGCGGCTCGCCGACGAGCAGCGAGGGATCGTCCTCGTCACCGGGCCGACCGGCTGCGGCAAGACGACGACGCTCGCCGCGATGATCGACCACATCAACAACACCCGGGAGTGCCACATCGTCACCATCGAGGACCCGATCGAGGTGCTGCACCGGGACAACCTCGCCTCCGTCAGCCAGCGGGAGGTGGGCTTCGACACCGAGAGCTTCCTCGTCGCGCTGCGCTCGGCCCTCCGGGAGGACCCCGACGTCATCCTCGTCGGGGAGATGCGCGACCCCGAGACGGTCGAGACGGCGCTCACCGCCGCCGAGACCGGCCACCTCGTCCTCTCGACGCTGCACACCGGGGACTCGGTCGAGACCATCAACCGGGTGATCGACTTCTTTCCCCCGAGCCAGCAGCGCCAGGCGCGCGTCTCGCTCGCCTCGGCGCTCCGCGGCACGATCTGCCAGCGCCTCATCCCGACCGCCGACGGCAGGTCGAGGGTGCCTGCGCTCGAGATCATGGTCGTCAACGGCCGGATCCAGCAGTGCATCGTGGAGCCGGAGCACACGAGCACGATCGCCGACATCGTCGCGGAAGGCGACTACTACGGCATGCAGACCTTCGCCCAGTCGCTCTCCCAGCTCCTCCAGGAAGGGCTGATCGACCTCGAGGCTGCGCTCGCCGCCGCGCCGAACTCCCACGACCTGCGGATCACCCTCCAGCGCCAGGGGCTCGCCCAGGCAGTGCTGGACTGACTTCCCGGCCTGCCCGGAACTGACTTCCCGGCCTTGCCCGGAGCCCCGGCCCGCACGGGGGCGGGCGCCGCCTCAGCCGAGCCAGGCCCTCGCGATCGGCGCCCCGTAGCAGACGGCGACGAGGGTGCCGAGGGCGAGGAACGGGCCGAAGGGGACCCGGGTCCTCCGCCCCGCCCGCCCGGCGAGGACCAGGGCGGCGCCGACGACGCCCCCGGCGAGGAAGCCGGCGAGGAAGCCGACGAGCGCGACCCGGTAGCCGAGCCACCCGAGGAACATGCCGCAGAGCGCGGCGAGCCGCACGTCGCCGAAGCCGATCCCCTTCGGCACGAGGAGGTACATGGCCCCGAAGGCGGCCAGCGCGACCGCCCCGGCGATTGCGGCCCGGACGAGCGCCGCCCAGTCGCCGGTCCCGGCGGAGGCGAGGACGAGCAAGGGCGCCCCGAGGGCGGCCGTCACCCAGATGATCGGCGTCGGGAGGCGCATCCGCTCGAGGTCGATGGCGCTCAGCGCGACGAGCGCGGCGGCGAGGACGCAGTAGGCGGGCACGGCCCAGCCGGTCCCGACACGGAAGGCGACCGCGAGGAACAACAGCGCGGTGCCGAGCTCGAGCGCCGGGTAACGGAGCGAGATCGCCGCGCCACAGGCACGGCAGCGCCCCCGGCGCAGGAGGTAGGAGAGGACCGGCACGTTGTCGACCGGCCGGATCGCCGCGCCGCACGCCGGGCAGCTCGAGCCGGGGGCGACGATCGAGCGCCGCTCGGGCACTCGGTGGACGACGACGGTGAGGAACGACCCGGCCACGAGACCGACAACCCCGGCGAGCGCCACGACCAGCACGTGCATCTTCCGACCCGTTTCTTACGGCAGCCGACGCCGGTGTTCAACCCTGCAGCCCCGCCTGCCGTCAGAACGGTCAGGGAGGCGCAGCATGGCCGTTGAGGTCGAGTCGGTTCCGATGGCCTCCAGGGGACTCGGCTGCTCCTCGCGCACCGGATCAGGGAGCCCACGGGCGTGCCGGGCAGCACGCCGGAGGTGTTCGTAGACGTGGTCGTGACAGACAGCGGGCCCGGCCCGGGGGTGGGCGCGCCTCAGGGCGACGAGTTCGAGCAGGCGCGCGTCGCCGCGTTCCGGGCCGGTTTCGACTTCGTCGATCTCGACGTCTACGACGTCGACCCGACGGCTGCCGCCTCGTTCCCCGAGCACCGCGCCCGGAGGGACCACGCCGTGCCGATCGGCTGGCGCTACGGCCTCCCCGTCGTCGCCGTGGCGACGCCAGAGGACAACTTCATCCTCGAGGACGTCTACCTCACGACCGGGCGGGACATCCACGTCGTCGTGGCGACCAAGGGCCAGATCGACCACTGCATCGACATCGTCTACGGCCACCTCAAGCCGGGCAAGCGGGCGAAGGACAAGCCGGCGCCTGCGATCCCGACCTCGCTCCCGAGCCTGTCGGCCTCCCCGGCGGCAGGGCCGGCGAGCCAGAGGCCGTCCGTCAGGACCTACGAGCTCTACCCGCCGGAGACGACCCCGGGCGACGGCTGGCTCTCCGAGCTGCCAGGGCTGCTCTCCGAGCCGCGGCCGGCCGACGACCTGGCCGCGCCCGGCGCGGTGCACGCGCCCGGCGCTCTCGAGGCGCCGCCGGCCGGCTCGGACGCCTGGGCCGAAGCAGGCACCGGGGCGACAGACCTGTTCGCCGAGACCCCCCCGCTCGACCTCGGCACCCCCCCGCCTGGAGCAGAAGCGGTGGAGGCCGAGCCGGAGCACGACCTCGCCGGAGAGGGCTCCTACGCCGCGCCTGGCGTCGGGATCGCCGACGCGGACCTGCTCGTCGACCTCCCGGCGCTCGAGCGCGTCCTCGTCGAGACCTTCAAGGTCGACGAGGAGAAGATGGCCGAGGCCCTCCGCCGCCAGGAGGAGACCGGCCGGCCGCTCAGGGAGGTCGTCGCCGAGCTCAAGCTGGTCTCCGACGTCGATCTCCACCGGGCCCTCGCCATGGTCGTCGGCGTCGACTTCGTCGACCTGAACAACTGGGCGATCGACCCTGGGGCCGCCACCTTGCTCCCGGAGTCCCTCGCCCGCCGCTACCACATCCTCGCCATCGGCCACCGTGACGGAAAGCCGGTCATCGCGACGGCGAACCCGACCGACGTCTTCGCGCTCGACGACGTCCGCACCGTGCTCGGGCGCGAGGTCACGCCGGTCATCTGCACGCCGCAGCAGATCGAGGAGTACCTGCTGCGCATCTACCGCAAGAGCGACGAGGCGGACGTCGCCGCGCGCACGGCGGCCCAGTCCACAAGGGCCTCGGAGGCCTCCCAGCTCGCCGAGATCAACGACATCCACGCCGTCGTCGAGGACGCCCCGATCGTCAAGTTCGTCAACCTCATCCTCCGCCAGGCCCTCGACGAGCGCGCCTCGGACGTCCATCTCGAGCCCACCGCCGACGAGCTCCAGGTGCGCTTCCGCATCGACGGGGTGCTGCACCACGTCACGAGCGTCGCCAAGGCGATCCAGGGTGGCGTCACCTCTCGCCTGAAGATCATGGCCAACCTCGACATCGCCGAGCACCGCATCCCCCAGGACGGCCGGATCTCGCTCTCCGCGGGGCGGCGGGAGATCGACCTCCGGGTCGCCACGCTGCCGACCGTGCACGGCGAGAACGTCGTGCTCCGGGTGCTCGACAAGTCGACCGCCCCGCTCGACCTCGAACGGCTCGGCTTCATGCCCGACGTGCTCGCCCGCTACGAGGCCTCCTACCGCAACCCCTCCGGCACGGTGCTCGTCACCGGCCCGACCGGGTCCGGCAAGTCGACGACGCTGTACGCGACGCTCAACCAGCTGAACAGCCCCGAGCGCAACCTCATCACCGTCGAGGACCCCGTCGAGTACCAGCTGAGGGGCATCAACCAGGTGCAGGTCAACCCCCGCGCCGGGCTGACCTTCGCCAACGCGCTGCGCTCGATCCTCCGGGCCGACCCCGACGTCATCCTCATCGGCGAGATCCGCGACCGAGAGACGGCGACGATCGCCGTCGAGGCGGCGCTGACCGGCCACCTCGTGCTCAGCTCGCTCCACACCAACGACGCCGCGAGCGCCCCGATGCGCCTGGTCGAGATGGGCGTCGAGCCGTTCCTCGTCTGCTCGGCCCTCGACTGCGTCCTCGCCCAGCGCCTCGCCCGCGTGCTGTGCGACAACTGCGCCGAGGAGTACGAGCCGACCGAAGAGGAGCTGAAGGCAGCCCACTGGGTGGCGGAGGTCATGCCCGACGACGGGCCACCGCGCTTTCGCAGGCCCGTCGGCTGCCAGGCGTGCAGCCGGACCGGCTACCGGGGGCGGATCGCGGTGCAGGAGGTGCTCCTTGTCTCCGAGGAGGTGGAGCGGGCGATCCTCGCCCGGGCCTCGACGGAGGAGATCAAGCGCCTGGCGGTGTTCGAGGGGATGTCGACCCTCGAGCGCGACGGGCTTCGCAAAGCGGCCATGGGGCTCACCAGCCTCGAGGAGATCCTGAGGGTGATCGTATGAGCGTCGACACGCGGCCGGTCTCCAAGTGGTCCCAGAGCGTCGTCGACGCCCTCGTCTCGAGCGGCCGGCTCGGGCCCGAGGAGGCCCGGCAGGCGATCGGGCGCGCCGGGGCGGGCGTGCCGGTCCTCACCGTCCTCGCGCAGGAGGGCCTCGTCTCCATGCGGGACGGGCTCGCCTGCCTGTCTGCGATCTCCGGCGTCCGGGCGGTCGACATCGTCGCCGCGCCGCCTCAGCCCGAGGCGCTGCTCGCCGTGCCGCTCGAGGTCGGGCGGCGCTTCCGCTCGATCGGCTACCGCCTCGAGGACGGGAGGCTCGTCATCGCCTGCGCCGAGCCCCTCGGGGTCGCCGAGCTGCGCGCCATCGCCGGCGTGCTCGACCGCGGCCTCGCCGGGTGCGTGCTCGCCGCGCCCTCCGTAGTCGACGAGCTGCTGGAGGGGACCGAGGCGTACCAGATCGCGACCGCCGGCGCGACGCCGCCGCCCGCTCCGGCCCATGCGGCCGAGACGGCCGGGACGAGCCCGGCCCCGGCACCGGCCGCCTCCGAGGGCGGCTCGGGCCCTGCCGCCGCAGGGGAGGCCGCCGAAGAGGACGACCGAGGCCCTGCCGGCACCGACCCGGGGCCGGTCCACGACTGGCGCGCTCCGGCCGCCCCGGGCCCGGCCGCCGTGGGTCCGGCGGGCGCCAGCCCGGCCCCCCCGGCGGCGCCGACGGCGGCCCCGATTGGAGGCGGTCCGGCGGCTTCGAGGTGGGACCGGAACGCACCCCCCCCGCCCGGCGACGGGCTCCGGGGAGCGGCCGCGTCGGAGGCGCTGCGCCTCGACCTCGACTCCCTGCTGACCTACGCGGTCGAGAACGGAGCCTCGGACCTGCACATCGCCGAGGGGTTCCCGCCGGCGGTCCGCATCGACGGCTCGATCCGCCCGATCGAGGGGATGCCGGTGCTCGACAGCAACCAGGTCCGGCGGATGGTCTACAACATCCTCCCCCAGGCCCAGCGCGAGAGGTTCGAGGCGACCAAGGAGCTCGACACCTCCCACTCCGTCCACGGCGTCGGCCGCTTCCGCGTCAACGTCCTCCAGCAGCGCGGCGCCGTCGGCGCGGTGCTCCGCACGATCCCCCACAAGATCCCGCCATTCGACTCCCTCGGGATCCCGAAGGTCGTCGCCTCCTTCGCCGAGCTGCGCCGCGGGCTCGTCCTCGTGACCGGGCCGACGGGCTCCGGCAAGACGACGACCCTCGCGGCGCTGATCGACATCATCAACCAGACCAAGCCGCTGCACATCGTCACCGTCGAGGACCCGATCGAGTTCCTCCACCACCACGGCAAGTCGATCGTCAACCAGCGCGAGGTCGGCCAGGACACGACCTCCTTCGCCGAGTCGCTCCGCCACGTGCTGCGCCAGGACCCCGACGTCATCCTCGTCGGCGAGATGCGGGACCTGGAGACGATCTCGACGGCGATCACCGCCGCAGAGACCGGCCACCTCGTCTTCGCGACCCTCCACACCCAGGACGCCCCCCAGACGATCGACCGGATCATCGACGTCTTCCCCCCGAACCAGCAGGACCAGGTGCGCGTCCAGCTCGCCGGCACGCTCGAGGCCATCGTCACCCAGCAGCTCATCCTCGCCGCGGGCGGCGTCGGGCGGGTCCCCGTCTGCGAGGTGCTCGTCTGCACCCCGGGCATCCGCAACCTGATCCGCTCGGCGAAGTCCCACCAGGTCTACTCGCTGATGCAGACCGGGGGCGCCGAGGGCATGCAGACGATGGACCAGGGGCTCGCGATCGCCGTGCGGGAGCAGAAGATCACCGAGTCCCTGGCGCTCGACCGCTCGCACGACCCGAAGCAGCTCCTCGACTACCTGAGGTCATGAGCCGGAGATGACGACGACCTACGACTACAAGGTCCGCGACCAGGCTGGCAAGCTGCTCAAGGGCCGGCTCGACGCCGACAGCGTCACGCTCGTCGCGACTCGCCTTCGCGACATGGGCTACCTGCCCGTCGAGATCAGGCCCGGCTCGGCGATCAACCTCCGCGGCGACGTCCAGATCCCCGGCCTCACCGACCGCGTCGGGCTGAAGGACGTCGCGATGGTCTCTCGGCAGCTCGCGACGATGATCCAGGCGGGGCTCCCCCTGATCCGCTCGCTCAGCGTGCTCGTCGAGCAGGTCCAGACGAAGAAGCTCCGGGACACGATCGTCGAGATCCGCGCCGACATCGAGAAGGGGACCTCCTTCTCCTCGGCGCTCGAGAAGCACCCGAAGATCTTCCCCCCGATCTACGTCTCGATGGTGAGGGCTGGCGAGGCGAGCGGCCAGCTCGACCTCGTCCTCGAGAAGCTCGCCACGAGGCTCGAGAAGCAGGTCGAGCTGCGGGGCAAGGTCCGCTCGGCCTTCACCTACCCGATCGTCGTCGTCTGCGTCGTCGTGGTCATCGTGACGGCGATGATGATCTTCGTCGTCCCGACCTTCAAGCGCCTCTACAGCTCGCTCCACGGGTCGCTGCCCCTCCCGACCCGGATCGTCATCAAGATCTCCAACGTCCTCGCCAGCTTCTGGCTCCTCGCGGTCATCGGGGCGGTCATCGCCCTCGTCGCCGCCTTCGTCGCCTGGAAGCGCACCGCCAAGGGCGAGGAGCTCTGGGACAGGTTCAAGCTGCGGGTGCCGGTGTTCGGCAAGCTGAGCCTGAAGATCGCGATCTCCCGCTTCGCCTCGACCCTTTCGGTGCTGCTCCAGTCCGGCATCGGCATCATCGAGGCGCTCGACATCACCGCCGACAACGTGGGCAACTGGGTGGTCGCCGCGGCGGCTCGAGGCGCCCAGGACGGCGTGCGCGAGGGCCGCTCCCTCGCCCAGACGCTCGCGCAGTACCCGGTGATCCCGACGATGGTCACCCAGATGATCGAGACCGGCGAGGAGTCCGGCACGGTCGGCGACATGCTCGGCCGCGTGGCGACCTTCTACGACAACGAGATCGACGCCACGGTGAACAGCCTGACCTCGCTGCTCGAGCCGGCGCTCATCGTCTTCATGGGGGCCTGCGTCGGGATGATCGTCGTCAGCCTCTACCTGCCGATGTTCGACTACGTGAAGCTGCTCCAGCCGGGCGGTGCCGCCGGACCATGACGGCCCACCGCAGAGAAACAACAGCAATGCAGTCCGGCAACGACGTCCACACGCAGGGAGCGCATCGATGAGCACCAGGGTGGGTATCGAGATCGGCTCGGGATCGGTGCGCATCGCCGCCGTGGCCGACGCCAAGGGACGCCCGCGCCTCGTCCGCTACGCCGAGGCCGCGCTCCCCTACGGCGCAGTCGTCGACGGCGTCATCGCCGACCGGGCGGCCGTGCGGAGCGCGATCGGCATCTGCCTCGCCAAGGGCGGGTTCAAGGCGAGCAGGACGAGCGGGGTCTTGCGCGCCCGTGTCTGCGTCGCCGGGCTCCGGGCGATCATCCGGGAGATGGACATGCCCCCGGTCCCCGACTCCGAGCTCGACGGCGCCGTCAAGCTCCAGGCGAGCGAGCTCCTTCCGTTCCCGATGGAAAAGACGCTGCTCTCCGCTCGCGCCCTCGGCCCGTCGGCCCACGCGAGCGCCGGCGACGGCGCTGCCGCCCGCAACCGCGTGCTCGTGGCCGCCGCCCACCGCGACCTCGTGGAACCGGTCGTCGACGTCGTGACGAGCTCGGGCGTCGTCGTCGAGCGCGTCGAGCTCTCGGCCATGGCGCTGCTTCGCGCCCTCGCCGACAGCAAGTCCGACGCCGGGCCGGAGGCGATCGTCTCCGTCGGTGCCGAGCTCACCACCGTCGTTGTCCACGAGCGCGGCGAGCCGCTCTTCGTGCGCACCATCGCCGGAGGCGGCAACTCCATCACCCGGGCGATCGCCTCGGCGCTCGACCTGCCGATGGCAGACGCCGAGAGCGTGAAGCGGCGCCTCGGCGCCTCCGCGAGCATCGCGTCCCGGGTGCCGCCGGAGGCAGTCGCCGCGGCCCGGGACGGCTCGGCCGGCCTGCTCGCCGAGATCCGCAGCTCGCTCGAGTACTTCGCCTCGCTCGAGGGGCGAGGCGACCTCAGCCTGGTCGTGCTCACCGGCGGCGGCGCCCAGCTCAGCGGGTTCATGGAGCGCCTCCAGCACCAGGTCCGCTCCACCGTGGTCGCCGGCTCCTGGACCGACCTCGCCGATCCGGGAGGCGTCGACGTCGACCAGCTCCGGCTCGGCCCCTCCGGCGCGGTGGTGATCGGGCTAGCGCTGGACGAGCCCGCAGGGCGCAAGGTCCTCGACCTCGTGCCCCCCGAGGCGCTCGCCTACCAGCGGCAGCGTCGGGCCGAGCGGATCGTGGCAGCCGCGGCGGTCGTCGTCTTCGCCGGCCTCGCGGCAGGCGGAGCGCTCCGCTTCCTCCAGGTCCACAACGCGGAGGCCAACGTCACCTCCCTCGAGGGCACGATCTCCGTGCTCCAAAAGGAGATCCCCCGCTACGACCAGGTCGCGCGCGAGGACGCGGCGATCTCCTCCGACGAGTCGCTCGGCAAGCCGCTCGTCAGCCACGAGGTCAACTGGCCCGCCGTCTTCGCGAACCTCGTCTACTACACCCCCTCACAGGTGGCAGCGTCGGGGTTCAGCGGCACCGTCGTCGTGCCGCCCGCCGCGACGACCGGCGCCACGACCGGCGGCTCCACCTCCACCTCCACCGCCGCCGCTGCCGCCGCCGAGCAGGCGGCCGCAGCCGCCCTGCCCCCCCGCTCGGCGACCATCGGGAACCTCAGCCTGTCCTTCACCGCGCCGGGCTACCCCTCGTTCCAGCAGTGGTTCGACGCGATGCTCAGGTCGAAGAAGTTCGAGATCGAGCAGTTCTCCGGGGTGACGAGCGGCTCGGCGTCGACGTCGGGGAGGTCCCGCGGCGCCTCGCAGATCAGCTTCAGCGCCCAGCTCGGCATCACCGGCGTGATCCACACCAACCGGCTCGGAGAGTTCGAGGTGAAGCAGCGATGAGCACCGCCAGCATGCCCCTCGACCTGAGGACCCTCGCCCGGCCGAAGGTCATCGTCCCCGTCGTCGGCGTCCTCGTCCTCGTCCTCGCGTGGTGGTTCGCCTGGATGTCGCCGGAGGGCGCCAAGCTCGCAAGCGTCCGGCGGCAACAGCAGGAGCAGCAGGTGCAGGCCGCCTCGCTCGCGGCCCAGCTCGCCCGCCTGCGCGCGGACGCGAAGCAGGTACGCGCCGCCAGCCCCTTCCTCAAGCGCTTCGCGAGCGCGATCCCCTCGGTGCCCGACTCCCCGGGGATCGTCGAGCAGATCTACCGCCTCTCCGTCAGCGACGGCGTGTCCCTCGAGTCGATCACGGACAACACGCTCGACCCGACGAGCCAGGGCTACTCGACGATCCCGGTGACCCTGAGCGTCTCGGGCCCCCACGACTCCGTGCTCGCCTTCCTCTCCGGTCTCTACAAGCTCCCCCGCCTGCTCACGCTGCAGACCGTCAACCTGTCGGGGACCGGCGACGTGCTCGCGTCCGGGCTCGAGAGCTACGACGCCACGGTCGACGCGACCGCGTACACGACCTACGTCGTCTCGTCCCCCTCGACCGCGGTGGTCTCCACGACCACGACCACCCCGCCCACGAGCGGCTGAGGGGCTGCCCGTGTGCCGTGCAAGGGAGCGGGCCGAGGCGCGCGACGAGGGCTTCGGGCTCGTCGAGGCGGTCGTGGCGATGGCACTGCTCGCGATCGTCGTCTCGATCGTCGGAGCGGGGATGCTCTACACGCTTCGCGCGACCACGGCCGCGAGGGAGCGGTCGGTCGCCGTCGGGCTGATCGGCACCGAGGAGTCCGTGCTGCAGGCGACGCCGTACTCGACGCTGTCGACCGGCGCGTGGCCGGCGACGTCCACGACGAGCATCAGCGGCGTGACCTACACGACCACGACGAGCGAGTCGACCGTCACCTCGGGGACCGAGGCCGGCCTGCTCGACTTCAGCATCGAGGTGTCCTGGCCGAACCCCGCAGGAGGGGGAGTGCTCGACGTCTCGAGCCCGCTCCAGATCGCGCCGACATGACCACGGCCGCGCGCCGCCGCCACCACCGGTCCCCGGCCCGCCGGGCCCTGCGAGCCGACGCCGGCTTCAGCCTCGTCGAGATCCTCGTCACGCTGCTCGTCACCAGCGTCGTGATGCTGCTCGTCCTGCCCTTCGTGATCGCCACCACCACGTCCTCGGACACCGCGAGCAGCCTGGCGAGCGCGACCTCCGCCGCTCGGGTCGCGCTGCAGGACATCGAGGTCGCGGTCGGCTCGGCGAGCCAGATCTGCCTCCCGACGACCGGCTCGGGCGGCAGCGTCGGCACGCCGAGCCTCACCTGCCCGACCGGGGGGGCCGGGGGCGCCGTCCGGGTGCTGACGGACGCCTTCGACACCGAGAAGTGGGTGCAGTGGCAGGTCTCGGGCAGCACCTTGGAGGAGCAGTCCTGGCCGGACACCTCACCCGTCGCCGCCGGGCCGTGGGAGACGGTCGCCACGTCGGTGACGAGCGCGACGCCGTTCTCCTGCACGGTCACCAGCGGATCTCCCGTCCGGCTCGGGGTGGACCTCTCCATCGGCGGCACCGCCGGCAACGGGTCCGGGGTCTCGGTGTCCTCGACGGTGACCGCCCTCGACACCTCCACGACGGCGTCGTGCTGAGCCGCAAGGGAGCCGGGCGACGAGAAGATCGGAGCAGGACATGACCGCTCGCACACACGGACTGCGCGACGACTCCGGCGTCATCCTCGTGATCGTCCTCGTGATGGCGCTGCTCCTCGTCGGCCTGACGGCGGCAGGGCTTGCGCTGTCGCGCTCTGGGGCCAACCTCTCGATGGACTACCAGGCCAACACGAGCTCTCGGCTCACGGCCGAGAGCGGGGTCGAGGCCACGCTCGTGTCGATGCGGTCCTCGGGCTCGATCCCGTCCCTGCCCTGCACGCTGACGGGGAGCCCCGGCTCGGGCTCGTCCACCTACTCGGTGACGATCACCTACTACGCCTCGGGGACCCCCCTCACCTGCAGCGGCGGCTCGCCGGTCGGCACGCTGCTCGGCGGGACCTCCATCCCGACCGCCGCGACGATCACCTCCTCGGGCACCGCCGCGCACGGCGGCACGGTCGTCATGGTCGAGCAGGTCTCCATCTCGCCGGACACCCCTTTGGCACCGGCCTTCGACTACGCGATCTTCACCCCCGGGACCATGCCGCTCAGCGTCCAGGCCTCGATCTACAAGGCCAGCAACGGCGCCCCTGCGGACCTCTACTCCGGCCAGACGTTCCAGTGCACGAACTCGGTCTACGACCAGGGCAGCCTCGTGACCTTCACCACGCCGCAGGACTTCTCCTCCAACTGCCAGATCACCGGGTCGATCACGGTGAACGGGAACGTCGACATAACCAACACCGCGACCATCGGCGGCGACGTCTACGCGATCGGCGGCGCCGTCTCCATGTCGTCGAGCGCGAAGGTGGGAGGGAGCGTCTACGCCACCGGCGGCGGGATCGACCTCAGCAACAACGCGGTGACCATCGGCGGGAGCGCCTACGCGACCGGATCGATCACGCAGGTCAACCTGGCGAGCGTCGGCGGCCAGACCTGGCCGAACGACGCGAGCTACCTGCACGCCGACGACTCCTCCATCGCCGGCATGACCATGCCCCCGTCGCCGACGTTCCCGACGATCAATCCCTCCATCTCCCAATGGCAGGCGGCCGGCTACACCGTGATCCAGATCCCGGGAACCGACCCCCTCAACGGCAAGTACTACAGCTGCAGCGCACACGGCTCGTCCCAGGACTACTTCACCGACCAGTACCCGGGGGGCACGGACATGCCGAGCCAGTTCGTCGACGACGTCAACTCCGCGACGACGCCGATCGTGATCTACGCGCCCACCTGCAACCCCTCGATCGGCACGAACCTCGTCGAGACGGGCGGCCCGTGCCCGAACCCAAATAACGGGGGCAAAGGGAGCGTCTTCAACATGAACGCCAACGTCGCGGTCGTCGTGAACACCTTCAGCGACTGGGGGTGCATGCTCTGGCAGCCGACCCCGCCGAGCAGTGGCCCGGAGAACCTCGCCATCATCGCCGAGTCGAGCGGCTCCAACGCGATCGACCTGACCAACTACACGGACTTCGCGAGCACGGTCAACACGCTCCTGTACTCCCCGGGCGAGGTCACCTTCTCGGTCGACTCGACGATGACCGGCCAGATCCTCGCCGGGACGGAGGTCAACGCCACCAACAACTTCAGCATGACCTACTCCACGGCCGCCGCCCAGGGCATCCCCGGCACGACGGTGAACGCCTCGCCGACCGTGACGAGGAAGAACGAGTACCTCGCCCAGGACTGACCAGGACCGGCCAGGACCGGCCAGGAGCGCCTGCCGCAGGCGGCCGGCGCGCGCCCGGCGACGATGCGTCGCGCCCGGCGGTCCGCTGAGCCGTCCTCACTCGGCGCGTCCGAGCGCCGCGCAGCGTGTTGATGTCCCCTCGAATGCAGTTAAACGGCCGCCCCCCACCTGCCGTTAGAAGCTCGCCACAACCCGACGGCTAGGACAATGGAGGGGCTTTGCGCACCTATCTGACACGGCTTCGGGAGGCCAGGGAAAGCCAGGCGGAAGAGGGCTTCACGCTCATCGAGCTCCTCGTTGTCCTGCTGATCCTCGGCATCCTGCTCGCCATCGCGATACCGACGTTCCTGACGGTGACGAAGAGCGCGACGAACACCGCCGCCTCCTCGAACCTGCAGACGGCGCTGACGGGCGCCGAGACCTACTACACGACCAACAACGGGAGCTACGCAAGCATCTTGACCTCGAAGTCGATCTCCAACATCACGCAGGAGGGCACGGGTCTCTCGTACGTCACGACAGCCTCGACGGCGGCCGGGGTCATCAGCGTCGACTACGTCGATGCCAACGACATCGTGCTCGCGGCGTGGAACGGAAGCTCCCGCTGCTACGCGATCGCCGCGCAGAAGTCCAGCGGTGGACTGTCCGCCTACAAGGTGCCGAGTTCCGTCGGCACCTACTATGGCTGGTACACGGCGACGACGAACAGCGCCTGCACCTCCGCTAGCAGCGGAGCCGGCACGATCACCAACTGGCAGGAGACGGGCGGCTTCCCGAAGTAACCCCTGCCGATGCGCCAGCACGGCTTCCAGCGCTGACCGGCGCTGACCGACCACCCCGGTGGGCTTCCCGCCGGGGTGGTC
>JAJYNS010000069.1:0-3338 GCA_021786195.1 Actinomycetes bacterium | reverse complement strand
TCGAGAGGCCGAGCAGGGCGTCGGTGCTGTACCGGTCCAGCGAGAGCGCGACCCGCAGCTCCCTCACGGCAAGGCGGTCCCGGCCGAGCGACATGTCGGCGACCGCCAGGTCGTACCAGCTCTGGGTGTAGCCCGGATCCCGGCGAACGGCGACCTGCCACCAGTGCCGGGTCCTGAGCCTCCAGATTCGGGCGTCGGGGAGCGCGACGGAACGGTTGGCCGCGATCTGGGCGACGAGCGCGGCGGGTTGCGACCACTCGGGGAGCACCTGGGCGGCGACTCGAGCCGTGCCGTAGTCGTAGTGGAGATAGCCTTCGTTGAGCTCGAAGTCGCCGAAGACGATCGACGCGCCGGCGAGTAGGGCCGCGGCGACGAGCGCGCCGCGAACGGCCGCGAGTGCCCTTCCGCGAACTCTCGCCGGTTGCGCAGCTCCCTTGAACGCCGCGCCGAAGGCGAGGAGCACGAGGGGGGTGACCCCGACGTTCAACGGCTCGACCAGCTCCACCGCGACCGCCAGGAGCGCGAAGCCGAGCAGTGGCGTCATCGCGTGGCGCACGCCCAGCACGACGAAGAAGCCGAGCGCCGCGATCCCGAGCAGGCCGGTCGTGATCGCGACCTCGACGACGATGTCGTGGGCATCCGCGAAGTAGGTCGCGACGCCAAGCCTCCTCGCGAGCGCGAGCGATCCGTAGCGGGTGCCCGCAAGGAGCGTGCCACCCGGCCCGTAGCCGAAGAGCGGGTCGTGCAGGAAGGCGTGCGCGAGCGACTTCCACAGCAGGGTCCTCGGGTTGTGCACGACGCTCGTCTGGAGCCGGGTGTGCAGCAGCCTGCCGGTCACGAGGTACGTGAGCCCGTACGCGCCGACCACGACCGCGGCGAGCTCCAGGGACCGACGCGTGCGGGACACCGCCACACCGGCGACAGCGAGGAGCGCGAGGAGCGGCACGGCGAGCCGCTCCCCGGAGAGCTCGAGCGCGGCCGAGAGCAGCGCCGCGAGCAGCAGCCATGCCGCCCGCCCCCGCAACGCCGCCACCAGGGCCAGTGCCAGGGCGCCGAGCAGGAGGCTCTCGAGGTAGATGGGATTGCCCATCAGCCCGTCGGCCTGGCCGCCCTGGTAGAGGCCGAGCACCGGGCCTCTCGCCCGCAGCACCTCTTGGACTATGGCCATGGTCGCGTTGACCGCTGCGCCGGCCAGCAAGCCGCCCGCCACGAGCCGTCGGCCGCGATCTCCGAGCGACCTCCCCACGGCCCAGGCGCCGGCGGCGCCGCACCAGAAGAGCCAGCCGGTGCCCCAGCTGTAGAGCCCGAACATCCCGACGAGCGCGCTTCGGGATCGTGCCGCCGAGACGAGCGCGACCGCCAGGAACGCGAGCATCGCACGGGCAGGTGCGGCGCTCGCGCCACGCCGGGCGAGCAGAAGGAGCTGAGGGAGCCCGACTGCGGCGACGACGAGCAGGAGGGCGAACTTCGGCGTGAAGGTGTAGGAGTAGAGCATCGGCGAGATTGCGACAGGGAGCAGGATGCTCGCTGCTGCCGCGAACAGCTCGAGAGGAGCCGCGGCGCGAAGGGTGGCGACGGCGCTTTCCAGCACCTCGGGCACCCGGAAGGCGTGATCCCCGGCCCGGATCGCGCCGACGTCCTCGGTCGCCGTGCTCATGCCGGCGGCAACGGGGGTTCCCGGTAGTGAAGGTCGCCCGTCGCGTGCATGCGGTATGAGCCTCCTACTGCCTCACCGGGCCGTCTCGTAGCACGGAGCCAGGGCGTCGCCTCGTGCTGCTAACGGACCCGTCGGGGCGGAGTTGAGGGTCGAGATCCCCGCGGCTCGGCTCGTCGTGCCTGGGATGCGCTCGGATCCGGTCCGGTGCGGACCCGGGGCTGGCGACCGTCTCGACGGCTCAATGCACCGAGCGAGCGCACCGTTAGCGACCGCGATGGCACGCACCTGCCACGACAACGGCTCGCACGGCCGAGGGTCGTCCTCGCGCGCACGTAGACGGGCGCGGTGACTTCGGGCCGATGGCAAGGTCGACGCGCTGGCTGATCGTCGCGCTGAGCGCCGCCGTGGTCTGCGGGCTCGAGGACTTCCACGCCCATTTCATCGGCCACTACCCCTTCACCCAGCTTCCCCGCTTCGCCTGGCTCCTCGTCTTCGTCGCCCTCATCTGGGTCACGACCTACGCGGTCGGCATACCCGACGAGGTCGAGGGCGCCGGGGACGCGCTCGTGCGCGCGGCCGTCGCCGTCGGCGCCTCGGCAGGCGCCGTGTCGGTGATCGCCCTGCTCGTCGCGGCTCCGCTCCTGCCGCGCTTCGTCGTCTTCACCAGCGCCGCCCTGCTCGCGCCGCTCGACGCGGCCATCTCCGTGCTCGCCCGACGCGGCCGCAGGCGCGAGGGCGACACCCAGAGGGTGCTCGCCGTCGTGGAGCCGTCCGAGGCGGTCACGCTCCTCGGCGAGCTCGCTCGCCGGCCGGAGCGAAGGGCGGTGCTGGCGGGCACCTGCCGCACCTCCGACGTCAGCGGGATGACAAGGCGCACCTCGCTCGTCGAGCTGGCAGAGGCCGAGCGGCCGAGCGTGCTCGTCCTCGACCGAGTCGCCCAAGCCGACGAGCACGTCGTCGCCCAGGCCGCGCTCCTCCACCGCCGGGGGGTCCGGGTGCGGACGCTCACCCTCTTCTACGACGAGTGGCTCGGCAAGCTCCCCGTCGGCGAGCTCGAGCGGATGTCGCTGCTGTTCGACGTGAACGAGCTGCACCGGGCGAGGTACGCAGGCGTCAAGCGCGCGCTCGACGTGGCCCTGGCGCTCCCCGGCTCCCTGCTGTGCCTCGCCGTGGCACCGGTCATCGCGCTGGTCAACCTCGTCGCGAACCCCGGGCCGCTCCTGTTCCGCCAAGCTCGCGTGGGCAAGGACGGCCGGGTCTTCACGATCCTCAAGTTCCGCACGATGCCCCCGCACGCCGAGGACTCGTGCTGGACGATGGACGACGACCCTCGGGTCCGCCCCTTTGGGCGGCTGATCCGCAGGACCCACCTCGACGAGCTGCCGCAGTTCTTCAACGTCCTGCGGCACGACCTGTCGGTGATCGGTCCTCGGCCCGAGCAGCCTCGCTACGTCGAGGAGCTCCGCGAGAAGATCCCCTACTACGACCTCCGGCACCTCGTCCGGCCGGGGCTGACCGGCTGGGCCCAGGTCAAGTACGGCTACGGCGCGAGCGAGCTCGACGCCTTCGAGAAGCTCCAGTACGACTTCTACTACCTCCGGCACCAGGGGATCGGCCTCGACCTGCGGATCATCGGCCGGACGCTGCGCTCAATCGCCGGGCGGCAGGGCCGTTAGAGCCG
>JAJYNS010000062.1 GCA_021786195.1 Actinomycetes bacterium | reverse complement strand
GGCGTGCGGGCGCCTCCCGCCCGAGCCGACCTCGGGCGGCCCGCCACCGCCTGCCAGCCCCTCGCCGCCGGTCGCCTCGAGCCAGCAGGCGGAGAGGTGCTCGCGCCCTGGGAGGCGATCGCCTGTCCTAGCTCGCCGCGCATCGGCGCCTGCCCCGCCGGCGACCGACGCCCGCCCGCCTGTCGCCGCGCCGGGGGGCGGTTCCCGGGAGGAGCGGTCGCCGACGACGAACAGCGGGGGGCGCTCGCGCCGGCAGCGGTCCATGGCGTGGGCGCAACGCGGGGCGAAGGGGCAGCCCGGTGGCATTCCGAGAAGGCTTGGCGGCTGGCCCGGGATCGAGTAGAGGCGACGGTGCGCGAACCCTCCGGCTCCGGCCGGCGGCCCGCCTTCCGGCCCGCGCGCCGCGCCGGGACCGCGACCGGCCGGGGCGGTCGCGGTCCCCGACGGCGCGCCGGGTGGCCCTTGCGTGAAGTCGCCGGAGGCGACCACCTCGTCGTAGCTCGGGAGCGACCGCAGGAGCCCGAGGGTGTAGGGATGCCGGGAGTCGTAGAAGACCTCGCGCCGCGCCGCGCGCTCCATCACCGAGCCGGCGTACATCACGACGACCTCGTCGGCGACCTCCGCGATCACGCCGAGGTCGTGGGTGATGAGGATGATGGCCATGGCGAACCTCTGCTGCAGGTCCTCGAGGACTCGCAGTATCTGCGCCTGCACGGTCACGTCGAGCGCGGTCGTCGGCTCGTCGGCGATGAGGAGGGACGGGTTCAGCGCCATCGCCATGGCGATCATCACGCGCTGGCGCATCCCGCCGGAGAACTGGTGCGGGTAGTCGTCGATCCGCTGCGCGGGCTCGGGGATCCCGACGAGGTCGAGCAGCTCGATCGCCCTCTGCCGCGCGGAGTGGCGGTCGATCGAGCGGTCGTGGGCGCGCAACAGCTCGACGATCTGCCATCCGACTCTGTAGTAGGGGTGCAGGCTCGAGAGCGGGTCCTGGAAGATCATCCCGATGCGCGCGCCGCGCAGCCGCCGAAGTCTCGCCGGCGGCATGCGCAGCAGGTCCTCGCCCTCGAACAGCGCCTCCCCGCTTATGCGCGCCGAGGCGCTGCGGGTCAGGCCGATGATCGTCTGGGCCGAGACGCTCTTGCCGGAGCCGGACTCGCCCACGATGCCGAGCGTCTGGCCACGCTCGAGAGAGAAGGAGAGGCCCTGCACGGCCCGCACCGTGCCGTCCGCGGTGTCGAACGCCACGTTCAGCCCGTTCACCTCGAGCAGCGACACCTCGCCCCCATGATGGCCCGACTGCCTGCAGATCCCGTCGCGAGAGAGTCGGACGAGCCCGGAGGCGCGGTCCACACTACTTGGCGGGGAGTCCGCGGCTTGACCCGGGGGGCCTGCGCTCGCGCACGCGCGCAGGCCCCCCGGGCCGTAAGTCCCCGCCTCGGTCTCCCCCGAGCCCCCTCAGGCGTTCTGCCGGTCGCCCGGCGAGAGCCAGACGTTGGTCGGGTCGATCGCCTGGATCTGGGGCACGAACACGGCGTTGTGCACCTGGGTGGGCACGTAGGTGGCGAAGGAGGGATCGTCGATCGGGTAGGCGGCGGCATCGGCCAGGATCTGGTGGTCGGCCTCGCTCCACAGCTTCGCCGCCTGCGCCGTCGTCGGGGCCACGATCGCCTGGCTGATCGCCGAGTTGACCTTCGGGTCGTTCTCGAAGCCGAAGTCAGATCCCGCGGGCGGGAAGGCGTCGCCGTCGAAGGTCGGCTGCAGGTAGCTGTCCGAGTCGTTGGTCCCGTACCAGTCCGGGAACCACTGGGCGAAGCCGAGGTCCCAGGTGCCGCTGTGCGCCACCGAGGGGACCTCGTAGTACTTGGCGTAGATGTCCGCCTGGGGCACTCCGACGCCCTGGAGGGTGACCCCGACCTGAGAGAGCTCGAACTGGATCGTCTGGAACATCTTCACCTGGGTCGGGTTGTCGGCCTGGTAGAGGAACTTCAGCTTGAGGTGGAGCGGCTCGAGCGTCGCCTTCGCCTTCGCCTGGTCGTAGGGGTAGTCGTCGAAGTTCGAGTAGCCGATGGCCGTCGGCGCCAGCATCTGGGTGAGCGGAGGCGACGCCTGGGGGCCGCCGGCGTCCTTGATGAGCGCCGCCCGGTCTATTGCGTAGGAGATCGCCTGGCGGATCTTCACGTTGGCCATCGCCTTGTGCTCGTTCGGCGAGACCTGGTTGAAAAGGACGTAGGGGTCGAGTCCGTAGGTCGAGCCCAGCACGAGCTGGGAGCTGTGGCCGGCGAGCAGGGCCGGAAGCTGAGCCGGCGGGACGGGCGTGTCGCCCCAGGCGAGGTCGGCGGTGGGCGAGTTGGTCTGCAGCTGCTGCTGGACCGAGGTCGCGCTGACGGTCTCGCTGATCTTGATCTCGTCCACGTAGGCCTTGCTGATGGGGTCGGACGACGCCCTCCAGGCGGGGTTCCTCACGAAGACGATGCTCCGGGTCGGGTTGTAGGACTGGATCTCGTACGGGCCGTCAGAGATCGTGTGCTGGGCGAACGCGGCGCTCGCCGGCAAGTAGTTGAGGTCCTCGACAGGCGCAGGGTTGAAGGCCTCCATCGCCAGCAGGTCGTCGAAGTACGACACCGGGTGGACGAGCCGGTAGCTGACGCTGAGGCCCTTGGCGGTCACTCCCGAGATCGAGTGCGTCGACAGGAAGGCCTTGATGTCCGCCACCGTCGGCTTGACCTTCAGGAAGGCGCTACAGAAGCTCTGCATCCCGGCGATCAGGTACTCGAAGTCCGTCACGCCGCCGAAGGGCTCCTGCGGGTTGCAGGTGCGCTCGATCCCGCGCACGGCGTCGGCTCCTGTCACCTGCCGTGGCGGCGTCGTGTTCCACATCGCGCCCTTGCGGATCGTGACCGTGTAGACGAGCCCGTGGTCGCTCACCTTCGGCATCGAGGTCGCGAGGTCCGGCACGACCGTCGTCGCCTTGCCCGGCACGGCCGGGTAGTTGAGGATGCTCCTCGAGAACATCCGCATTGCCTCGTAGCCGACCGTGTAGTAGGTGACGTTCGGGTCCATGTAGTCGACGTCGCCGCTGCCGAGCATGTAGAGGATCCCGCCGTACTTCGAGCTCTTCGTGCTCTGCGCGACGAGGTGCGAGGTTCCCGTGCGCGCTGCCGCCGAGCTCGCGGCGGGCAGGAGCCCGAGCCCGCAGAGCGAGGCGGCCGCGGTGACCGAGAGCGCCGCCACCGTTCGGCGACCCCTCGAGTGCGTGTTGCCGATCACTTCATACCTCCCTCGTCCGGGGCCGACAGGCCCTCGCCCCCTGGTCCGTGGCCGGCGGGGCCGCTCGCGGACGCGCGTGCGGCGAAGCGCGCGGCACGCCCACCTCGCCGGCCGGCCTCGGGGACAGGCCGCAGCGGCGCTCCCCCTCGGCGGGCCTTGCGTGCCGCTCGCCAGGATCGCGGGGTAGCGAACAGACGTTCTCCCGTCTCCCACGGTGCTCGGGTTCTCGAGCTGGTGCATCGTAGCCCGGACCGGCCGGCGAGGCGACGACCAGCGAGTATTGCGCGCCCTGCGGCCCCGAGCGCCCGGCGGGCGGGCCTCGGCGGCAGGGGCGGAGAGGGCACCGCCGGGCCGGAAGAGGACACGCCCAGGGCAGGAGGACCACGCGCCGGCAGCTTGCGACACCGGTACTTCGTCCTCGCTCGTTGTGGACTCTCGCACCTCTGCCCGCTGACAGCTCATAGCGGAGCTTGCTCAGCGGGATCACCGCTTGGTCCCAGGGCTGTCTTGCTCGAAGAGCTCGAGCAACAGGGCCACAGGTCACGGTCTCCTGGCGGGGACGGCAGAAGGATCTCGGCCACCTACGTCGACAACGACGGCAAGAACGAAAGAACGACGCCAAGAACAAAAAGGGCGCGCGCTTCGCCAACAAGGGCCGGGTGCAGACGCAGCTCCTGGGCGTGGTCGGCGAGCCCGGCGACATGCTGGCAACCCGGGCCCGTGCCGGCAGCGCGTGCTCGAAGAAGAACCTGGCGAGTGAACCTCGCTGGGCTCTCTCGACGAGGGCCGCCATGCTCTCCCGTCCAG
>JAJYNS010000117.1 GCA_021786195.1 Actinomycetes bacterium | reverse complement strand
GGCGCCCGCAGCCTCGAGGAGCTCGCCGCCAGGGTCCTCGAGCCGAGCAGCCTCGCCTTCCTCCACGGCCAGGTCGACCGGACGAACCAGCAGCTGCTCGAGGCGCTCTGCCTTCTGGAGCCGGTCACGACGGCGGGCGCCGTCGAGGCGCTCCTCGGCGCGGGCCCGGGCGCCCTCGACCCCTTCCTCGCCCGGCTCGCCTCGGCCTTCGTCGTGCGGCCCTCCGGCGGGAAGCTCCTCGTCAACCCCGGCCTCGCCGCCGCCGTCGGCCGCCCGGGGCGCCTCGGTCCGCCGCTCGGGCGGCTGCTCCCCGGCCAGGCGGCGGACCAGCTGAGAGAGGTGGCGAGGCGGGCCGGGATCGAGGTGCCGAGGACGAAGGCCGAGACGGTTGAGCTGCTCCTCGAGCGCTACGCGCAGCCCGAGACGGTCGGCCGCCTCCTCGACGAGGGCCCGGAGGGCACGCGCCTCCTCGCCGAGCGGGTCGCGAAGGACGGGCCCGAGGTGGGGCTGCCCCTCGAGGCCCAGCTGCTCGCCCGCAACGACGACACGCCCGTCGGCTACCTCCTGCGGCGGGGGCTCCTCGTCTCGGTCGGCTGGCGGCGCGCCGCGATGCCGGCCGAGGTAGCCCTGGCGCTGAGGGGCCGCCGGCTGTTCACCGACTTCCGCCTCGAGCCGCCCCCCCTCGAGCTATCGGGCTCGCTCGCCGGAGCCGGGGCCTCGGCGGCCGAGGCCGCCCGGCAGGTCGTGGCCGACCTGGACCTACTGCTCGAGCGCTGGGGAGCCGAGCCCCCGAAGCTCCTCCAGTCCGGTGGCCTCGGCGTGCGGGAGCTCCGCCGGGCGGCCAAGGCCGTCGGGCGGGACGAGACCTCCCTCGCCCGCCTCGTCGAGCTGGCCGCCGGCGCGCAGCTCCTCGACATCGACCCGCTCGAGGACGTGGCGCTGCCGACCCCCGCCTACGACGCCTGGAGGGAGCGGCCGACGAGCGAGCGCTGGGCGGCCCTCGCCGCCAGATGGCTGTGCGCGCCCGTGCACATCGGGCTCGTCGGCAGCCCCGGCGAAGGGGGAAAGCCCGTGCCGCCGCTGCTCGACCGGGACCTCGAGCCCGAGGTGATCGGGCGCCGCCAGGCGGTCCTCGAGCTGCTCTCGGCGCTGCCGGAGGGATCGGTCGCGAGCCGGGAGTCCCTCGCCGAGCGTCTCGTCTGGCAGAGGCCGGCGGCCTGGGACGGGGGCCCGGCGGCGCCTTCGACCCTCGTCGGCTGGCTCCTCGAGGAGGCGGAGCTGCTCGGGGCGACCTCGGGCGGTCAGCTCTCCCCCTTCTTCCGGGCCCTCCTCGACGACGGCGCGGACAAGGCGGCGGCGAGCCTCGCCGAGCACCTCCCGCCGCTCGTCGAGGACCTCGTCCTCCAGGCGGACCTGACGGCGCTCGCCACGGGCGAGCTGCGCCCCGACCTGCGGGCCGAGCTCGAGCTGCTCGCCGAGGTGGAGCCTGCCGGCGCGGCCAACCTGTGGCGGTTCACCCCCCGCTCGCTCGAGCGGGCCCTCGACGCCGGCCGCAGCGGCGAGGAGATCCTCGCCTTCCTCGAGCGCCACGCCCGCAAGGGGGTGCCCCAGCCCCTCGCCTACCTCGTCGCCGACACCGCCCGGCGCTTCGGCCGGCTCCGGGTCGGCGCCGCCTCCTGCTACGTCCGTGCCGACGACCCCTCCCTCCTCGCCGAGCTCGTCAGGGCGCGCCAGGTCTCCAGGCTGCGCCTGCGCCTGCTGGCGCCGACGGTCGCCTGCAGCCCGGTCCGCCCCGACGCCGCCGTCGCCGCCCTGAGGGAGGCCGGCTACCTCGCCGCGGCCGAGGACGAGGAGGGTTGCCTCCTCCTGACCCGGCCTGTCGTCCGGAGGGCGGGCGGCCGGGGCGGTCCCGGCGAGGGCGCGGAGTGGGACCTCGACGGCGCCAGCACCGCCGAGGCCGATCTCGCCGAGCTCGTCCAGCTCCTCGAGGATGCCCCGGACTTCGTGGCCGCGCTGACCGGCGTGCCGGACGAGCTGGTCAAGGCGATGGGCGCGGCGATCGCCGGGGCCGAGGGCGCAGCCCTGCCCGGGGACCCGCTCGAGCTCGTCCGGCGCCTTCGCGCCGGGGGCACCGACGCCCGCCGACCGGGTGGTGTCGGCGCAGGGGGCGGGCGGCCCGGGCCCGGCCCGGCCGCCGGCCCTCGGCCCGAGCCGGCGACCCAGCTCCGCCTCGTCGAGGACCTCTCGGGCCGCCCGAGCCGGATCGGGCGCAGCGAGGCCGAGGTCCTGGCGCTCCTCGAGCAGGCCCTCGAGCAGGACTGGCTCGTCCGGGTCTCCTGCAGCAACGGCAAGGGGCAGCGCAGGGAGCTCGACGCCGAGGTCATCGGCCTCGACCGGCGCCAGGTCACCGTCCAGCGGCTGCCGAGGGGCGACGTACAGGAGATCGCCCTCGCCCGGGTCCACTGGGTCCGGGTGCTCACCGAGGCGGAGGAGGAGGCAAGAGGGTGACCGGCCCGGAGGGGGGCGGAGGCCCCCTCGTGGTCCAGTCGGACCGGACATTGCTGCTCGAGACCGACCACCCCGACGCGGCCGCCTGCCGGGCGGCGATCGCCCCGTTCGCCGAGCTCGAGCGCTCGCCCGAGCACGTCCACACCTACCGGGTGACCCCCCTCGCCCTGTGGAACGCCCGGGCGGCGGGCCACGACGCCGAGCAGGTCGTCGACGCCCTGCTCCGCTACTCCCGCTACGCCGTGCCCCAGTCGCTCCTCGTCGACGTCGCCGAGACGATGGCCCGCTACGGCAGGCTCGCCCTCGAGGTCGACCCGGTCCACGGCCTCGTGCTGCGCAGCCTGGACCGGGCAGTGCTCGAGGAGGTCCTCCGGGCCAAGGCGGTCGCCCCCCTCGTCGGGGCCAGGATCGACCCCGACACGGTCGTCGTGCACGGCTCGGAGCGGGGCAGGCTGAAGCAGGCGCTGCTGAAGGTGGGCTGGCCGGCCGACGACCGCGCCGGCTACGTCGACGGCGCCCGGTACCCGATCGCCCCGGGAGGCCGAGAGGGGCTCGAGCTGCGCCCCTACCAGGCCGAGGCCGTCGAGGCCTTCATGGCGGCGGGCTCCGGGGTCGTCGTGCTGCCCTGCGGCGCCGGCAAGACGCTCGTCGGAATCGCGGCGATGGCGGCCGCCGGGGCCCACAGCCTCGTCCTCGTCACCAACACCGTGGCCGCCCGCCAGTGGGCCGCCGAGCTGCGAGCCCGGACGAGCCTCGAGCCGGGCGCGATCGGCGAGTACTCCGGCGAGCGCAAGGAGGTCCGGCCGGTCACCATCGCGACCTACCAGATCCTCACCTCCCGCCGGCGGGGCTCGATGCCCCACATGGAGCTGCTGTCGGCCGAGGACTGGGGCCTCATCGTCTACGACGAGGTCCACCTCCTCCCCGCCCCCGTCTTCCGGATGGCCGCCGACATCCAGTCCCGCCGCCGCCTCGGGCTCACCGCGACCCTGCTCCGGGAGGACGGGCGGGAGGGGGACGTGTTCAGCCTCATCGGCCCGAAGCGCTACGACGCGCCCTGGCGGGACATCGAGGCCCAGGGCTGGATCGCCCCGGCCACCTGCGTGGAGGTCCGGGTGACGCTCTCGGACGAGGAGCGCATGGCCTACGCCCTGGCCGAGGCCGAGGAGCGCTACCGGGTGGGTGCGACCGCCCGCTCCAAGCTCGCCGTCGTCGAGGCGCTCGTCGCCGAGGCCCGCCGGCGTGGGGAGCCCACCCTCGTGATCGGCCAGTACCTCGACCAGCTCGAGGAGCTCTCGGCGCTGCTCCAGGTCCCCCTCATCACCGGCAAGACCCCGACCCGCGAGCGGGAGCGCCTCTACGAGGCCTTCCGCCGAGGGGAGGAGCTCGTGCTCGTCGTCTCCAAGGTCGCCAACTTCTCGATCGACCTGCCCGAGGCCTCCGTCGCCGTCCAGGTCTCCGGGGCCTTCGGCAGCCGCCAGGAGGAGGCCCAGCGGCTCGGGAGGGTGCTGCGCCCGAAGGCCGACGGCCGCCAGGCCCGCTTCTTCGCGGTCGTCTCCCGGGACACGAACGACCAGGAGCTCGCCGCTCGCCGCCAGCGCTTCCTCGCCGAGCAGGGCTACTCCTACCGCATCGCCGACGCCGAGGAGCTCACCTGGCCCGAGGAGGACCC
>JAJYNS010000103.1 GCA_021786195.1 Actinomycetes bacterium | reverse complement strand
GAGGGGTCGTAGAGCTCGGAGGTCGAGGTGACGCTCGGCGAGCCGCCGGCCGGCTGGTTGATCCCGCCCGCGACGAGGACCTCCCCGTCGGGCAGGCGTGCCGACACCGCTCCGGCGACCCCGAGGGTCATCGAGGGCGCGGAGACCCAGGAGTTGCTCGCCGGGACGTAGAGCTCCGAGTCGGCGGTGGTCGAGGTCGTGCCCCCCGAGCCCGTGAGCCCGCCGGCGACGAGCACCTCCCCGTCGGTGAGCAGGGTCGCCGAGGCGCCGGCGACGGCGAGGCCGCCGGGGAGCGGGGCGGCCGGCGACCAGGTGCCGGTCGAGGGGTTGAAGAGCTCCGCGTCGCCCGTCGGCGCCGGGGAGGACGCCGGCCCGGTGTCGCCGCCGACGACGAGGACCTCGCCGTCAGGCAGCAGCGCCGCGGCCGCGTCGGCGACGGCGACGGGCATCGAGCCGGCGGTCGCCGACCACTGGCCCGTCGAGGGGTCGTAGAGCTCCGCCGTGCTCGTCGGCGCGGCGCTGGCGGAGGTCCACCCACCCGCGACGAGGACGGCGCCGTCGGGGAGCAGGGCCGAGGCCGCGTGAGACCTCGCCGTCAAGAGCGAGCCGGTCACCGACCACCCACCCGGCGTCACGGCACCGGCCGGAGCGGCAGGCCCGCCGACCGCTGCGAGCGCGACCCCGATCCCCGCCAGGGCGGCAAACGCCGCCCTGGCGGCCCCGCCCGGAGCGTGCATCGTCGGGCCCTCCGCCGAGGCGGACGGGCAGGTCCTCGTTCCGGGCTTCCTCAACCGCAAGGTACCGACCCCCGAGAGAGCTCAGCGCCCGGACCCGGGCGCGCCGCCCCTGTGTTCTACCCGGCGGACGCGAGGATGAGGTGAGCACGATGTGAGGAGAGGATCAGGGCTTGCGTGGCGGGCCCCGCCCGCGCCACGGTGCCTAGGAGCCTCGCCGGACGGCCCGGGCGAGCGAGGCCCCGAGGGCGATCACCCAGAGGACCGGTAGGCCCCACCAGGCGCTCTGCCCGGCGTGGTGCAAAAGGGCCACCGCGGCGAGGCCGGCCACGACGCCGATCGCCAGGGTGGCGTCGTCTCCGACGACGAAGTCCCACCAGAACAGGGCGAAGCTTCTCGGTAGGCCCGCGAGCTTCTTCAGGGTCGCCATCAGGCCGCCGCCCCGGTCGGGCTGCGGTCGATGCTGCGCTGGCGGACGCCCCGGAGGTAGGCGACGGTCGCGAGGGACAGCAGCGCGACGGCGGGGATGATGGCCGCCAGCGAGGCGTCCGAGCCCGGCCAGCGCGCCCCGGCGCCCTCGGCCCCCCAGAAGGAACCGAAGCTCGTGAGCATCACGCCGACGGCGAACTTGATCGTGTTCTCCGGGACCCGCGACAGCGGGCCGCGCACGATCGCCGCCAGGCCGACCACCGTGGCGATCGCCGCCCCGGCTGCCAGGGCGGCCAGGGGGACGTCGTGGGCGTTGGCGCCGAAGGTGAGGACGATGAAGGCGACCTCGAGGCCCTCCAAGAGGACCGCCTTGAACGCCAGGGTGAAGGCGTAGGAGTCGCCACCCATCCAGCCGCGCCGCTCGCCGGGGGCGCCGCTCGCCCGGGCGACCTGCCGCTCGAAGGCCGCCGCCTCGTCGTGGAGCGCCTTGTACCCCGACGCTCGAAGGATCGCCTTGCGCAGCCAGCCGAGCCCGAAGACGAGGAGCAGCCCTCCGACGACGAGGCGGAGCGGGCCGAGCGGGACCCGGGTCAGGGCGGGACCCAGCGCGCCGACGACGGCTGCGAGCGCCGCCACTCCGAGCAGGACGCCGCGCAGCGAAGACGACCAGCTGCGGGTCAGGCCCACCGCGACGACGACGGTCGCCGCCTCGACGGCCTCGACGGCGCAGGCGAGGAACGCCGCGAGGAAGAGGAACGCCGCGGTCATACGGGGTATTCTAACAGCTGTTAGGTCAGGATGCTCGCGGATGTTAGGTGGCGACGAGCGTGCGCGAGGGCCCGAGCCGCCCGGGCTCGGCGCGACGGCGCGACGGACGGCGGGAGGAGAGAGGCTGGACCTGGTGAGCTCGAGGGGCGACGGACGGCGGGAGGAGCCCGGGCCGGCGGCCGATGGGTCGCCGAGCGCTGACGGGGGCCCGCCCGCGGCGTCCCTGCGCTGGCTGGTGCTCGTCTACCGGGTGCCCAGCGAGCCGAGCCGGCTGCGGGCTTCCCTCTGGCGCCGCCTGAAGACGCTCGGGGCCGTCTACCTCCAAAGCGCCGTCGCCGCGCTTCCCGAGAGCGCCGAGGCGGAACGGGCGCTGCGCCGCCTGAGGAGCCAGATCGTCGAGGAGATGGGCGGCACCGCCTACCTGCTCTCCTGCCAGAGCCTGACGGGCGGCTCGGAGATGGCCGAGCTGTTCAAGCTGGCCCGGGACGACGAGTACGAGGAGGTCGTCGACCGATGCCGGGACTTCCTCGCCGAGATCGACCAGGAGTCTGCCGCCGGGCACTTCACCTTCGGCGAGCTGGAGGAGAACGAGGAGGACCTCGCCAAGCTGCGCCGGTGGCTCGACAAGGTCCGGGCCCGCGACGTCCTCGGCTCGGGCGGCGCAGGAGAGGCCGAGGCGGCCCTGCGCCGCTGCGAGGCCTCGCTCGAGGCCTACGCGACCCGGGTCTATGAGATCGACAGCGAGAAGATGGGCCGCTAGCAGCCAGCGCCGAGACGGCGCTCAGCAGCAGGCCGGGTCCAGGGCCTGCACGAGGGCAGCCAGCGCAGCCCGGTCGGCCGAGTAGTAGGTGCTCGCGCCGCGGTGGGTCGCAAGGAGCAGCCCCGCCCGCTTGAGCTGGCCGAGATGATGGCTGACCGTCGCGTCGGTCAACTGCAGCTCCCGGGTGAGGTCGAGGTTGCGGAGACCACCCGGGCCAGCGGCGAGCACCAGCGAGAGGAGCTTGATCCGGACCGGGTCGGCGAGCGCCTTGAGCCGGAGGGCCACCTCGAGCGCGTCGGCGTCGCTGACCACCCCGGCGGCCACCGGAGGGCAGCAGAGCGCACCGGACAGCTCGATGACCGGCAGGGACTTCGGCACGACCCAGTGTCGCGCTTGATCTTGACGTATGTCAAGGTCATCGCTATGCTCTTCCTAGACGTCTATCTAGGTGAGCGGTCCAGGTGAGACGTCGGTGCGTGACCAGTCCAGCCCACCCCCGACCGAGGGGGACGAAGAGGGCCCGCCGGAAACCTGACCGCCGGCCCGACCGAGAAGGGGAGAGCGATGGAGACGGAGACGGAGACGGGCCAGGCGACCGACGTCCGGGACGCCGTGCGGCGTCGCTACGCGGCCGCCGCCGTCCGGGCAGGTGGCGCCTCGACTAAGGCGAGCGCCTGCTGCAGCCCGCCGGCCGTCGAGGTCTGCGGGCCGGACGGCCGTGCGGTCTTCGGCGCCGCGCTCTACGGCGGGGAGGAGAGGTCCGCCGCGCCCGACGCGGTCGCGGCGTCGCTCGGCTGCGGCGTGCCGACCGCCGTCGCCGACCTCCACCCCGGCGAGGTCGTCCTGGACCTCGGATCTGGGGCCGGCGCGGACGTGCTGATCGCCGCCCGGCGCGTCCAGCCCGGCGGCCGGGCGATCGGGCTCGACATGACCCCGGAGATGCTCGAGCTCGCCCGCCGCAACGTCGCCGAGGCCGGGATCGACAATGTGGAGCTGATCGAGGGCTACCTCGAGGACATCCCCCTGCCGGATGCCAGCGTCGACGTGGTCATCTCCAACTGCGTGATCAACCTGGCCGCCGACAAGCACCTCGTGCTCCGGGAGGCCGCCCGGGTGCTCCGCCCCGGCGGCCGCCTCGCGATCTCCGACGTCGTCGCCGACCCGGGCATGGACGCCGAGACCCGCTCGGACATGGAGGCGTGGACCGGGTGCATCGCCGGAGCGCTCACCGAAGCCGACTACCGGGGGGCCTTGTCCGCCGCCGGCTTCGAGCAGGTCGAGATCGTCGAGACCCACCGGGTGCACCTCCACGCCGCTGCGGCGATCATCCGGGCGCGCGCCACGGGGATGCCCCGCCAGTCCTGACTTCGGGCACCTCTTGGCGGGAGAGCAGCTGTGCGCCTCGAGGGGCTGAGGACCGGCGAGTGACGCGACCCGTCGCTTCGGTTCCAGGGATCGGGCTGCTCGGCCTTTCGGACCGCTCGATCTCGAGAGCGTCCTCCGTCGGCGGCGAACCCGACGGTCCAGCCGGCAG
>JAJYNS010000021.1 GCA_021786195.1 Actinomycetes bacterium | reverse complement strand
GGGCGGCGGAGATCCGGCGGTTCGTCGCCTCCTTCACGACGGCTGGCTGAGCCGCCGGCGAGGCAGGCGCGGCGCGTGGGAGGATGCCGGCCGTGATCGTCGCCTTCTCCATCACGCCGATCGGCGCTGGCGTCTCGGTCGTCGAGGAGGTTGCCGATGCGGTGCGCATCGTGCGGGAGAGCGGTCTTCCGAACGAGACGAACGCCATGTTCACCAACCTCGAAGGGGAGTGGGACGAGGTGATGGGCGTCATCAAGGCCTGCCTCGACAAGGTCTCCGAAGCCGCCCCCCGCTGCTCGGTCGTCATCAAGATCGACTCCTGGTCGGGCCGGGGCAAGGGCCGGATGGCCGAGAAGGTCGCCGCGCTCGAGCGCCGGCTCTCCTGACCGGCCGAGCGCCGAGACGCAGCAGAGCGCTTCGCCGGTCCACGGCGGGGCCCCACCCGCCAAGCGACGCCGCTCGCCCGCTAGGAGCCCTCGCCCTGCGAGGCGCCTTCGACCGGGCCGGCACGTCCGGAGCCCATGGGCAGGGTCGTCCTCCATCGGCCGTCGAGGTCGTGCAGGGCCGCCGCGACCGCGCCGGCGGTCGGGACGAGGCCGATCTCACCCATCCCCTTGATCCCGTAGGGTGAGCGGGGCTGGGGGACCTCGACGAGCACGGGCTCGATGGGGGGGACGTCCTTCGGGCGGAGGATGCCGAGGCTTCGCAGCGTCATGTGCGACGGCCGGCCCTCCGGGTCCGCCGGGAACTCCTCCGAGAGGGCGTAGCCGAGCCCCATGTGGACGGCGCCTTGGACCTGTCCCTCGCACAGCAGGGGGTTCACCGCGCGCCCGACGTCGTGCACGGCGACGACCTTGTCGATCGCGCCGCTCAGCCGGTCCATGACGACGAGCTGTGCCGCGTAGGAGAAGGCCGAGTGCACCACGGGATGCGCAACGCCGGCGTCGATCGAGCTCGTCCAGTCGACTCGGTGCTCCCCGAGGTAGTCGACCTCGGGCCTGCACCCGCCGGCGAGCGCCGCCCGGCAGGCGTCGGCGACGGCGCCAGCGGCCATCATCGTGCCCCGCGACCCAGTCGTCTGCCCTGCGCCGAGCTCTCTCGTGGTGTCGACGACGACGCGCACCCTCGAGGCGTCGATCCCCAGCTCCTCCACCGCCACCTGGCGAGCGACGGTGTGGACGCCTTGTCCCATCTCGGTCCAGCAGTGGCGGACCTCGACCTCGCCGGAGCCGGAGAAGCGGACGACCGCCCGGGCGACCTCCACGACGCCGTTACCGAGCCCGGAGTTCTTGATCCCGAGCCCCAGCCCGACCGCCTTGCCGGCGGCGACGGCCTCATCGTAACGGGGCTTGATCGCCTCCAGGCAGGCGAGGGCGCCGCCACAGCCCTCGTCCATCACCTGTCCCGGCCCGAACAGCGCACCGGGGGTGAGCACGTTCTGCCGGCGCATCTCGTAGGGGCTCAGCCCGGCCAGCTCTGCGAGCCGATCGAGGACGCCCTCCATCGCGAACTGGGCCTGGTTCGAGCCGAAGCCCCTGAAGGCGCCGCAGACGGGGTTGTTCGTCCGTACGGCGACCGCCTCGACGTCGACCGCGGGGATCGCGTAGGGACCGCAGGCGTGCCCGGCGGCGCGTTCGAGCACCTTCATCCCGACCGACGCGTAGGGCCCGGAGTCGCCGACGATGCGTGCCCGAAGGCCCGTGAGCCTGCCGGCGGCGTCGCAGCCGGCGTGGTACTCGAGGCGCATCGGATGGCGCTTCGGGTGGACGAGGAGCGACTCCTCGCGCGAGAAGGTGCACTTCACGGGACGGCGCAGCAGGAAGGCGGCGAGCGCCGTCTGCGCCTGGTTGGACATGTCCTCCTTGCCGCCGAAGGCCCCTCCGTTGGAGACCTGGTCGACGACCACGCGGTCCGACGGGATCCCGAGCACGGACGCGATCTGGTCGCGGTCGTCCCAGACGCCCTGGCCCCCGGAGTAGACCCTCAAGCCGCCCTCGGGCGTCGGCACGGCGAGGGTCGACTCCGGCTCGAGGAAGGCGTGCTCGACCCGCTGGGTCTCGAACACCTCGTGCACGACGTGCGAGGAGCCGGAGAGGGCCGCCTCGACGTCGCCACGGCGGTATGCCGTGCGGGAGAGCACGTTGCCCGGCAGCTGCCACACGGCGTCCTCGGCGTCGCCGATCGCCTCGAGCGGGTCGCACAGCGGGCGGAGCGGCCGGTAGCGGACGGCGACGAGCGGGGCGGCGGCGCGGGCAGCCTCCCGGCTCTCGGCGACCACGAGGGCCAGCACGTCCCCGAGGTAGGACGTCCGCCCGCCGACGGGGACGAACACCGGCCAGTCTCGCTCGATGATCCCGACGCGAAGCTGCCCGGGCACGTCGGCGGCGGTGAGGACGGCGACGACGCCGGGCGCGCCGAGCGCGGGCGCCGTGTCGATCGACAGCACCTCGGCGCGGGCGTGGTCGGCGAGGCGCACTGCCGCATGGAGCATCCCCGGGACTCGCAGGTCGTCGACGTAGCGGTCCTCGCCGACGGCCCGCCCGAGGCTCTCGTACTTGACCGCGCGAGCCCCGATCCCGCCTCGCTCCTCGGCGACGGCCGACCCGCCCCGTGCGAGCAGCTCCGCGGCGTCGAGGATCTTGGTGTAGCCGGTGCACCGGCACAGGTGGGCACCGAGGTGCCGGCTCGCCTCCTCGCGAGTGAGGTCGGCTCCCTTCTTGTCGATCAGCGCCTTCAGCCGGACGACGATGCCCGGCGTGCAGAAGCCGCACTGCAGGGCGCCGGTCGCGGCGAAGGCCGCGGCGAAGCGCCCGCGCTCCGCGGGGTCGAGCCCCTCGAGCGTGGTCACCGTCCTCCCCTGCGCCTTGTCCAGCGAGACGAGGCAGGCGACCTGCGCCTTGCCGTCGAGGAGCACGGTGCAGCAGCCGCACTGGCCGGAGGGTGCGCAGCCGTCCTTGGGCGAGGTCACCCCGAGCTCCTCCCGGAGCGCAGAGAGCAGGTGCGGGTGGGGGTCGCGCACCTCGACGAGCCGGCCGTTCAGCCTGAAGCGGGTCGGCGCAGCCTGCTCCGAGGTCTCGATCGCGACCACCTCAGTGACCGTCCCCTCCTCGCCCGGCGCGACAGCCTACCAACCTTCCGGCTCCCTGAGCCGGTGGCGGCGTGCCGCAACCTCGCCCCCGGGGCCCCAGGGCGCACCCCCGCAGCCCGCCTGCAGCCGGCTGCGCCTTCGGTCCGGGCCGCTCGCCGCGGCCGGAGCTAGCATCCTCAGCCGTGGCCGTGGGGCTCGAGGAGAGGTCCGAGGAGTACCGGGCGTTCGCGCTCGAGCAGCGCGGCATCGAGCACGTCCCGGACTCGGACAGGAAGCTTCGCCCTTGGGGCCTGTTCTTCATCTGGGCGGGCGGGATCTGGAACGTCGAGTTCCTCGTCTACGGCGCGCTGATCGTCTCCTTCGGGCTCTCGTTCTGGCAGGCGTTCGTCGCGATCCTCGTCGGGAACGTCTTCTACGGCTTCCTCGGGTGGGCGAGCCTGCTCGGGCCGGCGACGGGCACCACCGCGTTCATGGTCAGCCGGGCGCCCTTCGGCAGGAACGGGAACCGCCTTCCCTCGCTGTTCAACTGGGTCACCCAGGTGGGCTTCGAGATCGAGGGGATCGTCCTCATCGTCCTCATCGTCGAGGCGATGTTCGCCCACGAGGGCGTCGGGCTCGACACCGCCGGCAAGGCGGCGGTGATCGTGCTCGCCGTGGCGGCCCAGTTCGTCGTGCCCTTCCTCGGGCACGCGACGATCACCAAGGTGCTGCGCTACCTGTCGTTCGTGTTCGTCGTCGTCTTCGCCATCATGGCCGGGCTGGTCCTCCCGCACGCGCACCTCAGCCACCTGCACCAGCACGCCACCTGGTGGATATGGACGACAGGGCTCGTGCTCATCGTCTCGGCCGGCGGCCTCGGCTGGACCGAGAACGCCGCAGACTACTCCCGGTACCTCCCGAGCGAGACCCCGGCGTCGCGGACCTTCTGGGCGGCGACGCTCGGCGGGGCGATCCCCTCGATCCTGCTCGAGCTGCTCGGCGCGGCCGCCTACCTCGTGAGCCCCAAGGTCACGGCGGTGACGGGCGTGCCGTCGTCCTTTGCCAGCTGGTTCTTCTGGCCCTTCATGATCCTCGCGCTCCCCCAGCTGCTGTCCATCAACAGCCTCGACATGTACTCCTCGGGCGTCACCCTGCAGGCGATCGGGATCCGGGTGAAGCGTTGGGGCTGCGTCCTCATCGACACGGTGATCGCCGGCGCGGTGACGGCGCTGGTCATCTTCAAGGGCAACTTCTACACCGACCTGTCGGGCTTCCTCGACTACATCGTCGTGTGGCTCGGTCCGTGGTTCGGCATCATCGCGGTCGACCACCTGCTGCGCCGCGGCCGCTACGACGTCGCCTCGCTCGCCGCGGCGCGCGGCGGCGTCTACTGGCGCAACGGCGGGGTCAACTGGCGGGCGCTGTTCGCCCTCTTGCTCGGGATGCTCGCAGCGATGATGTGGATCGACGCCGCCTTCTACTTCCCGGCGTACACCTCGCCCCTCTCCTCCGCGACCCACGGCGCCGACCTCAGCTGGCTGTTCGGCCTGGTGGTCGGCGGGCTCGCCTACTGGCTGCTGTCGTACTCGAAGGTCCCCGCCGAGCTCACTGCGGGGGGGTCGCGCCCCGCTGGGCGGTGATCGGGCCGTAGTGCTCGATCATGCGGTAGCGCTCGAAGTCGAACAGCGTCTTCTTGTAGCGGTCGCACCAGTCGAGGTCGCAGTGGGCGACGACGAGCTCGTCGCCGGCGGTGTAGGCCTGGGCGACGATCTGGCCCGAAGGGGCGATCACGCAGCTTTGGGCCAGGGAGTCGACACCCTCCTCGACGCCGCCCTTGGCCGAGGCGACCACCCAGGTGCCGTTCTGGTACGCGCCCGCCTGCATGACGAGGGCGCTGTGGAAGCCCTGGAGGACGTCCTGGCTCGGGTCGGGGGCGTAGTGCAGCGGCGTGTTGTAGCCGCAGAGGATGAGCTCGACCCCGAGCAGGCCCATCACGCGGTAGGTCTCTGGCCAGCGGCGGTCGTTGCAGATCATCATCCCGACGACGCCGCCGAATGCCCGCCAGGTCCCGAAGCCCTGCGGCCCGGGCTCGAAGTAGCGGCGCTCGAGGTGCTGGAAGGGCCGCCACGGCTCGGGCTCCTCGTGGCCCGGGACGTGCACCTTGCGGTACTTCGCGAGGAACCTGCCGTCAGGGGCGACGAGCAGCTGGGTGTTGTAGCGGTGCCGGTCCTCGGTGAGCTCGGCGTAGCCGAGGCTGAAGCCGACGCCGAGCTCTCGGGCCTCGTCGAACAGCGGACGCGTCGAGGGGCCGGGCATCTCGGCCTCGAAGAACGCGTCGAGCTCTTCGGGGTCCTCGATGTGCCAGCGCGGGAAGAACGTGGTCAGCGCGAGCTCGGGGAAGACGACGAGCTCGCAGCCCTCCGCCGCCGCCTCGCGCAGCAGGGCGAGAAGCCGCGCGACGACCGAGGAGCGCGGCTCGTCGCGACCGACGGGCCCGAGCTGAGCGGCGGCGACGGTGACGACCCGGCTCACGCGCCGGCGGCGGCCCCGGCGGCCGGGCCCGCCCCTCCCGCCCCGGCGGCGAGCTCGCCGGCCGCCAGCGCGAGCACGACTTCGAGGAGGACGTTCGCGCCGGCGACGAGGGCGTCGGGCTCGGTGCGCTCCAGCGGGCTGTGGCTGATCCCGCCGGCGCTCGGGACGAAGATCATCCCGGCGGGGCAGACCCGGGCGAGCATCTGCGCGTCGTGGCCGGCCCCCGCGGGCAGGCGCATGGTCGAACGCCCCTGCGCGCGGGCGATCCTCTCGACGAGGTCGATCACGCCGGGGTCGAAGGCCACCGGCGCGAAGCGCGCCAGCCGGCGGGTCGCGACGCCGACCCCCTCGTCTCGGGCGAGCTGCTCGAGGAAGGCGGCGAGCCGGCGCTCGGCCTCGGCGAGCCGCAGCTCGTCGGTGTTGCGCAGATCGACGGTGAGCCGCGCCGAGCGGGCGACGACGTTGACGAGCCCGGGCTCGAGCGCGAGCGAGCCCACTGTCCCGACCTGGGGCGAGCCCAGCTCGAGGGCGAGGCGGCGGACGAAGGTGGCGATCGCCCCGGCCGCGTAGCCGGCGTCGTGGCGCATGCCCATCGGGGTCGTGCCGGCGTGGTTCGCCTGGCCCTCGACGCGCACCTCCTGCCAGGAGATCCCCTGCACGCCCTCGACCACCCCGATCTCGACGCCCTCGGCCTCGAGGACGGGACCCTGCTCGATGTGCAGCTCCACGTAGGCGTGCGGCACGGGCCCCGGGCAGGGGTGGGGGCCGGCGTAGCCGATTCGGCGGAGCTCCCCCCCGACGCTCGCTCCGCCGACGTCGGTGATCGCGAGCGCCTCGGCGACCCCGATCCCGCCGACGTAGGCCAGGGAGCCGAGCATGTCGGGCGAGAAGCGTGAGCCCTCCTCGTCGGTGAAGAAGGCGACCGCGAGCGGCCTCGGCGGCGTCACGCCCGAGTCCTGCAGCGTCTCGATCACCTCGAGCCCGCCGAGCACGCCGAGGTTGCCGTCGAAGCGGCCTCCGGTCGTCACGGTGTCGATGTGGGAGCCCATCATCACCGGCGCGCCGACCCCCGGGGTCGAGGCGACGACGTTGCCGATCTCGTCCACGCGCACCTCGAGGCCGAGGGCGGTCATCCAGCCGACCACGAGGTCCCGCCCGGCGCGGTCGGCATCGGAGAGCGCCAGACGGGCGCAACCCCCGTCCGGTGTCGCCCCGACCCCCGCCAGCTCGGCGAGGCGCCCGAGGAGCCGCTCCCCGTCGACGCGCAGCGGCGCCGTCCCACCCCGAGGGCCCCGGCCGTGCCCTTCCTGCCCGGTCGCCGTCATCCCCGCCTCCTTGCCGGCCCAACGCTACTGCTCCGCCACCTCCCGGTCCTTTCCCCGTCCGGCGCTCGGGCCTAGCGTCGCGGCCCGTGGAGCTCGCGTCACGCATGCGCCGCCTTCGCACCGAGTCGGCCTTCGCCGTCCTTGCCCGGGCTCAGGAGCTCGAGTCGGCGGGGCGGAGAATCGTCCATCTCGAGATCGGCGAGCCCGACTTCCCGACGCCGCCGCACGTCGTGGAGGCCGCCGCCGAGGCGCTGCGCGCCGGGCACACCCACTACGTCGCCTCCCCGGGGATCCGCCCGCTTCGCGAGGCGGTGAGCGCGTTCCTCGAGCGGACCGGGCGGCTGCGGGCGCCGGCCGACCGGGTCGTCGTGACGCCGGGGGCGAAGCCGATCATGTTCTTCACCATCCTCGCCCTGTGCGAGCCGGGAGACGAGGTGCTCTACCCGGACCCCGGGTTCCCGATGTACGAGTCGATCGCCGCTTTCTGCGGAGCGACGCCCGTCGCGGTGCCGCTCCGGGAGGGCAACGGCTTCAAGGTGGACCCCGAGGAGCTCGAGTCGCTGGTCACTCCGAGGACGAAGCTGCTCGTGCTCAACTCGCCGCACAATCCCTGCGGCAGCGCGCTCGGCCCGAAGGAGTGCGAGGCGATCGCCGAGATCGCGATGCGCCACGACCTGTTCGTGCTGAGCGACGAGGTCTACTGGGCGATCCGCTACGGCGGGCGGCATGCCGGGGTGCTCGACTTCGACGGCATGGCCGATCGCACGGTGCTGCTCGACGGGTGGTCGAAGTCCTTCTCGATGACCGGATGGCGCCTCGGCTTCGGCGTGCTGCCGAGCGCGCTCGTCGAGCCGGTCACCCGTCTCGTCGTCAACTCGGTCTCTTGCACCTCGGCCTTCAGCCAGCACGCCGCCATCGCCGCGCTGGAGGGTCCCTGGACGCCGGTGGAGGAGATGGTGGAGGAGCTCCGGCGCCGCCGAGACGTCATCGTCGCCGGTCTGAACGCCATTCCCGGCATCACCTGCCGCCTTCCCGAAGGGGCCTTCTACGTCTTCCCCAACGTCGAGGCGCTCGGGCTCCCGGCGGTCGAGCTCCAGGAGCGCCTGCTCGAGCAGGCGGGTGTCGCGACGCTCGCCGGCACGGACTTCGGCGCCGGTGGCGAGGGTCACCTGCGGCTGTCCTACGCGAGCCCCGTCGAGTCGATCTCCGCCGGTCTCCAGTCGCTCGGCGAGCTCGTCGCTACCCTGTAGGGACCCGGCTGCGGGCAGGGGCAGCCAAGCCGGCTCAGGGCGGACGACATGCCGATCCTCGGACTCGAAGACCACATCGTCGACCTCGACGCCTACCGGCGCACCGTCCGGCGCTTCAAGGAGCTCGGGGTGCTGCTTCCGACCTTCGCCGAGCTCGCCGAGCCGACCCGGATCCCCAAGGCCGTCCTCGACCGCCTCGAGGCGGTCGGGGCGGACGACCCGGACCCACTCAACCTCTTCCGTGCCCATTGGTACAACGGCGCCGACCGCACCTCGCTCGCCGAGGTGCCGGGGCACCTGGTCGTGCCGGAGGAGCTGAGCGGGGTCGAGGCGAGGATCGTGCTCCTTCTCGGCGACCGTTTCCCGATGATCCGGTCCCACAAGGTGCTCGCGACCTACGGATGCCTCGCGCCCCGGATCGTCACCGGCCAGTTCGACCCCTCGCTGCACAAGGCGGTCTGGCCCTCGACGGGCAACTACTGCCGCGGGGGCGTGGCGGTCTCGAGGCTCATGGGCTGCAGGGGCGTGGCGGTCCTGCCGGCGGGCATGAGCCGGGAGCGCTTCCAGTGGCTCGAGCGCTGGGTCGCAGACCCGGGCGACGTCGTGCGGACGCCGGGCAGGGAGAGCAACGTGAAGGAGATCTACGACAGGTGCGCCGAGCTCTCCCTGGAGCCGGGCAACGTCATCTTCAACCAGTTCTCCGAGTTCGGCAACCATCTCGTGCACTACCTCTCCACCGGCTCCGCGGCTCAGGCGGTGTTCGAGGCGATGCGGCGGCGCGAGCCCTCGCTCCGGCTCCGGGCCTTCGTCTCGGCGTCGGGCTCGGCGGGCACGCTCGGCGCCGGTGACCACCTCAAGGAGACCTACGGCTCGCTGATCGTCGCCGCCGAGGCGCTCGAGTGCCCGACGCTGCTGCGCAACGGCTTCGGGGAGCACAACATCCAGGGGATCGGCGACAAGCACGTCCCGCTGATCCACAACGTCCACAACACCGACATCGTGACGGCCGTGAGCGACCGCGCCACCGACCAGTTGGCCGTGCTGTTCGGCTCGGAGACCGGCAGGCAGTACCTCTCCCGACGGCGGAAGGTGCCGCCGGAGGTGCTCGAGGGCCTCGACCACCTGGGCCTGTCGAGCATCTGCAACCTCCTCGCGGCCGTGAAGACGGCGAAGCACCTGCGACTCGGCCCGGATGACGTCGTCGTCTCGGTCGCCACCGACGGCGCCGAGATGTACGAGAGCGAGCGGGCGCGCGTCCTCGAGCGGGACTTCGGGGGCGAGCTCGACGAGCTCGCCGCGGCCGAGGCCTTCGGCCGGCATGTCCTCGGCGCGTCCTGCGACGACCTGCTCGAGACGACGAGGGAGGACCGAGCGCGCATCTTCAACCTCGGCTACTACACCTGGGTCGAGCAGCAGGGGGTGACGGTCGAGGACTTCGAGGCCCGCCGGGAGCAGTCCTGGTGGCGGGCGCTCAGGTCGAGGATCGCCAGATGGGACGAGATGATCATCGAGCTGAACGAGCGCACGGGCGTCTCGGCCGGATGAGCCCGTCCGCGACGAGCCTTCGCTGCACCGGTTGCGGGGCGGCCCCTCCCGAGGGCGAGCCCTACCCCTTCCGCTGCCCGAACGCGGGGTCGGGCGACGTTGACCACGTGCTCGGGAGGCTCCTCGACACCGGCCAGGTCGTCTTTCCCGGTCGGGGCGAGGACGACCCGTCGCCGTTCGTCCGCTTCCGGCGCCTCCTGCACAGCTACCACCGGGCGATCGCCGGGGGCCTCGGGGACGCGGGGTTCGTCGAGCTGGTACGCCGCCTCGACGCTCGCGTCGTCGAGGTGGACGGCCGAGGCTTTCGCGAGACCCCCTTCGGGCGCTCCGAGCCGCTGTCCGACGCGCTCGGGTTCTCCGCGCCCGGCGGGGTGTGGGTGAAGGACGAGACGCACAACGTGGCCGGGAGCCACAAGGGCCGCCACCTCATGGGCATCCTGCTCCACCTCGAGGTCGCCGAGCTCCTCGGGCTCCCACCGCAGGGCCCGCGCCCCGACCTCGGGGTCGCGAGCTGCGGCAACGCCGCCCTCGCGGCGGCGGTGCTCGCTCGCGCCTCGCACCGACGGCTGCGGGCCTTCGTCCCCTCCGGGGCGGACGCCGGGGTGGTCGAGCGCATCCTCGCCCTCGGGGCCGAGGTCGTCGTCTGCGAGCGAGGAGAGGACCTCCCCGGGGACCCCTCCTACCGGGCCCTGCTCGCGGCGGTCGGGGAGGGCACGATCCCCTTCACCTGCCAGGGCAGCCTGAACGGCCTCGCCATCGAGGGGGGCGAGACGCTCGCCTTCGAGATCGCCTCGGCCCAGGCGAAGGCCGGCGAGGCGGCCGACCACGTCGTCGTCCAGGTCGGCGGTGGCGCGCTGGCGAGCGCGGTGGCCCAGGGACTCGCCGAGGCCCGCGCCCTCGGCGCCGATGGCGGCCGGGCCCGCCTGCACACCGTCCAGAGCACGGCGGTCCACCCGCTCGAGCGGGCGGCCCGGAAGGTCGCCGCGCTGCTGCCCGGCGGCGCGGGCCCGGAGGACCTGGCACGTGCCCTCGCCCTCGCGGCCGGCGAGCGGTCCCGCTACATGTGGCCCTGGGAGGGCGGGGCGAGGAGCCTCGCGACCGGGATCCTCGACGAGGAGACCTACGACTGGCTCGCCGTCGTCGCCGGGATGCTCTCGAGCGGGGGCGAGCCGGTGGTCGTCGAAGAGGCACGCCTCTTGGAGGCGAACGAGCTCGCGGCAACCTGCGGCCTCGACGCCGACGCGACCGGCACGTCCGGGATCGCCGGGCTCATGAAGTTGGTGGACTCCGGGGTCGTCCGCCGAGACGAGCGCGTCGTCGTGCTCGCCACCGGCTCGAGGCGCTGAGCCCGGGAGTGGGAGCGGCGCGCGTGGCGGGCTCGCCTCCGATCGCCCTCACCGGCGCGACGGTCGTCGTCAGCCTCGACCCGCCCGAGGTCGCCTCGTGCGACGTCGTGCTCGCCGGGGGCCGAGTCGTCGCGCTCGGGGCGCCTCCTCCGGGGTCGGTCCGCCGCGACTGCAGCGGCACGCTGGTCATGCCGGGGAACGTCTGCGCCCACCACCACCTCTACTCTGCCCTGGCTCGGGGGATGCCGTACCGGCTCGCCCCGCCGGGGAGCTTCCTCGAGATCCTGCAGGGCGTCTGGTGGCGGCTCGACCGAGCCCTCGACCCCGAGTCGCTGCGCTGCTCGGCGCTCGTCGGGGGGCTCGAGGCGCTCGCGGCGGGGACGACGACGGTCGTCGACCACCACAGCTCGCCACGCTTCGTCGACGGATCGCTCGACGTGATCGCCGACGCGCTCGAGGAGCTCGGCCTGCGCTCCGTGCTCTGCTACGAGGTGAGCGAGCGAGACGGCCCCTCGACCGCCGCCCTGGAGGAGAACCGACGCTTTCTCGCCCGGACCTGTGCCCCCTCCGGCCGGCCGCCCCTTCTGCGGGGCATGGTCGGGGCCCACGCCTCCTTCACCCTCTCCGAGGAGACGCTGCTCGCGCTGGCGGAGATGGCGGCGGGGTTCGTCACGGGGGTGCACATCCACGTCGCCGAGGACGAGCTCGACGAGCGCGACTGCCTCGAGCGCTTCGGCCGGCGCGTCGTCGAGCGCCTCTCGGCCGCCGGGGTCCTCACCGACAAGGCCCTCCTCGCCCACTGCGTGCACGTCGACGGCGGGGAGGTGCGCCTCGTCGAGGCCGCCTCGGCGACGGTCGCCTGCAATCCGAGGAGCAACATGAACAACGGGGTGGGCCGCTCGCCTTTCGAGCGCCTCGGCGGCCGGGTCGCGCTGGGCACCGACGGGATCGGGGGCGACATGCTCGCCGAGTCCCAGGTCGGCCTGTTCCGTGCCCGCGAGCTCGACCTCGGCACGCCGGGGTCCTGGGCGCTGTCCAGGCTCGCCGAGTCCGCCCGGGTCGCAGGCGACGCCTTCGGCGAGCCCCTGCTCGGGACGTTGAGGCCGGGCGCCCCCGCCGACGCGGTCGTGCTCGCCTACGACCCCCCCACCCCGTTCGAGCCGGAGGGCCTGGCCGGCCACCTCGCCTTCGGGCTGACCGGCGCGGCGGTGCGCGACGTCTTCGTCGGCGGTGAGCCGGTCGTCGAGGGCGGTCGCTCGACGAGGGTCGACGGCCGTGAGGTCGCGGCCGCGGCGGCTCGGGCCGCGAAGGCGCTGTGGGAGGCGGTCGAACAGCTCCCGCCGCATCGCTTCGACCCGGGATCGGCATGGCGAGGAAAGGACGAGCGGTGAGGGCTGCTTTGTACCTGCAGGACCTGCATCCGATACGCGACGGCATGGCCTATGCCCGCTACGCCGACGAGCGGGGCTTCGACGCCGTCTGGCAGGCCGAGAGCCGGCTCGTGAGGGAGGCGACGGTCCCGATGGCCGCCTACGCCGCCGTGACGAGCCGGATCAGGGTCGGCGCCGGGGTCGTGCCCATCTGGACACGCAACGTGGCGCTGCTCGCCGCGACGTTCGCGACCCTCGACGAGCTGGCCCCGGGGCGGATCGCCCTCGGGCTCGGCGCGTGGTGGGAGCCGCTCGCCTCGAAGGTCGGCGTCAGCCGGCGCCGGCCGCTCTCGGCGATGCGGGAGGTGGTGGAGGCGACGAGGCGGCTCTTATCGATGGAGCGCGTCACGTTCCACGGGGAGCACGTCGACCTGGACGGGGTCGAGATCGACGTCGTCCACGGCGACCGGTCGCCGAGGCACGTGCCGATCTACGTCGGCGCGACGGGGATGCAGATGATGGAGCTCGCCGCCGAGGTCGCCGACGGGGTGCTCCTCAACTACATGGTCACCCCCGGCTACACCCGCCGGGCGATGGAAGCCATCGCCGAAGGCGCGGCGCGCGCCGGTCGGCCGCTTGAGTCCGTCGACCGGCCGCAGCTCGTCGTGTGCTCTCTCGACGCCGACCGCGAGCTCGCCCTGGACCGCGCTCGCGAGCTGCTCACGCAGTACCTCGGCCAGCAGCCCCACATCATGAAGGCGAGCGGCGTCGACCCGGTCCTGGTCGAGGAGATCGGGAAGGTGCTCTCCTGGCCGGCGGGACCTTCGGAGATCGCCAGGGCGAAGCGGCTCGTCCCCGACGAGGCGGTGCAGTCCATCACCGCCTCAGGAACGGCGGAGGAGTGCCGGGCCAAGGTCGCCGAGTACGTCGCCGCCGGCGCGACCTGCCCGGTGCTCTACCCGCTCGGGACGGACGTCCGCCTGATGATCGACGCCTTCTCCGAGCAGGGCGGCTGAACGCGCCCGGGGGAGCCCGACCCGCTCCCCTCGCCGTCGGGGCCGGCCCCTCGGCTCGCCCCGCCGCAGGCCCCGGGTCAGCGTCCGGTGGCGAGGTGGCCGGCGGCGAGGTGGACGGCGTCGACGATCTTCTGGTAGCCGGTGCAGCGGCACAGGTTCCCGGCGAGCGCCTCGCGGATCTCGTCGTCTTCGGGGTCCGGAACCCGGCGCAGCAGGTCCCGTGCGGCCATCACGAGCCCGGGCGTGCAGAAGCCGCACTGGATCGCACCCGCCTCGACGAAGGCCTGCTGGACGGGGTGGAGCTCGCCGTCGGCGGCGAGCCCTTCGATCGTCGTGACCTGCCTGCCATGTGCCTGGCCGGCGAGGACGAGGCAGGAGCAGACGAGCAGCCCGTCGAGCTCGACCGCGCAGGAGCCGCACTCGCCCTGCTCGCAGGCGTTCTTGCTCCCGGGCAGACCGAGGTGCTCCCGCAGGAGCGCGAGCAGGCTCTCACCGGCCCTGACGCCGTCGACCTCGACCGGCCGGCCGTTCACCGTGCAGCAGACCCGGGTCATGCCGCCCACCTCGGCTCTCGCCGGTACTCCTCCCAGCACCAGGTGAGCATTCGCCGCGCGAGCACCCGGAGGGCGTGGCGCCGGTACTCCGCCCGGCCTCGCACGTCGTCGATCGGGGAGGCCGCGGCCGAGACGAGCTCGGCGAAGTGCTCGACCGCGGCCGGCTGGAGGGGTGCTTTGGTCTCCCAGGCCCTCGTCTCCTCGAGGTGCCCGGCGATGTGCGCCTCGGCGGCCCTCGCCGCGAGGGGGACCGGCGCCGCCGAGCCGATCCCGGTCCGGACCCGCCTCGAGGAAGGGTGGAGGGCGACGGCGAGGGAGCAGACGGCGATGACCATGGCGTTCCTCGTCCCGACCTTGGCGAACGCCTGCGGTCCGTCGGCCCTCGGGACCCAGGCGGCCGCGACGAGCTCGTCGGGCCCGAGCACGCTGCGCTTCGGCCCGCAGAAGAAGTCCTCGATCGGCACGGTGCGGCTCGAGGTCGCAGAGGCCAGCTCCACCTCGGCCCCGCAGGCGATGAGCGGCGGGTGGCAGTCTCCCGCAGGCGACGCCGAGCCGAGGTTCCCTCCGATCGTCCCTCGGTTGCGGATGAGCGGCGAGCCGACGGTACGAGCGGCCGCGACCAGCGCGGGCAGCTCGCGTCCCGCGGTGCGGATCAAGCTGTCGTAGGTCACGCCCGCGCCGACCCGGACCGTGCCGCCCTCGACCCCGAGGGCGCCGAGCTCGGGGACGCGGGTGAGGTCGATGAGCTCGCCGGCGTGCAGGCGACCGAAGTTCAGCTCGACGAGCACGTCGGTGCAGCCGGCCGCGGCGATGGCCCCGGGGCGGGCTGCCCGCATCTCGAGCGCCTCGGCGAAGCTCGTCGGGCGGAGGAAGCTCTCCGGGCTCATGTGCTGCATCGCCTCACATGAGGTGCTGCTGGCCGGAGCCCGTGGTGTGGTAGCTCGGGACCGCCTCCTGGCCCGGCACCTCGGGCACCGCCGGGACCCCGGCGCTCCTCGCCGGCCCGAGGAGCCCGACGAGCTCGTCGGGGCTCACCGGGGCACGGTTGAGCTCCCTGCCCGTCGCGTCCCGGAGCGCCGCGACGACGGCGGCCGTCGCGACGACGGTCGGGGACTCGGCGATCCCCTTGAGGCCGTAGGGGCCCTCGGGCTCCGGCTCCTCCACCGCCTGCAGCGCGACCGGCGGCATGTCGAGGATCGTCGGGATCAGGTAGTCGGTGAAGGAGGGGTTGGAGATGACGCCCCTGGCGAGGCGGACCTCCTCCATGAGCGCAAGCCCGAGCCCCTGCGCGGTGCCGCCCTCGACCTGGCCGGCGAAGCCGAGGGGGTTCATCACCCTCCCGGCGTCGACCGCGGCGGCGACTTGGAGGACGCGCACGAGCCCGAGCTCCTCGTCGACCTCGACGACGGCTCGCTCGGCCGCGAAGCAGAAGTAGGCATGCACGTCCCCCTGACCGTGCTCGTCGAACCGCTCCGTGCGCCGGTGCCGGTGGACGGCCTCGGCCTCCACCGGCTCGTAGAGCAGGTCTTCCAGCTCGGCGGGACCGCCGGGTCGGCTCTTGTCGGCGGCCAGGGCGGAGGCCCGCCGGGAGAGCTCCTCGCGCACGCGGCAGCAGGCCAGCCGGACGGCGCCCCCCGCCATGGTCGACTGGCGGGAGGCGGAGCTCGACCCGGCGCTCGCGATCATCGTGTCGGCCCGGCGCAGCACCACTCGCTCGACACCGAGCTCGCTCCGCACGATCTGGGCGAGCAGCGTGTAGAGGCCCTGGCCCATCTCGACCGCGGCGGTGTAGACCTCGGCCTCGACCTCGCCCCGAACGAGGCGAAGCGTCACCCGGGCGGTCGAGGAGTCGTCGAAGCCCTCGGAGAAGGCCACGTTCTTGTACCCGACGGCGAAGCCGACGCCGCGCCGCAGGCCCTCCCCCCGGGTCGTCCCGCCAGCGCCGCCGGGGTAGTGGAGCAGGCTGCGACCTGCCGCCGGCTCGGGCTCGGGCAGGGGGATCGCCGCGCAGCGCTCGATCACCTCTCGCACCGGCGCGCTCCCGGCGAGCGGCCGCCCGGTCGGGAGCACCGACCCGGTGGCGAGGGCGTTGCGCAGTCGCAGCTCGACGGGGTCGATGTCGAGCGAGCGGGCGAGCTTGTCCATCTGCGCCTCGTGGGCGAAGCACACCTGGGGGGCCCCGAAGCCGCGCATCGCGCCGCAGGGGGGATTGTTGGTGAAGACGACCGTGGCCTCCACCTGCACGTTGGGCACCTCGTAGGGTCCGGCGGCGAAGGTCGCGGCGTTGGCGACGACCGCCGGCGAGGACGAGGCGTAGGCCCCGCCGTCGAAGAGCAGGCGTGCGCTGACGGCGACGAGCTTGCCGTCCCGGCGGGCGCCGTGGCGCATCCAGATGCGAGAGGGGTGCCGGTGGACGTGCCCGGAGAAGGACTCCTCCCGCCCGTAGCTGAACTTCACCGGCTTGGAGGTGCGCAGGGCGAGGAGGCAGGCGTGGATCTGGGAGTGGATGTCCTCCCGCGCCCCGAACGCGCCGCCGACGCCGGCGAGGTGGAGCCGGACCTTGTCCTCGGGCAGGCCGAGGCAGGGCGCGATCTGCTCGCGGTCGACGTGCAGCCACTGGGTCGTGACGTAGAGGTCGACGCCGCCGTCGCCCCCCGGGACGGCGAGCCCGGCCTCGGGCCCGAGCGGCGCCTGGTCCTGCATCGCCGTCTCGTAGTAGCCCTCGACCCAGACCTCGGCGCCGGCAGCGCCGGCGTCGCCGTGGTCGATGTGGACGTGGCGGAGCACGTTGCCGAGCTCGTGGACTTTCGGGGCGTTCTCCTCGAGCGCCTGCTCCATGTCGTAGACGCCCGGCAGCTCCTCGAGGTCGAGGACGATGCGCCCGACGGCGGCCCGGGCATCGGCAAGGCTCGTGGCGGCGACGACGGCGACCGGCTCCCCCGCGTAGCGCACGAGCCCTTCGGCGAGGACCGGCTGGTCGTCGAAGTTCAGGCCGAAGCGGTTCTTCCCCGGCACGTCGGCGGCGAGCAGCACGGCCTCGACGCCCGGGCTCGCGAGCGCGTCGGCGATGTCCACCCTGCGGATTCGGGCGCTGGCGATCGGGGAGCGCAGCGTGGCGCCGAAGAGCATCCCGTCGCGGCAAAGGTCGCTCGCGTACTCGAACGCGCCGGTGACCTTCTCCACGCCGTCGAGGCGCTCCGCCGGGTCGCCGATCCCGCCCACCCGCCGCTCGAGCGTGATCGCGCTCAACGCCGTGGCCGGCTCTCCATCGAGGGAAGCGTAGCGGCCGGCACCCCGCCGTCACCACGGCGGCCCGGCCCGGGCCGGGCGGCCCGGCCGCTGTAGCGTCGTGCGGTGCGCTCGGCGTCGTCCCGTTCCGACGCCGGCGGAGGGCCCGTGGACCTGCTCGTCGCCGGGGCCGAGCTCGTCGTGACGATGGGCGAGGCGGGCGAGCTCGCAGGCGGGTGGGTCGCGATCGACGGCGGCCTCGTCGTCGGGCTCGGGACGGCCGAGCCGGCCCCGCCGGCCCGCCGGACCCTTCGCGCCGACGGCTGCCTCGTCACGCCGGGGCTGATCAACGCCCACCACCACATCTTCCAGAACCTGACCCGCTCCTTCGCGCCGGCGGTGAGGTCGGGGCTGTTCGACTGGCTCCGCGTGCTCTACCCGCGCTGGGCGATGCTCGACGAGGAGGCGGTCCACGTCTCGACCGTCGTCGGGCTCGCCGAGCTCGCGCTCGGCGGGTGCACGACGACGACCGACCATCTCTACGTCCATCCCGCGGGATCAGGCGACCTGCTCGGCGCGGAGATCGCCGCGGCAGGCGAGGTCGGCCTGAGGTTCCACCCGACTCGGGGGTCGATGAGCCGTTCCGAGCGGGACGGGGGGCTGCCGCCGGCTTCGGTGTGCGAGGACGAGGACGCGATCTTGCAGGCGAGCGAGTCGGCGGTACGGCGCCACCACGATCCTTCCTTCGGGGCCATGGTGCGAGTCGCCCTTGCCCCCTGCTCGCCGTTCTCGGTGAGCCGCCGGCTGATGGCCGAGACCGCGGAGCTCGCCCGCCGGCTCGACGTCCGGCTCCACACCCACCTCGCCGAGGACCCCGCCGAGGACGCCTACTGCCTCGAGACCTACGGCTGCCGGCCCGTCCAGCTGCTCGAGGAGGTTGGCTGGCTCACCGATCGCTGCTGGGTCGCGCACTGCATCCACCCCGACGGGGGCGAGATCGCCCGTCTCGGTCGCGCCGGGGTCGGCGTTGCCCACTGCCCGAGCTCGAACCTCCTCCTCGGCGCCGGACTTGCGCCGGTCGCCGAGCTGCGGGCCGCCGGCGCCCCGGTCGGGATCGGCTGCGACGGGTCCTCCTCCGCCGACTCCGCCTCGCTGTGGCTCGAGACCCGCACGGCGATGCTGCTCGCCCGGCTGCGCTCGGGCGCCGAGTCGCTGGGCGCGCGCGAGGCGCTGGAGATGGCGACCGCCGGGTCGGCCGCATGCCTCGGCAGGTCCGGCGAGCTCGGCGTGATCGCCCCCGGGTCGGCCGGGGACATCGCCTGCTGGCGGCTCGACGGGCCCGCCTTCGCCGGGGCGCTGAGCGACCCGGTGGAGGCGCTCCTGCGCTGCGGGCCGGTGCTCGCCCACCACACAGTGGTGGCCGGCCGGTCCGTCGTCGAGGACGGGAGGGTCGTCAGCCCGGGCCTCGACGACGCGTTGCGGCGCCACCGGGCGCTCTCGGCGCGGCTGCAGCGAGGGTGAGGAGGGGAGCGCCCACCAGCGCTGGGGCGGCCCTCAGGAGGCTTCGAGAAGCCCCGTGATCGTGCCGAGGAGGCTCTCGGCGTCGAACTCCGAGGTCGGTGCGTCTCGGACCACCCTGCCCAGGCGGAGCACGACGATCCGGTCGCAGACCTGGAGGACGTGGGGGAGGGTGTGGGAGATGAACACCACTCCGAGCCCTCGGTCTCGGGCCTTTCGGATGACCTCGAGCACCTCGAGCGCCTGGCGTGCGCCGAGGTGGTTGGTCGGCTCGTCGAGCAGGAGGACCTTTCGCGCCCAGGCGACCGCGCGACCGATCGCGACCGCCTGCCGCTGGCCTCCGGACAGCTCGGCGACCGTCTTGCGGCTGCCCTGGATCTCGATCCCGACCTGGGCGAGCTCGTGGAGCGCGGCCCTGTCCATCTGGCGCTGCGCCATGAAGCCGAGCCGGCCGAGGATCCCCGGCCGGAGGATCTCTCGTCCGAGGAAGACGTTCGCGCCGATCGACAGGTGGGGCGCGAGGCCGGCGTCCTGGTAGAGGGTCTCGATCTCGGCGGCGAGGGCCTCGTGGGGCGATGCCCAGTGGCGCTCGACGCCCTCCAGGACGAGCTTCCCGGAGTCCGGAGGGTGCACGCCGGAGAGGACCTTCACGAGCGTCGACTTGCCGGCGCCGTTGTCGCCGACCAAGCCCACCACCTCGCCGGAGTGCAGCTTGAAGTCGACGTCGAGGAGCGCCTCGACGCTCCCGTAGGACTTCGAGACCCCCACGGCCTCGTAGAGCACGGCGTCGCCCACGGCGCTCATGCCCTGCGAGCCGGCCGCAGTGCCTGCATCGCCGCCGCTGCGGCGATCAGGAGCGCGACGGCGACCTGGTCCCAGTTGGCCTGGACGTTGCTGATGATGAGGCCGCTCGTCACCGTGGTGATGATGAGGGTGCCGAGCACCGTGCCGGACATCCGGGCGACCCCGCCGTAGAGGCTGGCGCCGCCGATGACGACGGCGGCGATCGCCTGCAGCTCGTCGTTGAGCCCGGCGGTCGGTGCGCCGGAGCCGAGGCGCATGTAGACGAACATGCCGGCAAGCCCGGCGAGCGCCCCGGAGAGCGCGTACACCGAGGTCACGTGCCGGCGCACGTCGATCCCCGCGGCGCGCGCCGCGAACTCGTTCGAGCCGATCGCGAACGTGTACCGGCCGTAGCGAGTGAGATGGAGCGACAGCCAGCACGCCGCCACGATGGCGATCACGACGAGCGAGGGGTAGGAGAACGGGCCGAGCTTGGCGGTGGTGAGGGAGATCGCCCGGGGATCGAGCCCGATCGGCTCACCGTTGGAGATCACGATCGCCAGCCCGGCGGCGCCGCCGAGCATCGCGAGGGTGGCGACGAAGGGCACGAGGCGCGCCCAGTTGATCAAGGCGGCGTTCGTCAGGCCGATTGCCAGGCCGATGCTGACGCAGACGAGCGTGCCGACGAACAGGACGAGCGCCTCGCCCTGGTGGCTGCCGAGCAGGCTGCGCATCGCGAAGGCGCCCACGACGCCCGAGAGGCTGGTGGCCGAGCCGACCGACAGGTCGATGCCGCCCGAGGCGATCACGTAGGTCTCGCCGATTCCGAGGAGGATCAGCGAGCAGAAGTCGGTGAGGATGTTCGCGAGCTCGCCGTTCGAAAGGAACACCGGCGCCCGGGCGGTGAAGTAGGCGACGAGGGCCGCGAGCGCGATGAGCAGCATGAACTGCTGGTTGCCGACGAGACCTCGAACCATCGAGCGGACCGCCCCCCCGGGCCTGCGCCCGGCCGGTGCGACGGCCCCGGTGCTGGTGACCACGTTCCCCCCTCTTGGCGAGCAAGGCTCGCGCCGGACCCGGCGCGAGGGCAAGGGGGACGGCGGGCCGACTCGGCGGCCCGCCGTCCCCGGTGATCCTGGTTAGGCCGTCGGGTACGTGTACTTGGCGAGCACGGAGGCCGGGGTGTGCGGCGTGAGCACGATGTTCGGCAGCGTCAGCTCGTGCGGGATGCCCTTGCGGCTGTGGGTCCTGAGGTACTGGACCATGTACTTGATCTCGAGCATCCCCTCGAGCGCCGGCTGCTGCGCGATCAGCGCCGCGAAGACGCCCTGCTGGAGCAGCGCCACGTCGTTGGCGTAGGCGTCGTAGCCGACGAGCGCGATCTTGCCGACGAGGTTGTGCGCCTGGATCGCGGCGGAGGCGCCGGTGGCGTTGGTCCCGTCGATGGCGAAGATCCCGGCCAGGTGCGGGTACTTCGTGAGCCAGTCGTTGACGTTCGAGTTGGCGACGGCCGGCTGGGACTCCGAGTACGCCTCGGAGACGATCTTGATGCCGGGGTACTTCTTCGCGATCTCGGCCTTGAACCCGGCGAGGCGGGCGACGTTCGTCGTCGTCGTGGGCGAGGTCATGCCGACCGCGACCTGGTAGGTCTTCCCGGGCGTGTAGTGCATCGCCTTCGCCATGGCGTCGGCCGCGGCCGCGCCGCCCTGGGCGTTGTTGCCCGTGATGTAGGTCAGCACCTTCGACAGGTTCGTGACGTGGGTGTCGACGCAGGAGACCGGGATGCCTTCCGCGATGGCCTCGTTGACGATCGGCTGCAGGGCGTTGGGGTCCGTCGGCGAGATGACGAGCCCGTCCGGGTGCTCGGCGAGCATCTCCTGGACGATGGGAATCTGGGTCGACGGGGAGTAGACCGAAGGGTCTCCCTGCCAGTCGAGGGTGACGCCGAGCTTCTTCGCCTCGGCCGCGGCGCCGACGTTCATCGCGATGAAGAACGGGTCGGCCTCGGCCCCCATGTTGTACGCGATGACGAGCCGGTGACCCGCGTGCGGACGCGCGGTCGAGGCCGACGCCAGCGCCGGCGTGCCCGCCGCGGCCAGCAGCCCGGCAAGCGCGATCCCCGCGGCGACGGCTGCCCTGCGGCGGAAGCCCGCCCCCCTCAGATGGTTCATCTCGGTGCTCCTTTGTGGACGACCCGGCGGGTCTGAGACATCGTTGTCTGAAGAGTAACGGCGGCACCCTCGGCTGTCAACCGGCGCGCGCCGTAGGTGGACAGCTGTGGGTAGAGGGGGTTTAATATGGCAGGCAGTGGGCCGCCGGCCGGCAGCGGGTCCCGGCCCGGCCGCTTGTCCGGGCTGACGCGAGCATCGCCAGAGGGAGGCTAGATATCGATGTCTCAGCGCCCGCCCGGCGACGGGGAGCGGCCCGCCAGGCCGACGATGCGTGACGTCGCGGCGCTCGCCGGGGTCGCGATCAAGACGGTCTCACGAGTGATGAACGGGGTGCCGACCGTCGACGCCGAGCTCGTCGGGCGGGTGAGGAAGGCCGCCGACATGCTCGGCTACCGCCCGAACCTCACCGCGAGCAGCCTGCGTCGGGGACCCGGCCGGAGCGCCACGATCGGCCTTCTGCTCGAGGACGTCTCGAACCCCTTCTCGGCGGCGCTGCTCCGTGCGGTGGAGGACCATTCCCGTGCGCGGGGGGTGCAGGTCCTCATCGGCAGCCTCGACGAGGACCCCGAGCGCGAGCGGCACCTCGCACGAGCGCTGATCGACCGCCAGGTCGACGGCCTGATCATCGCGCCCGCCGGTCACGACCAGAGCTACCTGCTGTCCGAGAGCCGGCTCGGCACGAAGATCGTGTTCCTGGACCGCGAGCCCCGGCTGTTCGCCGCCGACGCGGTCGTCTCCGACCACCGCGGCGGCGCGATGTCCGCCGTTGCCCACCTCGCCGAGCACGGCCATCGGCGCATCGGCTACCTCGGGGACAGCCTCTCGATCGCCACGGCCGCCGAGCGCTTCGCCGGCTACGAGCGCGCCCTCGAGCGGCGCGGGATCGTGCCGGACGCCTCGCTCGTGGTCCATGACCTGCGCACGGTCGAGCAGGCCCACGCCGCCGCCGAGGCGATGCTGAGCCGGCCCGCTCCGCCCACGGCCCTGTTCAGCAGCCGGAACCTCGTCACGATCGGCGCTGCGAAGGCGCTGCACCGCCTCGGGCTCGCGAGGACGGTGGCGCTCGTCGGCTTCGACGACTTCGACCTCGCCGACATGCTCGATCCGGGCATCACCGTCGTCGCCCAGGACACTGCGGGCCTGGGGCGGCTTGCGGTCGAGCTGCTATTCGGTCGCCTCGCGGGCGACGAGTCACCGCCGAGCACCCGAGTGGTGGCGACGACGCTCGTGGCCCGGGGCTCCGGCGAGATCCGCCCGCAGCCCGGGCGAGGCCGGAGGCGCTCGTAGGGGGAGCCTGCACCCAGGTGGGGCGTGCCCGGCCAGCAACCTGCTGCGTCCTGCCTGCCCGGCTCCAGGGACGCGTGCCCGGGTCCGGCCGACGAGGCTCAGCGCACGAGCTGGC
>JAJYNS010000111.1 GCA_021786195.1 Actinomycetes bacterium | reverse complement strand
ATAATGAAAGTGCGGAGTTCGCGGCTGAAGCAGTGGCTCCTGGCTCAGGTCGCGGGCTCGGCGGCAGGAGAAAGGGGACGTCATGCACTATTTCGCCGCATTGTTCTTCCTCTCCCTCGGCGTGATGGCCCTGATGATGCTCGGCGAGCGCTTTTACCGGGTGCTGCGCGAGAGCCGCACCTTCCTCGCCGGCGCGTGGGGCGTCGGTCTCGCCTGGCTGGCCAACTTCAACATGTGGACCGGTTGGCACATCACGGACCTGCGCTACGGCTGGGTCGGTGTCACCCTCACCGGCCTGGCGCTTGGCGGCGTCGCGCTGGTGATGCACGCGGTGCTCGGGTTCTTCGCCGGTCTGCACCGCAAGTTCGACGACCAGGCCGAGACCATCGAGCGGAGCGAGCTGCGCCGGGTCGCCTGAGACGGCTCACGGGCACGCTCGGGCCGGCGGGGCGGAGGAGGCGCCCCGCCCGGTCCCGACGACGTGGCTCGCTAGCGCTCCGTAGCGCTCCCGGGTCGCTGCTCGGGCTCGGGGGCGGCCGCCGCGGCGTGCACCGTGCGCCAAGGGCCCCCGAGCTCTCGGCTGATGCCCAGGTCAAGGGCGAGCTCTCCTCCGACCCATAGCTGGAGACCGACCGCCTCTCCCGGCTCGACGCCGGAGGGCGAGGCGAAGACGAGCAAGGAGGTCCGTCGCGGCGGCGCGGTCCCGGGAAGGTCGAGGCGGAGCTCCGCGGTGCCGTCGACGACCTCGCCGACGATGCGCTCGGCGCCTGAGCCGTCGATGACGACCAGGCGGGCGGTGCGAAGCTCGGCCCCGAGGCGGTCGAGCGCGGCCGCGAGGCCGGCCTCCAAGGCGGCGACGCGCTGCTCCAGCGCGCCGGGGCCCCGCCGGCCGGGACGCGCTCCCCGCCGGCTGGTGCGCCTCTTGCCTGCGCCCGAGCCCGTCGCCTCGGGGGGCGGCTTGTCGGCGGCCATCACTTCCTCACCACTTCGACGTGCACAGGTCCTGGGAGGCCGCCGGTCCGGGCGCGCGATCGGTGACCGGGGTTCTACCAGTCGGGTGTGCCACCCAGCCGCTGCGCACTTGTTGTGGCCGATCGACAGCACAGCGCGCGCGACAAGCTGCCACGATCAGGGTCGGCGCCAACGCCGCGGTTCATTGACCTGGATGCTATCTATAGATAGCGTCCTGGCCCGTGACCACCGGCGTGGTACGCGCGGCGATGTGGCGGGCCGTGCTCCGAGGAGAGATTCGCTGCCTGTACCGGCCCGTCGTCGACCTCGCGTCCGGCGCACCCGTCGGTGCCGAGGTGGTCGTGCGCTGGAGCCGGCGCGAGGGCATCGTGCAGATGCCCGAGGAAGTGCTTCGCTCGGCCGACGCCCGCGGTGTCGCTCGGGCGCTCGGCAGGTTCGTCCTCGAGCGGGCCTGCAACGAGGCCGCCTCCTGGCCGGCGCCCGAAGGAAGGTGGTTCGGGGTGTGGGTTGGCGTGTCGAGGCCGCAGCTGGAGGACGGACGTCTCGTAGACGATGTCGGTCGGGCGCTCCTGCGAAGCGGCCTGGACCCTTCCCGGCTCGTGGTCGAGCTGGCCGGGTCGGCGCTGCTCGTCGACCTCGCCGGAGCTGCGGGCCAGCTCGCCGCGCTGCGGGGCGCCGGCGTGCACGTCGCGCTCGACGAGCTCGGCACCGGCTGCTCCTCGCTCGAACGGCTGGTCCGCCTGCCCTCGGACACGGTGAAGGTCGAGCCTTCGCTCGTCGCCGGCCTCCGCGCCGACGGCCGTTCCCGGGCCATGGTCGCCGCCCTCGTCGAGCTCGGGAGGCGCCTCGGGCTGCGGGTCGTCGCCGAAGGTATCGAGCACGAGGAGCAGCGGGCCGTGCTCGAGGCGCTCGGCTGCCACCTCGGGCAGGGCCCGCACTTCGGGCCGCCCGTCGAGGGTCGCGAGCTCCTCGACCTGTTCGCGTCGGACCCCGGCCCGCCGCGCCTCGGCGTCGAGGTCGTCGGCGAGCGGCAGCCCTCCCGCCTGCCGGCGAGACAAGCCTGACTTGAGCCTCGAGCCGCCCTAGCATGCACAGTTGGTGGACCCCGGAGCGAACGACCCGTCACCGCAGCAGGCCGGTGGCCCTGGTGAGGAGGGTGAGGCTGCAGCCGGCCCGATCCCCGAAGCGGGGTCGCCTCCCGAGGTCGGAGGGAGCGCCGTGCCCGAGGCTGGCACCGGAGCCGCGGGCGCGGGGCCGCCGGGCGCCGAGACCGTCTCCGCCGAGGAAGCCGACCGGGCGAGGCCCGGGCCGTCGCGCCAGCCGCGCTCGGGCGGCGTCTGGGCCTCGGCTGTCCTCGCGCTGCTGGTCCTGCTCGCCCTCATCATCTTCATCCTCCAGAACCCCGACCAGGTGAAGGTCTCGTACTTCGGGGCGCACGGCAGCCTGCCGCTCGGGGTGGCGCTGCTGCTCGCGGCGATCTTCGGGAGCCTCGTCGTCATCGCCGCCGGCACGGCGCGCATCCTCCAGCTCCGGCGGCGTGCTCGGGTGGCCCGACGGCAGAGTCGGTAGTGTCCAGGTAGTGGCGGACCAGGAGGACTTCGCCGACCAGGCGATGCAGTACATGCCGTCGCTCTACACGGCGGCGATGCGCATGACGCGCAACCCGTCCGACGCCGAGGACCTCGTGCAGGAGACCTACCTCAAGGCCTATCGGGCCTTCGGCGGGTTCGAGGAGGGGACGAACCTCAAGGCGTGGCTCTACAAGATCCTGACGAACACGTTCATCAACACCTACCGCGCGCGCCAGCGCCGGCCCGAGGAGGCCGACGTCGAGGACGTGGAGGAGCTGTACCTCTACCACCGCCTCGGCGGTGGGTCGTGGCCGCTCGGAAGGAGCGCGGAGGAGCTGGCGCTCGAGCGCTTCACGGACGAGGACGTCAAGGCGGCGCTCGAGTCGCTCCCGGAGTCGTTCCGCATGGCCGTGCTGCTCGCCGACGTCGAAGGCTTCTCCTACAAGGAGATCGCCGAGATCATGGACGTGCCGATCGGCACGGTGATGAGCAGGCTGCACCGGGGAAGAAGAGCGCTCCAGAAGGCGTTGGCGGAGTTCGGGCTCGAACGTGGGCTCGTGGAAGCGCACCCGGGCTAGGTGGTGGTCGGAGATGGTCGACGACGTGCAGGGCACCGCCGAAGCGCCCCTCGGTGGGCAGGCGTACGAGGTGGACTGCGAGGAGACCGTCCACCGGCTGTACCACTACCTGGACGGGGAGCTCACCGAGGAGCGCCGGCTCGCGATCCGCGCCCATCTCGACCGGTGCGCGCCCTGCGTGGCGGCGCTCGGGTTCGAGACCGAGCTCCGGCGGGTGATCTCCGACCGCTGCAAGGACCGGGTGCCCGAGAGCCTGGTCGTGAGGATCGCCGACGCGATCGACCACGAGCGCTCTGCTGCCCGGGGCGAGCCGGCGCCGACCGGCGACTGAGGGGCTCGAGTGCCCCCGGCCTCGACGGCCGGCGGCCGTGCAGCGGGACGTAGGCTTCCGGGGTGACCGAGGAAGAGGCGAGCTTTGGTGTCGACCCCGTGGCCTGGGACGTCGCGGAGCGCGTTGCCGGCCAGCTGCTCCGCCGGGCCGAACCGGTCGACCAGGCGACGCTCCAGCGCCTCGAGGACGACTTCGCCGAGGCGACGGCCCTCGCCGAGTCGCTCGTCGCCCAGGCGACCGGCCTCTCCTCGGGCTCGGGCCCCGCGCGCTCCTTCGTGACCGACCGAGGCGGCTGGGTGCGGGCGAATGTCGCCTCGTTCCGCCGCCTCCTGCGACCGCTCGGGGAGCGGCTCGCCGCCGAGCCGGCTCTGGCGCGCCGAGCCCTGCTGCCGGCGAGCCGTGCGGCTGCGGGGGTCGAGGTCGGGGTGCTGCTCGCCTGGATGTCCGGGAGGGTTCTCGGCCAGTACGACCTGCTGCCCGCGCAGGGGTCCGAGCCGGGAGACCTCGTCTACTACGTCGGGCCCAACGTGGCCGAGCTCGAGCGCCGGCACGGCTTTGCGCCCAAGGAGTTCCGCCTGTGGATCGCGCTCCACGAGGTGACCCACAGGATGCAGTTCACCGGTGTGCCGTGGCTGAGGGACCATTTCCTCGGGCTCGTCGAGCGCGGCACGTCGCTCGCGACCTTCGACGGGCGGGTGGTGCTCGACGCCCTGCTGCGCGCCGCCTCGGAGCTGCGCGCGGGACGCAACCCGCTTGCCGAGGGAGGCGTCGTCGCGCTCCTCGCGTCGTCCGAGCAGCTGGCGACGCTGCGCGAGGCACAGGCGTTGATGAGCCTGCTCGAGGGTCACGGCGACGTGGTGATGAGCCTTGCCGGCGAGTCCCGGATCCCTGGAGCCACCCGGTTCGCCGAGACGCTGCGCAGGCGCCGGGAGAGCGCGACGGGCGTTGCCCGGTTGCTCCAGCAGGTGGTCGGCGTCGAGGCAAAGCTCCGCCAGTACGCGCAAGGAGAGCACTTCGTCGAGCAGGTGAGGGCGGCCGGTGGCGACGAGCTGCTTGCCCGGGTCTGGTCGGGACCGGAGATGCTCCCCTCGCTCGAGGAGATCCGCTCACCCGAGCGCTGGATCGCCCGGGTCGGCGGTGTCGCCGCGGCACGGGCCTGACGCCACGCGCCGCTCGAGCCGGGGCCCGGTGCTGCTCGCCGGCGCGGCCGAGCTGCTCGAGCGCTGCAGCTTCCCCCCGCCGGGGACGAAGCTCGCCTGTGCCGTGTCCGGCGGGGCGGACTCGCTCGCGCTGCTGCTCCTCGCGGTGGCGGCCGGGTGCGAGGTCACCGCCTACCACGTCGACCACGGCCTGAGGCCGGGGAGCGCGCGCGAGGCGGACGTCGTGGCCGGCGCGGCGGCTCGCCTTGGCGCCGGCTTCCGAGCCCTGTCGATCGACTGCCCCCCGGGGCCGAACCTCGAGGCTCGGGCTCGGGCGGCACGCCTCGAGGCGCTGCCGCCCGATGCGGCCACCGGCCACACCGCCGACGACCAGGCCGAGACGATCCTGATCAACCTGCTTCGAGGCGCCGGCCTCGACGGTCTCGCCGGGATGCGGCCCGGCCGCCGCCATCCGATCCTGCGCCTGCGCAGGAGGGAGACCGCCGAGCTGGTCCGCTCGGCCGGGTTGGAGCCGGTGGCGGACCCCTCGAACCTCGACCCGGCGTTCGTGCGCAACCGGGTCCGTCACGAGCTGCTCCCTTTGGCCGAGCAGATCGCCTGTCGTGACCTCGTGCCCGTCCTGGCGCGCCAGGCGGCCCTCATCGCCGACGAGGCGGACCTGCTCGAGGCGCTGGCCGGCGAGCTGGACGCTCGCGACGCCCGAGCCCTCGCCACGGCGCCGCCGGCGCTCGCTCGCCGTGCCGTGAGGCGCTGGCTGCGCACCCTCCTCGGCTCGGGGCACCCCCCCGGCGCCGCGGCCGTGGAGCGGGTGATGGCGGTCGCGAAAGGTGGAGCCGTCGGCTGCGAGCTGCCCGGAGGGGTGCGGGTCCGACGCTCCAGGGGACGGCTCGACGCGACCTGAGCCGCTCGGATGCCCCCGAGCCGAGTCGCCTCGCCTCGGGGGGCGGGGTTAGGGTCGGTCCGGTGAGCGAGGAGGTCGGGCCGGAGGCGGTGGTGCTCGGTGAGGTCGTGATCCCCGCCGAGAAGATCTCGGCGCGAGTCGGCGAGCTCGCCGAGCAGATCTCCCGCGACTACGCCGGGCGGCCGCCGCTGCTGCTGGGGGTGCTGAAAGGCGCCTTCGTCTTCCTCGCCGACCTTGCGCGAGCGATCCGCCTGCCGGTCGAGCTGGACTTCATGGCCGTCTCTTCCTACGGGGCGGCGACCAAGACGAGCGGGATCGTCCGAATCGTGAAGGACCTCGACACGGACCTGTCCGGCCGCGACGTGCTCGTCGTCGAGGACATCGTCGACAGCGGGCTCACCCTCTCCTACCTTCGCAAGGGCCTGCTCGCGCGCGAACCCGCGAGCCTGGAGGTCTGCGCGCTCCTCGTCAAGCGGGGCCAGCAGCGGGCGCCCATCGACATCGCCTACACCGGCTTCGAGATCCCCCCGATCTTCGTCGTCGGCTACGGCCTGGACGTGGGAGAGCGTTGGCGCAACCTCCCGGACATCAGAGCCGCACGAGGCGAAGGAGTCGAGCTGAGTTGACGGCTGCCCGGACCGGTCGCTCCGTCGACCTGGAGCGGGCCGCGGCCGCGGTGCGCGAGCTCCTCCTCGCCGTCGGGGAGGACGCGGACCGCGAAGGCCTGCGCGAGACGCCCGGGCGAGTCGCGCAGATGTACGCCGAGCTCCTGTCCGGTATGGAGGTCGACCCCGACGGCCACCTCGAGACGGTGTTCTCGGCCGATCACGACGAGATGGTGATGGTGCGCGACATCGTCTTCGCCTCGCTGTGCGAGCACCATCTGGTCCCTTTCATCGGCAGGGCCCACGTGGCCTACATCCCGAACCCGAGCGGGGACATCACCGGGCTCTCGAAGCTCGCCCGGCTCGTCGAGGCGCACTCGAGGCGCCTCCAGGTGCAAGAGCGCCTCACCACGGCGATCGCCGGTTCCATCGAGCGGGTGCTGAGGCCTCGAGGGACCCTCGTCGTGCTCGAGGCCGAGCACCTGTGCATGAGCATCCGAGGCGTGCGCAAGCCGGGCGCGACGACGATCACCTCGGCGGTGCACGGACTGTTCCGCACGGACCCTGCGTCGCGGGCCGAGGCGATGGCCTTCGTGCGCTCCGGCCGCTAGGCCCGGACCCGTCGAGCCGGAGAGGAGCGCCGAGCAGCAGGCCGGAGCCCTAGGCTTTCTGCGGTGAAGCCGCTCGTCATGGGCGTCGTGAACGTCACGCCCGACTCCTTCTACGACGGCGGGCGCTACTTCCGCGCCGAGGAGGCCGTGGCGCACGGGCTGCGGCTGGTCGAGCAGGGCGCCGACGTCGTCGACGTCGGAGGCGAGTCCACCCGGCCGGGCGCCTCGCCGGTCCCGGAGGAGGAGGAGCTCCGCCGAGTCCTGCCGGTCGTCGAGGCGCTGTCGGCGCGGGTACGCGTCTCGATCGACACGAGGAAGCCGGCGGTCGCCGAGGCAGCCATTGCACGCGGCGCGACGCTGGTCAACGACGTTTCGATGCGGCTGGCGAGCTGCGCCGCCGGTGGCGGGGCGGGGCTCGTGGTCATGCACATGCGAGGCACCCCCGCCGACATGCAGGACGACCCCCGCTACTCGGACGTCGTCGCAGAGGTGCACTCCTGCCTCGGGGCCGGCGCCCTTGCCGCTCGCCGCGCCGGCGTCGAGGAGATCTACGTCGATCCCGGCATCGGGTTCGGCAAGACGCTCGAGCACAACCTGGCCCTGCTGCGCTCGCTGCCGGAGCTCGTCGCGGAAGGCACGCCGGTCCTGCTCGGAGCGAGCCGGAAGAGCTTCCTCGGCCGGCTCGCCGCACCGCTCGGGTCGCCTCCCCTGCCCCCCTCGGAGCGCCTCGAGGGCTCGCTCGCCGTCGCGGTCTGGGCGGCGGCCTGCGGCGTCTCGATGCTGCGAGTCCACGACGTCGCGGCGACCGTCCAGGCGCTGGCCCTGGTCTCCGGGGGGCAGGCGGCCGGCATGCCGGCGCGCGTCGCCGAGGGGCCGGGCTCATGAGGGGCCGCTGGGCGCAGGGCATACCGCCGCGCAACTTCGCCTGGATCGTGAAGGACCGCCTCGCGGTGAGCGAGCGACCCGGGGGCTGCGCGCCCTACCACCGGAGGGTCCGGCGGCACGAGGAGATCCTCTGGCTCGAGGGACAGGGCTTCACCCGAGTCGTCTCGCTGCTCCCCTCTTCGCACAACCTGCGCGCCTACGAGGAGGAGGGGATCCCGGCCGCCCACTTCGGCCTGAGCTTCCAGGACGACGTCCGAGAGACGCTGCTCGGCCTCTACCCGGCGATGCTCGGCTGGCTCCGCAGCGGCGAGCGGCTCCTCGTGCACCAGGAGGAGCTGAGCGAGCGGGTCGCCGGCGTCGTCGCCGGCTTCCTCTGCTGGTGCGGCCTCGTACCGGACCCGCCTCAGGCCGTCTACGCCGTCGAGCAGCTGCTGCGCCGCCAGCTCGGCTCGGCGGGAAGGGCGATCGTCGCCCTGGTCGCCGAGCTGCCCCCGCCGGAGGAGGTGCCGATGCCCACCGTGCCGGCCGAAGGCGCTTCGCCGCCCGGGGCGCCGCCTGCTCCACCGGCCGCTCGGCCGAGCGGGCGCTCGTGAGCGACCTCATCGAGGTCCGCTCGCTCCGGGTCCTCGGAGTCCACGGGGTGAACCCCGCCGAGCAGGACCAGCCGCAGCCGTTCGAGGTCGACCTCGTCGTCGAGGCCGACCTGGGCCCGGCGGCGCGGGAGGACGATCTCTCGGCGACCGTCGACTACGGGCGGCTCGTCGAGCGCGCACGCCGCATCGTCGCGGAGGAGCACCACCAGCTCCTCGAGTCCCTCGCCGGCTCGATCGCGACCTCGCTGCTCGCCGAGGCCGGAGTCGGCACCGTGACCGTCGTGCTCCGCAAGCTGCGCCCGCCGCTCCCCGCCGACGTGGGAAGCGTCGGGGTGCGCATCACTCGAAGGCGGCTCGGCGACCGCGCCGGCGGCCCGGTCGCCGAGCCGGGCAGGGTGCGGCGCGCGTACCTCGGCCTCGGCTCGAACCTCGGCGACCGCGAGGGCCACCTGGCCCGGGCGCTCTCCGGCCTGAGAGGGATCGACCCCGATCTCGCCTGCTCGCCGGTCTACGAGACCGAGCCGGTCGGCGGGCCCGAGGGCCAGGGCCGCTACCTCAACTGCGTCGTGCGCGTCGAGACCGCGCTCGGGGCTCGGGACCTTCTCGCCCTCGCCCAGCGCCTCGAGCGCGCCGCCGGCCGGGTGCGCAGCGTGCGCTTCGGGCCGCGCACCCTCGACGTCGACGTGCTCCTCGTCGGCGACGAGGAGATCGGCGACGTCGACCTCGTGGTGCCGCACCCTCGCATGTTCGAGCGGGCCTTCGTCCTCGCGCCGCTCGAGGACCTCGACCCGTCGCTCGTGCCGGCCGGGTGGCGCTCGTCGTTCGGCGGCGCCGCCGGGGTCGCCGCGGCCGTGCGGCGGGTCGGCCCCGCGCCCGGGCCGGCCCGCCCGCCGATCGGGTAGGAAGTAGGGCGTGCTGCTCGCCGTCGACGTCGGCAACACCCAGACGGTCGTCGGGGTGTTCGAGACCTCGGGTCCCCTCGCCACCACCGACGGCCGTCCGCCCGGCGAGGTTCCCGGCCTCGTCCGCAGCTGGAGGGCGGCGACGGTGGCGGAGCGGACCGCCGACGAGCACGCCCTCCTGCTCAGCCAGCTGCTCGGGCTGGACGGGCTGCGCGTGAGAGGCACCGGCGGCCCCGGGGCTTCGGAGGATCCCGGCGGTCGGGGCCTGATCGAGGGGATCGTCTTCTGCTCTTCGGTGCCCGCCGTGACCGTGGCGCTTCGCGAGACGGCCGCCAGATGGTTCGACGTCCCCCTCGTCGTCGTCGAGCCCGGGGTCCGGACCGGAATGCCGGTCCTCTACGACAACCCGAGAGAGGTCGGGGCGGACCGTATCGCCGACGCAGTCGCGGCGCTCGACCTCTTCGAGCCCCCCATCGTCGTCGTCGACCTCGGTACGGCGACGACCTTCGACGCCATCTCGGCGGCTGGGGAGTACCTCGGGGGGGCGATCGTGCCGGGCATCGAGATCTCGATGCAGGCCCTGTGCGCCGCCGCGGCGGCGCTGCCGAGGGTGGCGCTCGGCGAGCCCCGGCGGGCGATCGGGCGCTCGACCGTCGAGTCCATGCAGGTCGGTGCCGTCTTCGGGCACGCAGCGCTCGTCGACGGGATGTGCGAGCGGCTCGAGCAGGAGCTCGGGGACGCGACGGTCGTCGCGACCGGGGGGCTCGGGGGGGTCGTCGCGCCGCACTCTCGCAAGGTCCAGCACCTCGAGCCCTGGCTCACGCTGCACGGGCTCAGGCTGCTGTACCTGCGCAACACCGGTCGGGACGCCGACGCGCCGCGCCGGTGAGCGCCTTCCCCTACCGGTTCCCCGGGACGGTCGGCGCCGGCGCGGTCGCCTCGGACCCCGCCTACGCCGGGCTCGCGCCGGGTGAGTCCTCGGGCTCGGTGGTCACCCTCGCCGGCCGGGTGATGCGCTCGCGCCCCCAGGGGCGGGTCGCCTTCGCCCAGCTGAGGGACTGGACCGGCTCGATCCAGCTCTTCGCCCAGGCTACGAGCTGCGAGCGCTTCGAGGAGCTGACCCGGCTCGCCCTCGGCGACTGGATCGGCGTGACCGGCGAGGTCGTCCGGACCAAGCGAGGGGAGCTCTCCGTCGAGGTCGCGACCTGGTCCCTGCTCGCCGAGGCACGCCTCGGCTTCGGCGACAAGTGGCGTGGCGTCCAGGACGTCGAGACCCGCTACCGCCAGCGGGAGGTCGACCTCTGGGCGAACGAGTCGTCGCGTGCGACCTTCCTCCTGCGCTCGCGCATCGTGGCCTCGATCCGCCGCCGCCTCGACGGGCGGGGCTTTGTCGAGGTGGAGACCCCGATCCTCCACCCCATCCCCGGCGGCGCCCACGCCAGGCCGTTCGTCACGCACTACAACGCGCTCCACGCCGACTTCTACCTGCGCATCGCGACCGAGCTGCACCTGAAGCGCCTCGTCGTCGGCGGCTTCGAGCGCGTCTACGAGCTCGGGCGCATCTTCCGCAACGAGGGGCTCTCCCCGAGGCACAACCCGGAGTTCACCGGCCTCGAGGCCTACCAGGCCTATGCCGACTACACCGACATGATGGAGCTCGCCGAGCACCTCGTCGCCGGCGCCGCGTCCGACGTGCTCGGGACGACCCAGCTCACCTACCAGGGACGGGAGCTCGACCTCACGCCTCCCTGGCGCCGGGCGACGCTCGAGGAGCTTCTCGAGGAGCGGACGGGGACCGAGCTCACCCTGGACATGGGCGAGGCGGAGCTGCGGCGTCGGGCCTCCGCCCTCGGGCTGGAGCTCGAGGTGCGAGGGGGCGCGGGCGTCGTGCTGCTCGAGGTCTACGAGAAGACGACCGAGCCCGACCTGTGGGGACCGGTGATCGTCACCGACTACCCGAAGGAGGTCTCGCCGCTCGCCCGGGACCACCGCAGCCGACCGGGCTACGTGGAGCGCTTCGAGGTGGTCGCCGCAGGCAGGGAGCTCGCGAACGCGTTCTCCGAGCTGTGCGATCCGGTCGAGCAGCGCCGCCGCCTCGAGGCCCAGGCGGCAGAGCACGCCGCCGGCGACGAGGAGGCGATGGTGGTCGACGAGGACTTCCTGCGGGCGCTCGAGCACGGCCTGCCGCCGACGGGGGGGATCGGGATCGGGATCGATCGGGTCGTGATGCTCCTCGCGGGTGCCTCCTCGATCCGTGAGGTGCTGCTGTTCCCGGCCCTCAGGCCCGAGCAGGCCTGAGCCGGATCAGCTCGCGAGGGCGCGAGTGGAGCGCTCGAGGTCGTCGAGGAGGCTCATGCCGAGCCGAGAGAGCGCCTCCGACACCTCCCCGTCGCCGAGGCGGGCCGCGGCCTCGAGGGCCTTGGTCGCGTAGCGTCCGGCCGCGTCGGCCGCGGCGGCGATGCCGGAGGACTCCGACACGAGGGTGCGCGCGACATCCACCTCGTCCGCGTCCAGTGGCCGACCGAGGAGCGAGCGCAGCTCGGGCCCGATCTTGGCGTCCCGTAGGGCGCGCTGGACCGGGAGGGTGTAGACGCCCTCGGCGAGGTCCTGCCCCGGGGGCTTGCCGAGCTCCTGCTCGCTCGCGAGCACGTCGAGCACGTCGTCACGGATCTGGAAGACCATCCCGAGGGACTCGCCGAAGACCGTGAGCGTCTCCACCTGCTCACGCGGCAGGCCCGCGGTGAGGGCGCCGATGCGGCAGGCCGCCGAGATCAGGGCCGCCGTCTTGTCGGCGATGGTGTTGAAGTAGTCCTCCTCGGTCCGGTCGAGGCGGTACGCGGCGCGCACCTCGGCGACCTGGCCGTGGCACAGGCGGGCGAGCGTCGCGGCGAGCAGGCCGGCGACCTCGGTGCCGAGGCTGGCGGCGATCTCGGCCGACCGGGCGAGGAGGTAGTCGCCGGCGACGATGGCGAGGAGGTTGCCCCACCGGGCGTTGACGCTGACGACGTTGCGGCGCCGGGTCGCCTCGTCCATGACGTCGTCGTGGTAGAGGGAGGCGAGGTGGACCAGCTCGACCGACACCGCGCCGAGCAGTGTCTCGTCGCTCGCGCCCGGCCCGTCCTGGCGCGGGGCGGCAAGGGACGCCGAGGTGAGCGTGAGCGCCGGCCTGAGCCGCTTGCCGCCGGCGTCGATCAGGTGGGTCGCGATCTCGTCCAGGAACGGGTCGTCGCGCCGCACGGCCCGGTGCAGGTACTCCTCGATCCTCGCGAGCTCCTCGTCGGGAAGGGCGAGCGCGAAGGGGTCCGGCGCGTTCACTGGACGCACGATACGCCACAAGTCCTGGCGGCCGGCAATGCCCAGCTCCCGGTGGTGTGCCGCCGGGGCCGGCGTCAGCGGCGGGGTCCCGCCCGATAGACTCGGGGCGAGGCGGGGACGTCGAGGGAGCCTGAGTTGTTCGAGCGGTTCACTGACCGGGCACGGCGGGTGCTGGTGCTTGCCCAGGAGGAGGCGCGCCTCCTCAATCACAGCTTCATCGGCACGGAGCACATCCTGCTCGGCCTGATCCACGAAGGGGAGGGCCTGGCCGCCAAGGCGCTCGAGTCGCTCGGGATCTCTCTCGAGGCCGTGCGGGAGAAGGTGGAGGAGACGATCGGTCCCGCCGGCTCGGCGCCGACCGGGTCGCCCCCGTTCACCCCCCGGGCGAAGAAGGTCCTCGAGCTGTCGCTTCGGGAGGCGCTCCAGCTCGGGCACAACTACATCGGCACCGAGCACATGCTCCTCGGGCTCGTCCGGGAGGGCGAGGGGGTCGCCGCCCAGGTGCTGCAGAGCCTCGGCGCCGACCTGCCCCGCGTCCGCCAGCAGGTCATCCAGCTGCTCTCCGGCTACCAGGGGCGGGACCCGGCAACCGCCCCCGCGGGCGGGCCTGCGAGCCAGGAGACGCCCGCCGGCTCCCCGGTGCTCGACCAGTTCGGCCGCAACCTGACCCAGCTGGCCCGCGAGCACAAGCTCGACCCGGTCATCGGGCGAGACCGGGAGATCGAGCGCCTCATGCAGGTGCTGTCGCGCCGCACGAAGAACAACCCGGTGCTGATCGGTGAGCCCGGGGTCGGCAAGACCGCGATCGTGGAGGGGCTCTCCCAGCAGATCGTCGCCAACGACGTCCCCGAGACGTTGAAAGGCAAGCAGCTCTACACGCTCGACCTCGGCGCCCTGGTGGCCGGCAGCCGCTACCGCGGCGACTTCGAGGAGCGCCTGAAGAAGGTGCTGAAGGAGATCCGTACCCGAGGCGACACGATCCTTTTCATCGACGAGCTGCACACCCTCGTCGGCGCCGGCGCCGCCGAGGGAGCGATCGACGCCGCCTCCATCCTGAAGCCGATGCTCGCCCGGGGCGAGCTCCAGACGATCGGCGCGACCACGCTCGACGAGTACCGCAAGCACCTGGAGAAGGACGCCGCGCTCGAGCGGCGGTTCCAGCCGATCAAGGTCGAGGAGCCCTCCGTCGGCCACACCATCGAGATCCTGACGGGCCTGCGCGACCGTTACGAGCAGCACCACCACGTGACGATCACCGACCAGGCGCTCGTCGCCGCCGCGAACCTGGCCGACCGCTACATCTCCGACCGGTACCTGCCGGACAAGGCGATCGACCTGATCGACGAGGCGGGCAGCCGGCTGCGGATCCGCCGGATGTCGACCCCGCCCGAGTACCGCAAGCTCGAGGAGGAGCTGAGCCGGATCCGGCTCGAGAAGGAGGCCGCGCTCGAGAAGCAGAACTTCGAGCTGGCGAAGCGGCTGGCCGACCAGGAGAGCTCGAAGCTCGAGCGCAAGACGGCCCTCGAGCAGGAGTGGCGCTCGGAGGGCATCGAGCTGTTCGACGTCGTCGACGAGGACGTCATCGCCGAGGTCCTCGCCAACTGGACGGGCATCCCGGTCTACAAGCTGACCGAGGAGGAGACGGCGAAGCTGCTCCGGATGGAGGACGAGCTGCACAAGCGGATCGTGGGCCAGGAGGACGCGATCAAGGCGCTGTCCCGGGCGATCCGCCGCACCCGTGCCGGGCTGAAGGACCCGAAGCGGCCCTCGGGGTCGTTCATCTTCCTCGGGCCCACCGGGGTCGGGAAGACCGAGCTGGCCAAGGCGCTCGCCGAGTTCCTCTTCGGGGACGAGAGCGCGCTCATCCAGCTCGACATGAGCGAGTACATGGAGAAGCACACGGTCTCCCGCCTTGTCGGCTCGCCCCCCGGCTACGTCGGCTACGAGGAGGGCGGCCAGCTCACCGAGGCCGTGCGCCGGAAGCCGTTCGCCGTGGTGCTGTTCGACGAGGTCGAGAAGGCCCACCCCGACGTGTTCAACGCGCTGCTCCAGATACTGGAGGACGGCCGGCTCACCGACGCCCAGGGACGCACCGTCGACTTCAAGAACACCGTGCTGATCATGACCTCCAACCTCGGCACGGCCGATCTGAGGAAGGTGTCCGTGGGCTTCGCGAAGTCGACCGAGGCGGTCACCTACGAGCGGATGAAGTCCAAGGTGCAAGAGGCCCTGAAGGGCCACTTCCGCCCCGAGTTCCTCAACCGGATCGACGAGGTCATCGTCTTCCACGAGCTCCAGCTCCACGAGGTCACCGAGATCGTCGACCTCATGGTCAAGCGCGTGCGCGAGCAGCTCGAGGGACAGGGCATCGGTCTCGAGCTGACCCTCGCCGCCAAGGAGCTCGTCGCGAAGCGCGGCTACGAGCCGGCGCTCGGGGCGCGGCCGCTCCGGCGGGCGATCCAGCAGCTGATCGAGGACCCGCTCTCGGAGAAGATCCTGTGGAAGGAGTTCCGAGTCGGAGAGACCGTGATCTGCGACGCCGAGGGCGACCAGATCGTCTTCCGGGCGATCGAGGGCTTCGAGCCGCCGCCGGTCGAGCTCGCTGGAGCCGGCGCCGACTCCTAGTCCCTCGGCACCGGGGCTGCGCCCGACTGCCGCCGGTCGCGGTTGCACGCGCCGGCGGCTCGTCTGACCGTCCGCCCCGAGCCTCCGGCGGTGTGACAGCGACCCCCTACGCTCACCTGACCGTGCGGGAGCGGTTGGTCCACCGGTGCACTCGATGCGGTGCCGTCCACCTGCGCTGGGCCGGCCGCTGCTCGAGCTGTGGCGAGTGGAACACCCTGGTCGAAGCGCAGGAGCGCCCGCGCTCGGGGTCGCCCGCGGCCGAAGGTGCCCGGCGGGGGCCAGGCACCCGGCGCGGGGCAGGCGGGGGATGGCCGGCGGTCGACGCCGCCGTCGGGCCCGTCGCGCTGCAGGAGCTCCCGGAGGACTCGGGCCGGCCCCGTAGGACCGGGATCGACGGGCTCGACCTGGCGCTGTCCGGTGGTCTGGTCGCCGGGTCGGTCACGCTGGTCGGCGGTGAGCCCGGGGTCGGCAAGTCGACGCTGCTGCTCCAGGTGGCGGCCTCCTGGGCGCGTCGCGGCGGGCGCAGCCTCTACGTCTGCGCCGAGGAGTCGGCGGAGCAGCTGCGCCGCCGCGCCGGCCGGCTCTCGGCGGCGGTCGAGGGGGTCCAGGTGGTCGCGACGACCTCGCTGCCCAGGGCCCTCGAGGTGGCCGAGGAGGTCGCTCCGGACCTGCTCGTCGTCGACTCGGTCCAGGCCGTCGCCGATCCCGAGCTCTCCCAGGCGGCCGGCAGCGTGGCCCAGGTCCGGGAGTGCGCGGCCCAGCTCGTCGCCTACGCCAAGCGTGCCCAGGTCGCCACGGTCCTCGCAGGGCACGTCACCAAGGACGGGGTGATCGCCGGACCGAAGGTGCTCGAGCACCTGGTGGACACCGTGTGCTCGCTCGAAGGGGACCGCCATCACGGCGTGCGCGTCCTGTCGGTCGCCAAGCACCGGTTCGGCCCGAGCGGGGAGCTCGCGCTGTTCGAGATGACCGCCCGGGGCCTCGCCGGTGTCGCCGACCCGAGCTCCCTGCTGCTCGCCGACCGCCGGGCCGGCGTCGCCGGGAGCGTGGTCGTCCCGGTGGTCGAGGGCCGCAGGGCCCTTTTGGTCGAGCTCCAGGCGCTCGTCGCGGCGAGCCCCCTCGCGAACCCTCGCCGCGGGGCGCAGGGCGTGCCGCCGGGCCGGCTCGCGATGGTCCTCGCCGTGCTCGAGCAACGTCTCGGGCTCGTCCTCGCAGGCAGAGACGTCTTCGTCTCGGTCGTCGGAGGCGTCAAGGTGGCCGAGCCGGCGGTCGACCTCGCCCTGGGGCTCGCCGTGTCGTCCGCGGCGACGGGCACGCCGTTGCCCGCGGACCTCGTCGCCTGTGGCGAGGTCGGTCTCGGCGGGGAGGTCCGCCAGGTCGCGCACACCGACCGGCGGCTCGCCGAGGCCGCACGCCTCGGGTTCGCGTGGGCCGTCGTCCCTCCTTCGGCGCCGGACGCCCCGCCGCCGCTCAGCCTCCTGCGCGCCCCGACGCTCGCCGAGGCGGCGCTCGGCCTCGGCCTGGGTACCATGCGTCAATGAGCCCCCGGGACGGCAAGGCGGTGGCACAGCTGCTCGCCCGGGTCGTCCCCGGCTCGGCGCTGCGAGAGGGGCTCGACCGGATCCTCCGTGCCCACATGGGGGCCCTCATCGTCCTGGGCGACGGCCCCGAGGTCCTCGAGATCTGCTCGGGCGGCTTCCACCTCGACGCGGAGATGACCCCCCAGCGCCTCTCCGAGCTGGCCAAGATGGACGGGGCGATCGTGCTCGACCGGACGGGCAGGCGAATCGCCTGGGCGAACGTCCACCTGGTCCCGGACCCGAACGCCCCGACGACGGAGACCGGGACTCGGCACCGCACCGCCGAGCGGGTGGCGCGCTGCGTCCCGGTCCAGGTCGTGGCCGTCTCGGAGGAGATGGGCACGATCACGATCTACCAGGGCGAGGTGAAGCACCAGCTCCGTTCCGTCGACCTGCTCGTCGGGCGGGCCAACCACCTGCTCCAGACGCTCGAGCGCTTCCGCTCGCGCCTCGACGCCGTCACGGCTGCGCTCACCGCCTCGGAGGTGGAGGACCTCGTGACGGTGCGGGACGTCGCGACGGTCCTGCAGCGTGGTGAGATGGTCGAGCGCGTCGCCGAGGAGCTCGCGGAGCTGGTCGACGAGCTCGGAGAGCACGGCAGGCTGCTGCGGCTGCAGTCCGCCGAGCTGATGCACGGCGTCGCCGACGAGCGCCGGCTCGTCCTGGACGACTACCGCTCGATCGTCGGCGGTGCGACGGTCGAGGAGGTGCTCGCCCGGCTCGAGCAGCTGAGCGCGAGCGAGCTGCTCGGGCTGGAGCGCGTCGTCCAGGCGCTCACCGGGTCCGAGGCCGTCGAGGTCGACCTCGACGCGCCGCTCGCCCCGCTCGGGATCCGGCTGCTGCGTCGGGTGCCCCAGGTCACCCCGGAGACGGCCAGCCGCCTCGTCGAGCACTTCGGCGACCTCCACCGGCTGGTGCGCGCGCCGGCGAGCGAGCTCGTCGAGGCCGCGGGGATGGACGAGCAGCAGGCGAAGCTCGTGAAAGAGGGCCTGGCCCGGATCGCCGAGACCAGCATCCTCGAAGGTTATGGCTGACGGTAGAATGGGTGAACGCAACGCCCCAGGGTTGCGCGGCCGCGCGCCTGGAGGGGCGCGAGCGCCCCACCAGCCACCTGCTCCTCGAGGAGTCGCCAAGTGTTCGATGTCGGCGACAAGGTCGTCTATCCCCACCACGGTGCCGCGGTCGTAGAGAAGCGGGAGGTCCGGGAGGCGTTCGGCCAGAAGCGCGAGTACCTCGTGCTCCGGCTCGCCTACGGCGACCTCACCTTGATGGTCCCGGCGGACAACACGGACGAGGTCGGCCTGCGCGAGGTGATCAACGACGAGGAGGTCGAGGAGGTCTTCGCCGTCCTTCGCAAGAAGGAGGCGCGGATGCCGACCAACTGGTCTCGGCGCTACAAGAACCACGTCGAGAAGCTGAAGTCGGGCGACATCTACCAGGTCGCCGAGGTGGTGCGGAACCTGTCCATCCGGGACAAGGACAAGGGCCTGTCGGCGGGCGAGAAGCGCATGCTCAACCGAGCCCGGCAGATCCTCGTGTCCGAGCTCACCTTCGCCATCGGCGTCAGCGAGGCGGAGGCCGAGGAGCGGCTGGACGCCGCTCTGCCCTAGCTCGGCAGGGGAGCGGTGAGCCGCCTGGGGCGGGGCCCGGAGGTCTGGGCCGTGGTCGTCGCCGCGGGCTCGGGGAGCCGGTTCGGCTCGAGGAAGCAGTTCGTCTCGCTCGAGGGGAGGCCGATCGTCGACTGGGCGCTCGACGCGGCGCGCTCGGTCACCTCCGGCGTCGTGCTCGTCGTGCCGGCAGACTCCCTCGAGCCGCCCGCCGCGGGCGTGCAGGGCGAGCTGCGGTGGGCCCTCCGGCCGGGCGAGGTGGTCGTCGCGGGAGGCCCCAGCCGCTCGGCCTCGGTCCGGGCGGGCCTCGAGGCGGTCCCGAGCTCTGCGAGGATCGTCGTCGTCCACGACGCAGCTCGGCCCCTGGCGCCGCCTGAGCTGTTCGAGGCGGTCGTCGCCGCCGTCCTGGCAGGTGCGGACGGCGCCGTGCCCGGCGTCGCCGTCCGGGACACGGTGAAGCGGGTCGCCGAGGGGGACGTCCTCGAGACGCTGCGGCGCGAGGAGCTCGTGGCCGTCCAGACCCCCCAGGCCTTCGACGCGGGCGTCCTTCGTCGGGCTCACGAGGCGGCGGGCGAGGCGACGGACGACGCGGCGCTGGTCGAGGCGATCGGCGGCCGTGTGGTCGTCGTCACCGGAGACCCGGCGAACCTCAAGCTCACCACGCCTGCCGACCTCGCCTGGATGGAGCTGGTCGCCGCCGGCCGGCTCCGGCCGCCTGCAGGGGTGCCGACCGGAGCGCCCTGGTCGGGCGAGCCGGCGTGAGCGAGCTGCGCGTCGGCCTCGGCCTGGACGTCCACCCCTTCGTGGACGGGCCCGAGGCCGCGACCCAAGGCGGCCAGGGCGGCGCAGCCCCGGGCCCGCTCGTGCTGGGCGGCGTCGGCTTCGCCGGCGAGCGCCGCCTCTCGGGCCACAGCGACGCCGACGCCCTCGCCCATGCACTCGCCGACGCGATCCTCGGGGCGGCCGGCCTCGGCGACATCGGCTCGCGCTTTCCCGACACCGACGAGCGCTTCCGGGGCGCGGACTCGATGTTGCTGCTGGCCGACTGCGCCGGCGCGGCGGCCGCCGCCGGGTGGCGGCTCGTGAACGCCGACTGCACCGTCGTCGCCGAGCGGCCGAGGATCGCGCCGGCACGGGAGGAGATGATGCGGCGCCTCTCGGAGCGAGCGGGCGGTCCGGTGCACGTCAAGGCGACCCGGCCGGAAGGCCTCGGGAGCCTCGGGAGGGTCGAAGGGCTCTGCTGCATGGCGGTGGCGCTGCTCGAGCGGGCAGGCGGGTGAGCGCTCGGCGGGAGGCGCCCGCCGCGCTCGGAGGCGAGCAGGTCGAGGGGCGCCGGGCCGTGCGCGAGCTCCTCGCCGCCCGCAGGCGTCGGGTCCTCGAGGTGCTGGTCGCCAAGGGCCGGGAGGGCTCCCCGGCCCTCGGCGAGCTCGAGGCGTTGGCCGCCGCCGCCGGCGCCCGGGTGCGGAGGGTCACTCCGGAGCTGCTGTCGGCCCGGGCCCGCACCGAGGCGCCCCAAGGTGTGCTGGCCGTGGCGGAGCCGCTGCGGCCCGCGCGCCTCGAGACCCTTGTCCGAGGCGCCGGCGCCAAGGCGCCGGCACCGTTCCTCGTGCTGCTCGACGGGGTCACCGACCCGCAGAACCTGGGCGCCATCCTCCGCTCCGCGCTGTCGGCAGGAGCCACCGGGGTGCTGCTCCCGCGCCAGCGGGCCGCGCACCTCTCGCCCGCCGCGGTGAAGGCCTCGGCGGGCGCGGTCGAGCACCTGCCGATCGCCCTGGTGCCCGGAGCCCCCGCGGCGCTGCTGGCCCTCCGGCGCGCGGGAGTGTGGAGCGTGGGCCTCGACCCGGAGGCTCCCCTCAGCGTCTTCGAGCTCGGCCTTGCGGCCGAGGCCGTCGCGCTCGTGCTCGGGTCGGAGGGCCGCGGCCTGGCGCCGCTCACGAGACGGCGCTGCGACGAGCTGGCGCGCATCCCGCTCGCCGGCCCGCTCGGCTCGCTCAACGTCGCCGCCGCCGCAGCCGTCGCGCTGTTCTCGGTGGCACGCGCACGCGGACGCGCCCCCGACCCCCCGGCTCGAGCCGGCGGGCCGGGGGCGGGATCCCCCCGGTCCTGGCCGGGCGATCGCGAAGGACGCCCGAGCCGTTCCGGCGCGCCTGCCGAATCGGCGCGGGCCGGCCCCCTGCAGCGCCCCGGGCCGCCCCCGTGACGGGCGCCCTGGCGTGCCGGCAATCTGTCTAGCGCATCGAGGCCATGCGCGCCAGAGATCGATCCCTCAGCCCCGCTCGGCGAGCGGGACGTAGGGGCGCTCGTCCTGGCCGGTGTAGACCTGCCGAGGGCGGGCGATGCGTGTGTTCTTCTCGAGCATCTCCGACCAGTGCGCCAGCCAGCCGGAGGTGCGGGGGATCGCGAAGAGCACCGGGAACAGCTCGACGGGGAAGCCGAGCGCCTGGTAGATGAGGCCGGAGTAGAAGTCGACGTTCGGGTAGAGCCGGCGGGAGGAGAAGTACTCGTCCGCGAGGGCGACCTCCTCGAGCTTGAGCGCGATGTCGAGCAGCGGGTTCTTGCCGGTCACCTCGAACACGTCGTAGGCAACCTCCCGGATGATCTTCGCCCGGGGGTCGTAGTTCTTGTAGACGCGGTGCCCGAAGCCCTGCAGCCGGCCGTGGCCCTCCTTGACCGAGCGCACGAACTCCGGCACGGCGTCCAGGGAGCCGATCGAGGTGAGCATCCTCAGCACCGCCTCGTTCGCGCCGCCGTGGCGGGGCCCGTAGAGGGCGGCGATGGCCGCGGCGCAGGCCGAGTAGGGGTCGGCGTGGGCGGAGCCGACGACGCGCATCGTCGTCGTGGAGCAGTTCTGCTCGTGGTCGGCGTGGAGGATGAACAGGACCTCGATTGCCCGGACCAAGGCGGGATCGGCCTCGAAGCGCGGCTCGGCGCCCCGCCACATCATCGAGAGGAAGTTCTCGGCGAAAGAGAGCGACACGTCCGGGTAGACGAACGGCTTGCCGATGCTGAAGCGGTGCGCCGCCGCGGCGAGCGTCGGCACCTTCGCGATCAGGCGGACCGCCTGGCGGCGGCGGGTCTCGGGCTCGTCGATCCGCTTCGCCTCGGGGTAGAAGGTGGAGAGGGCGGCGACGGAGGAGACGAGCATCCCCATCGGGTGGGCGTCGTAGTGGAACCCGTCGAAGAAGCGCTTCCGCATGTTCTCGTGGATGAAGGTGTGCTGCCGGATCTCCTCCGTGAAGCGGTCGAGCTCGGCCCTCACCGGCAGCTCGCCGTTGAGGAGGAGGTAGGCCACCTCGAGGTAGGTCGAGCCCTCGGCGAGCTGCTCGATCGGGTAGCCGCGGTAGCGGAGGATGCCGGCCTCGCCGTCGATGTAGGTGATCGCGCTCTCGCACTCCGCGGTCGTCCCCAGGCCGGGGTCGTAGAACCAGATGCCCGGGAGCAGCTTGGCCCACTCGGCGGCGCTGACCGCGCCGTCGACGATCGGGACCTCGACCGACTGCCCCGTCCGATTGTCCGTGATGGTGACGCTCTCGGTCACGGTGCAGATCCTCCTCGTGACGGTTCGTCCCGACCTGACTTCCTCGTCGCACCGGCACGGGCCGGCGACGGTCGGCCGCCTTCCGGCCGATCCTAGGGCCGCGGCACCGTGGCGGTCGAAGCCGTGGCGGTCGAAGCCGTGGCGGCCTGGCCCGGCGCGCTCGCCGGAGCCGTGCCGGCGGGCACCGCTCCGGCCGGCTCCCGGTAGACGTAGCGGCCGCCGCGCAGCCAAGAGCAGGCCGCGGCCACCAGGCAGGCGGCTATGGCGAAGGCGAAGGCCTTGTGGAGGCCCGATCGGAAGGGCGCCGAGATGAGGCTCGGGAAGAACGCCCTTCCCGTGAGCAGCCGCGCGTGGGCCGGGGCGAGCGCCGCCAGCACGTGAGATCCGAGCAGGTGGCGCATCGGGTTGTAGCCGAGGAAGGCGGCGAAGAGGATCGAGACGGGCGGCAGGTGCGAGACGCGGGCCGCCACGGCCGCGGGCACGCCCTCGGCGCCGAGCCCGTGGCCGAGGGCCGCCGGGAGGGTCGAGGAGAGCCCGAGGATCATGAGCGAGAAGAAGATCCCGATCGAGAGCACCTGGGCCGAGTTCTGGAAGGTCGAGTTCATGCCCCCGCCGACGCCTCGGTGCTGCGCGGGGAGGCTGTTCATGACCCCGGCTCGGTTGGGCGAGGCGAAAGCTCCCATGGCGAGGCCGTTGAGCAGCAGGAGCAGCGCGAAGTCGAGGTAGGAGAAGTCGACGGGCATCGCGAGGAACAGCCCGAAGCTCGTCGCCGCGGCGAGCATCCCGCCCGTCGCGAACGGCCGGGAGCCGAAGCGGTCCGACAACAGGCCCGAGATCGGTCCCGCGAGCAGGAAGCCGCTCGTGAGGGGGAGCATGTAGATCCCCGCCCACAGTGGGGTGCGGGCGAAGTCGTAGCCGTGGAGGGGGAGCCAGATCCCCTGGAGCCAGATGACGAGCATGAACATCAGGCCGCCTCGGGCGATCCCCGACAAGAGCGTCGAAAGGCTGCCTGCGGAGAAGGCGCGGATGCGAAAGAGCGAGAGCCGGAACATCGGGTTCGGGCTCCTCGACTCGATGGCGGCGAAGGCGGCGAGCAGCGCCACCCCCGAGGACAGCGAGGCGAGCACCCGGGGGCTCGTCCAGCCCATCGGGGAGCCACCGTAGGGCTCGATGCCGTAGGTGAGCCCGATCATGACCCCGACAAGGCCGAGCGCGAAGGTGAGGTTGCCCGGCCAGTCGATGCGCCCGGGCCGTCGCACGCCGCGCTCCTCGAGCCGTGTGTAGGCCCAGACGGTCCCGAGCAGGCCGAAGGGGACCGAGATCAGGAAGACAAGGCGCCAGTCGATCGGCGCGAGCAGCCCTCCGAGCACGAGGCCGATGAAGGTGCCGCTGATCCCGGCGACGTTGTTGATGCCGAGCGCCATACCCCGCTGGTGCTCGGGGAAGGCGTCGGTGAGGATGGCGGCGGAGTTGGCGACGAGCAGCGCCGAGCCGACGCCCTGGAAGACTCGCATCACGACGAGCCACATCGCGCCGGACCGGCCGTGCATCCAGGTGACGGTGAGCAGCAGCGAGAACAAGGTG